>NZ_JBFUJT010000020.1:0-99625 GCF_056401235.1 Polaromonas sp. P4_F9 | reverse complement strand
CTCTCAAAGCGCTTGCTCCACCGGTCAATGTAGCTGTCGCTGCAGTCCAGCTTGGCGCGAATCTCCGCCCAGGTGAGCCCATCGGCCAGCAGCAGAATCAACCGGGCATGGCGCGCCGAATCGGCTCGGGCGTTCCTCGCTGCAGCTTGCTGTTGAAGTTCCATGCGTTCGCTTTTGGTCAGTTTCATCGCAACCTCCATGGCTACAATGATACTTCCGTTTTAAACGTTACAGTCCACTAGTGTCAATACGGTTCCGTTAGCACGCCGCATGCAGTGCCGATCATCTCCTTCCCCCGCTGGGGGAAGGCCGGGATGGGGGCTCACGGCGTGGGCGTCGGGCCACCGTGCTGACTCGGTCGTCGCTGGCCCCCACCCCAACCCTCCCCCAGAAGGGGAGGGAGCTTCACGGGTCCTTGACTGAAACGTATTGGCGCTAGCGTAGCAGGCTCAGTGCGCCTTGTCCCAGTTCGGGCCGACTCCGATCTCGGCCAGCAGCGGTACCCTGAGGTCGGCCACGCCCGCCATGATGCGGGGGATCTCGACCCTCACCCATTCCACTTCTGCCTCGGGTACTTCAAACACCAGTTCATCGTGCACCTGCATGATCATTTTGGTAGAGCGCTTCTCGGCATCGAGCACCTCCTGCACCTTGACCATGCTGAGCTTGATCAGGTCGGCCGCGGTGCCCTGCATGGGCGCGTTGATGGCAGCGCGTTCTGCGCCACCCCGGCGCGGGCCGTTGGGTGAGTTGATCTCGGGCAAATACAGGCGCCGGCCGAACACGGTCTCCACATAGCCCTTGCTTTTGGCGGAGAGGCGCGTTTCATCCATGTAGTGCTTGACGCCGGGATAGCGCTGGAAATAGCGGTCAATGTAGGCGGCCGCCGCCTTGGTTTCAATGCCCAGGTTGCGCGCCAGGCCAAAACTGCTCATGCCGTAGATCAGGCCGAAGTTGATGACCTTGGCGTAGCGGCGCTGTTCGCTGCTCACCTGGTCCACCGCGACCCCAAACACCTCGGCCGCGGTGGCGCGGTGCACGTCAAGACCCTCGGTGAAGGCGCGCAGCAAGGCCTCGTCTTCGCTGAGGTGGGCCATGATGCGCAGTTCGATCTGCGAATAGTCGGCACTGGCGATCACGCTGCCGGCCGGTGCGACGAAGGCTTCGCGCACGCGGCGGCCCTCCACCGTTTTCACCGGAATATTCTGCAGGTTGGGGTCGTTGCTCGACAGGCGCCCGGTAACGGCAACCGCCTGCGCGTAATGCGTATGCACCCGGCCCGTCCTGGGATGCGCGAGCTGCGCCAGCTTGTCGGTGTAAGTGCCCTTGAGTTTGGAAAGCCCGCGGTGCTCCAGGATCTTGGCGGGCAAGGGATAGTCCTCCGCCAGCTTTTCCAGCACTTCCTCGTCGGTGCTTGGCGCGCCGCTCGGGGTTTTCTTGACGACGGGCAAGCCCAGTTTGCCGAAGAAGATTTCGCCGATCTGCTTGGGGCTGCCCAGGTTGAAGGGCTGGCCCGCCAGTTCGTGGGCTTCGGCTTCCAGCTGCACAATGCGCGCGCCCAGCTCACCGCTTTGCTTGGCCAGCGTGGGGGCGTCAATCAGCACGCCGTTGCGCTCGATGCGGTAAAGCGTTTCACTGCTCTTCATTTCGAGCTCATACACAAAGCGCAGTTTGTCGTTGGCCTGGATCTGGGGCCAGAGCACGCGGTGCACGTCCAGCGTCTGGTCGGAGTCCTCGCACGAGTATTCCGCGGCCTTGGCAATATCGACCTGGTTGAACTTGATCTGGTGCACGCCCTTGCCACACAGATCTTCGTAATTGATGCCGCTGCGCCCTACATGCCGCTCCGCCAGGCTGGCCAGGCCATGCGGCTTGTGCACTTCCAGCACATAGCTTTGCAGCATGGTGTCGTGCGCATAGCCCTGCACTTCGATGCCGTGGTTGGCAAACACATGGCGGTCGTATTTGACGTGCTGGCCCAGCTTGGCTTTGGCCGGGTTTTCCAGCCAGGGCCTGAGGCGGGCCAGCACCTCGTCTCGCGGCAATTGCGCGGGCGCATCGGGGTAGTCGTGCGTCAGCGGAATGTAGGCAGCCTCGCCGGGTGTCACGCTGAAGCTGATGCCCACGATCTGGGCCAGCATTTCGTCCAGCGAGGTGGTTTCGGTGTCCACCGCCACCAATTCTGCGGCTTCAATTTTGGCCAGCCAGCTGTCAAGCAACTCCCAGGTGAAGATGGTGTCGTACTTGAGATTGCTGGCCCGCCCGGCCAAAGGGACATCCGGCAGCGAGGGTTCGTCAAACAAGCCGGGCGAAGCCGAAGGACCCACGGAGCCCGGCGATTTGGCATGCCGACCCTCGGGTCCGCCAATCAATTCGGGTGGCGTACTTTCGGTGTCGATTTGCCTGACCAGCCCCTTGAAGCCGTATTTCTCGTAAAAAGCCTTCAAGGCCTCCGTCTGCTGCCCACCGATGGCTATTGATTCCAGAGCGGGCAGGCCATCGATGTAGTCGATCAGGTCGCAGTCTTTCTTGATGGTCAGAAGCTCCCGGCCTTTGGGTAGCCATTCCAGCGAGAGACGCAGGTTGTCGCCGACCACGCCCTTGATTTCGCCGGCACGCGCCACCAGGGCATCGAGCGAGCCGTATTCCAGCAGCCACTTCACCGCCGTTTTGGGGCCAACCTTGGGCACGCCGGGCACGTTGTCCACGGCATCGCCAACCAGTGCCTGGTAGTCCACCATCAGGCGCGGCGGCACGCCGAATTCGGCTTCGACCCCGGCCAGGTCGCGCCGGCGGTCATTCATGGTGTCGATGACGGTGATGTTTTCATCGACCAGCTGGCTCAGGTCCTTGTCGCCGCTGGAAATGATGACTTCAATGCCCTGCTTCGAAGCCAGGCAGGCCAGCGTGCCAATCACGTCATCGGCCTCCACGCCTGGAACGTCCAGCACTTTCCAGCCCAGCAGCCGCACCACTTCATGGATAGGCTCCACCTGGCTGCGCAGGTCGTCGGGCATGGGTGAGCGCTGGGCCTTGTACTGCGGGTAAAGCGCATCGCGAAAGGTCGGGCCCTTGGCGTCAAACACGCAGGCGGCGTAGTCGGCGCGCACGTCCTTGCGCAGCTTCTGCATCATGTTGATCATGCCGCGGATGGCGCCCGTGGCCGGGCTGGTTGGATCGCCCGGGTTGGCGCGCAAGTCGGGCATGGCATGGAAGGCGCGGTACAGGTAGCTGGAGCCGTCCACCAGCAGCAGTGTTTTTTTGTCAGAACTCATAGGGCCTGATTGTCAGGGATATCGGCAGAGGCCTCCATCAAACACAAACGGCGCCTGGCGCCTTCTTTCACACTGGATTTCCGCCTACGTCGCAAGCCACCTTTTTACGACACTCAAGGCCTTTGTAAACACGTCCCCGCAAGCCTACAATACAAGTATGAAACACGTTTTTAGCCCCCTTCTTGCCGCTGTGCTCACAGCGCTGCCGCTGGCTGCAGCTGTGGCGCAAACGCAGGCACCTGCGGCCGCAGAGAAAAAAGAGGCGGCACCAGCGCGCACCGGACGCCCGGACAAAGCCATCAAACGCATCCATACCGAAGATGCCGGCACGCGCATCGATGAGTTACGGGTAGGCGGCGAGACCCAGCAAATCGTCGTCCAACCCAAAACCGGTGGTCCTGCCTACGAGGTCAAGCCGGCAGAAGGCGCAAGGGGCGCCGCACCGGCAGCAGCCAGCGGCGACACCAACGGTTCGCGCGTCTGGAACGTGCTCAAGTTTTAATTTTTTAGCTCAGGGTTCAGTTTCAGGCATGGCCGTTTTTACCGAGGTCTCGTTTGACGAGGCCGCAGCGTTCTTGAACGCCTTGAATTTGGGGCAACTGCAGAGCATCAAGGGCGCTGCAGGCGGCATCGAAAACACCAACTACTTTGTAGACACCGATCAGGGCCATTACGTGCTGACGCTGTTCGAGCGCCTGACGTTCGAACAACTGCCGTATTACCTGCACCTGATGAAACACCTGGCGGCACATGGCATTCCGGTGCCCGATCCGGCCGAAAACGGCAAGGGTGAGATCCTCCACCGGCTCAAGGGCAAGCCGACTGCCGTGGTCAACAAGCTGCGTGGCCACAGCGAACTCGCCCCCACACCCGCGCACTGCGCTGCCGTAGGCGAGATGCTGGCCCGCATGCACTTGGCCGGGCTGGACTACCCGCGCCAGCAGCCCAACCTGCGCGGCCTCGCCTGGTGGAACGAAACTGTGCCCGTGGTGCTGCAGCACCTCACGCCCGAGCAACGCAGCCTGATCCTGGGTGAATTGGCTTACCAGAACCATGTCGCCGCCTCATCGGCCTGCCGCAGCCTGCCGCGGGGCGCGGTGCACGCCGACCTGTTTCGTGACAACGTCATGTTTGAGGACGGCAAGCTCACCGGGTTTTTTGATTTTTATTTTGCCGGCTGCGATACCTTTTTGTTTGATATCGGGGTTTGTCTCAATGACTGGTGCATTGATCTGGACAGCGGTGCACAAGACAGCGCGCGTGCCGATGCTTTCGTGGCCGCCTACCAGAGCGTGCGCCGCCTGACTGCGCAGGAGCGCACCTTGCTGCCGGCCATGCAACGCGCCGGGGCGCTGCGCTTCTGGATCTCGCGACTGTGGGACTTTCATTTGCCGCGGGAGGCAGCCGTGCTCAAGGCGCACGACCCGGGCCATTTCGAGCGTGTGCTGCGCCAGCGGCTCACAGACCCGTACGCCCTTTAAGCCCAACCTTTAACCTTAACCCCAACAAGCCGCGGCTCCCCGCCGGAGGGGCAACTCCGGGCGTGGCGGCCCGACTTTGAGGCAAACTGTGCCTTTGCAGCGTCCAATTTATGCGTCATCCGGCGTTGTCGCAGATCTTGAACAGGTTTGCCCTGTCCCCTGCCCCCTTTTCCATCCTATTTTCGGCCCGTCCCTGTCAACACCATGAAACTCAATATTGTTCCCGCGCGTACCGGCGTCACCTGGGTCAAGCTCGGCATCAAAACCTTCATGAAGCAGCCCCTGGCGATGTCGGGCCTGTTTTTCATGTTCATGGCCATGCTCTCGCTGGCGACACTGGTGCCCTTCATTGGCGCGGCGCTGGCACTCGCCTTGCTGCCCGCCGCCACGCTGGGCCTGATGGCCGCTACGCAAGAGGCCACCAAGGGCAAATTTCCGATGCCGTCGATTCTGATCAGCGCCTTTCGTGCCGGCCAGCAGCGCATGCGCGCCATGATGGTGCTGGGCGGGCTGTACGCGGCAGGGTTTTTGACGCTGATGGGAATCTCGGCGCTGTTCGATGGCGGAGAATTTGCCAGGCTGTATCTCGTGGGCGGCAAGATCACCGAAGAGCTGTTGCTGCAGCGCGGTTTCCAGACGGCCATGTGGGTGGCGCTGGGCCTTTACCTGCCGCTGTCACTGCTGTTCTGGCATGCTCCGGCGCTGGTGCACTGGCATGGCGTGACGCCGGTCAAAAGCCTGTTTTTCAGTTTCATGGCCTGCTACAAAAATCTGGGTGCGCTCACGGTATTTGGTTTCGCGTGGACCGGTGTGTTTCTGTTTGCGGCCCTGCTGGTTTCATTGATTGCCAGCGTGCTGGGCAACCCCACGCTCGCAACGGTCGTGATGTTTCCCGTAGCGCTGGTCATCGTGGCGATGTTTTTCACCTCGATTTACTTCACCTTCCGGGACAGCTTCCTGGCCACGCCCGAACTACCCACCGACTCCGGTGACCAGCCAGCCGACCGATCCTGAGCGCGGACTGAACATCGCAGAAGCAACCGGCCGGGCATTCACAGGCGAGGCTCATACGCGAGGCTGATCCCCGCATATCCCCATACCCCTCCTATCCCGGCAAGCCTGGGGGGAGCGGGCGTCACGGAATTGTCACCTTTGTTTCACACAATGCGTGAACCGGCAACGCGATCCCGTTGCCAGTTTCAATGCAATGTCACACGAAAGCTGCCAATGTCCAAGCCAACCCACACCGATAGCGCCTATATCGACCCTGATGACCTGAACAACAATACGTCGAACAATCCGTCTTTCGAAACGGTTCTGGATGCCCGCCTGAGCCGCCGCTCGGTGTTGCGGGGCTCGGTAGGCACCGCTGCCGCCGCCGTCTTTGGCAGCCTGGCCGCGTCGGCCGTAGGTCTCGGCGAGGAGGCTGTCGCCGCACCCCATGAAAAGCTGCTGGGTTTCAAGGAAGTGGCCAAAGGCCTGGCCGACATGGTGGTGGTGCCGCCCGGCTATACCACCAGCGTGCTCTACGCGTTGGGCGACCCCCTGACGGCGTCCACACCCGCCTACAAAAACGACGGCACCGACAGCGACTATGAAAACCGTGCGGGCGACCACCACGACGGCATGGAGTGGTTCGGGCTGGACAACAACGGCCGACCATCAAACAGCGCCAACAGCCGCGGCCTGCTGGCGATGAACCACGAAGCGACAACCGACGAAAAACTCTCGTCCTTCTTCCTGCATGCCAACGGCGGCACCAGCAGCCTGCCGCGCCCGGCCAGCGAAGTCGAAAAAGAGCTTGCCATCCATGGTGTGGCCGTGGTCGAAGTCCGCCGCAAGGGCGCCAAGTGGGAATATCTCAAAGACTCCGCCTTCAACACACGCCTGACACCGCTGAGCGAGATCGAGATTGCCGGGCCAGCACGCGGCAACCCGCTGATGGTCACCAGGTTCTCGCCCAACGGCACCAAAACCCGCGGCACGCTGAACAACTGCGGTACCGGCAAAACGCCCTGGGGCACCTTTTTGACTGGCGAGGAAAACTGGGCCGGCTACTTCACGCGCCCCAAGGGCGATGACGCAGCCCGCGAAGGCAACAAAAGCGTGACCGCACTGGTACGCTACGGCCGCGCTGAAGGCGCCAGCACGCGCCACGGCTGGGAAACCGCCGGCAAGGACGACCGGTTCGCGCGCTGGATCAACGCCAAAACCGGCACCTCGGCCACTGGCAGCGACGACTACCGCAACGAGCTCAACGGCATGGGCTACATCGTTGAGATGGACGCCTACAACAAAACAAAACCCGCCAAAAAACGCACTGGACTTGGCCGTTTCGCCCATGAAAGCGCGGCGTTCGGCAAGGTGGTTCCTGGCCAGCCGCTGGCCGTGTACCAGGGCGATGATTCACGCAACGAGTACATCTACAAGTGGGTGTCTGCCGCCAAATGGGATGCAGCCGATGCCAACCCGGCCGACCGCCTGGCCGCCGGCGACAAGTACCTCGACAACGGCAAGCTCTACGCGGCCAAATTCAATGCGGACGGCACCGGCCAGTGGCTGGAGCTTTCGCAAACCAACCCCGCCGTGGCCGGCTATGCCAAATACCCGTTCGCCGATCAGGCCGACATCGCCGTGAACACGCGTCTGGCGGGCGATGCCGTGGGCGCCACCAAAATGGACCGCCCCGAATGGTGCTCGGTCAACCCGGCCAATGGTGAAATTTATTACTCGCTGACCAACAACAGCAACCGCCGTGTCGAGCCCAGTGGCTCGTCGCAGCTGGCACCCGACAGCGCCAACCCGCGCGCCTATTCCGACATCAGGGGCACAGCGACGGTGCAAACCGGCAATCCCAATGGCCACATCCTGCGCATGAAAGAAGGCGCCGCCGGTTCGGCTGCGACCAGCTTCACCTGGGACGTGTATCTTTTCGGCGCCGAAGCCAGTGCAGCACCCGGCTCCGTGAACCTGTCGAAATTGACGGGCGAGCAGGACTTTTCGAGCCCCGACGGCCTGGCCTTCAGCCCCAGCACGGGCATATGCTGGATCCAGACCGATGACAGCGCCTACACCGATGTCACCAACTGCATGATGCTGGCCGGCCTGCCGGGTCAGGTGGGCGACGGCCGCAAGGTCACCCTGAGCTACCCGCGCGCTGATGGTGGCGCGCTCGCGGTTGACACCTATGTCGGCAAGGCGCCGACGCCCGACAAGCTCAAGCGCTTTCTGGTGGGGCCAGTGGGTTGCGAGATCACGGGGCTGGCCGAAACACCGGACGGCAAAACCCTGTTTGTGAACATCCAGCACCCGGGCGAAACCACCGCACAGGCCAACATCGGCGACCCGGCCAAATACACCAGCCAGTGGCCGGCCAATGTGGGTTACGGGACTGGCAAACGCCCGCGCTCGGCCACGATCGTGATCACGAAAAACGACGGTGGGCGTATCGGCAGCTGACACGCCAGCGTCTGGCCCGGAACAGGGCCAGGCGCGGGAGCGCGGCGGCGCTCAATTCGCGTAACGTACTTCGAGGATTTCGTACTCAATGGCCTGGTTGTATGTTTTGGCGTCATGCATGGCCAGGTACAGCAGGATTTTGGCGGCGTGGGACTTGATGACACGATGCAGCAGGGCGCCGACGATGACCAGCGGAAGCCCCGCCCAAAGATAACCCCACAGGCTCAGCGCCGTTCCAATGCCCAGGAGGGGCAGTGCGATACCCACGACAAACAGCCGATGCTTGACGTACTTCTGCGCGCGCTCCGGATTCACGATCAAGCGGAAACGCCCCATGGGCACGCCGGCGCAAAACTCCTGATGCGGCACGTAAATCGGGGAAGAGGTGTCAGCGGACGGTTCGGGCTCGTTCATGTGTTCTCGCGGGCGGCTTGATCCCGGGGATGCTGGGTATGCTGGGGGTGCAGGCACTGCCTGAGGACGGCATCAGGACTGCATCATGGGTTTGACCTATCTTAACCACGGTCCTAAACCACCGTCAGCTTGGCCACACTCAGTGCCAGCCATTTCACGCCATGCCGGGTGAAATTGATCTGCGCCCGCGCATCGTCACCACTGCCTTCGAGCATCAGCACCTTGCCCTCGCCAAACTTGGCGTGAAACACCTGCATGCCGCCTTTAAGCCCATGCGAAGGCGCGTTGCGCTGCGGCGGCACCGGTGGATTGGCAAAGCGCTCGGATGAACCGGACTTTGAAGAAAAAACGTTGCTGGCCCAGTCGCCACGGGTGCCACTAGCTCCAGAATTATGAGCACCGCCCCACCCACCGGATCCCATGCCCAGGCCGGATGCAAAGCCCTGGTTTTTGGGCGTGATCCATTTGAGCGCCGCTTCCGGCAGCTCGTCAAAGAACCGGCTTTTCAGGTGGTAGCGCGTCTGGCCGTGCAACATGCGGGTCTGCGAATGACTGAGGTAGAGGCGCTTGCGCGCGCGCGTGATAGCCACGTACATCAGGCGGCGCTCTTCCTCCAGGCCATCGTGGTCGCTCATGGAATTTTCATGCGGGAACAGGCCCTCTTCCATGCCGGTGATGAAGACGCAATCAAACTCCAGCCCTTTGGACGAGTGCACCGTCATCAGCTGCACGGCATCCTGGCCGGCCTGCGCCTGGTTGTCGCCGGACTCCAGCGCGGCGTGCGTGAGAAAGGCTGCCAGCGGCGACAGGGTTTCACCGGTTTCGGTGTCGGGCGCCAGCAATTCCGGCAAGGGCTCACTCAGCAGCGCTGCAGAAGGATCGAGACCCTGGCTGGCTGGCGACTGGTCCAGGGCCAGGTTCGCGCGCGAACCCAGTTCGTCTACCGGCAAGGCCACGGCATCGCGGCCAAAGCCTTCCTGGCTGACGAAGGACTCGGCGGCGTTGACCAGTTCGGCCAGGTTCTCCAGCCGGTCCTGGCCTTCTTTTTCCAGCTTGTAATGCTCTTCCAGACCGCTGTGCTGCAGCACCAGCTCGATGATTTCGCGCAGGGTCAGGCCCGTGGTCTGCTCGCGCAGCACATCGATCTTGGCGACAAAAGCACCCAGGTTGGCACCGGCCTTGCCAGTCACCGCACTGACACCGTCATGCAGCGAGCAACCCGAGGCGCGCGAAATGTCCTGCAACTGCTCAATGCTGCGCGCACCAATGCCACGCGGCGGAAAGTTGACCACGCGCAAAAAACTGGTGTCGTCGTGCGGGTTCTCCAGCAGGCGCAGGTAGGCCAGCGCATGCTTGATCTCGGCGCGCTCGAAAAAGCGCAGGCCGCCATACACGCGGTAAGGCACGCCGGCATTGAACAACGCGGTTTCCATCACCCGGCTTTGCGCATTGCTGCGGTACAGCAGCGCGATCTCCTTACGCTCGGCGCCGTCTCGCACCAGCTGCTTCACTTCGTCGACAAACCACTGGGCCTCGGCAAAATCAGAGGTGGCTTCATACACCCGCACCGGCTCGCCCGGGCCGGCCTCGGTGCGCAGGTTCTTGCCCAGGCGCTTGCTGTTGTGGCTGATCAGCTCGTTGGCCGAATCCAGGATGTTGCCGAAGCTGCGGTAGTTGCGCTCCAGCTTGATCTGGTGCTGCACATCGAATTCGCGCACGAAGTCGGTCATGTTGCCCACACGCGCACCGCGAAAGGCGTAGATGCTCTGGTCGTCGTCACCCACCGCTACCACCGAGCCGCCCGGCATCGCGGCGGCGCCCTGCGTGGCTTCAGGGCCCTGGCCCGCCAGCATCTTGATCCAGGCGTATTGCAGCTTGTTGGTGTCCTGGAACTCATCGATCAGGATATGGCGAAAACGCCGCTGGTAGTGCTCGCGCACGGGGGCGTTGTCACGCAGCAGTTCATAGCTGCGCAGCATCAACTCGCCAAAATCCACCACGCCTTCGCGCTGGCACTGCTCTTCGTACAGCGCGTAGATCTCGACCTTCTTGCGGCCTTCCTCGTCACGCACCTGCACATCCTTGGCACGCAGGCCGTCTTCCTTGCAGCTGGCAATGAACCACGCCAACTGCTTGGGCGGAAAGCGCTCGTCGTCCACATTGAACTGCTTGCACAGCCGCTTGATGGCCGACAGCTGGTCTTGCGTGTCCAGAATCTGGAAACTCTGCGGCAGATTGGCTAGCTTGTAATGCGCCCGCAAAAACCGGTTGCACAGGCCATGGAAGGTGCCAATCCACATGCCGCGCACATTGACGGGCAGCATGGCAGACAGGCGGGCCAGCATTTCCTTGGCAGCCTTGTTGGTAAACGTCACGGCCAGAATACCGCCGGGCGACACCTGGCCGGTTTGCAGCAACCAGGCAATGCGGGTGGTCAGCACGCGGGTCTTGCCGGAGCCCGCCCCGGCGAGAATCAGGGCGTGCTCATTCGGCAGGGTGACAGCGGCATGTTGCTCGGGGTTGAGGTTGTGCAGCAGCGGGGAATCTCGTGTGACTTGTGGGAACATGGGTCCATTGTAGAAAACCGGCACCCACACCCCCTCCCCGCACCCGGGAAGGGGTTAATCCAGACTGATCTTGATCCGCTCCCCCAGTTCACGAAACCTGGCGATGTCGGTTTTCATGATCGCACGCAACGCGTCGGGGCCCAGGGCTACGGCTTCCAGCGACAACTGGGCGCATTTTTCCTTCACCTCCGGCATGGCCATGATTTCGCTGATTTCCCGCGTCAGCCGCTGGACCACCGCCACTGGCGTGCCCGCAGGGGCGGCGACGGCATAGAAACCATCAAAGCTGGCCTGCGGCAGGCGCAGTTCCTCCATGGCCGGCGTTTCGGGCAGGAACGCCGTGCGCTTGCCACTGGTCACCGCCAGCACGCGCAGCTTGCCGGCCTTGATCTGCGCACTGGCGGCCGAGAGGGTTTCCACGCCCACATCAATATCGCCGCGCATCAGGCCTATCAGGGCTTCGGCACTGCCCTTGTAGGGCACGGCCTCCAGTTCGACACCGGCGGCGTGGGCCAGCAGCTCCGCGGAAAGATGGGGCGCAGTCCCGGGCCCATAGGTGGAGTAGGTCAGCGATTTGGGCTTGGCCCTGGCTTGCGCGATGACGTCGGACAGGCGCTGGTAGGGCTTGGACGGCGCCGTGACCAGCACCAAGGGCGCATAGGTGACCAGCGCGATCGGGGCCAGGTCCTTGAGCAGATCGAAGGGCAGTTTGCTGCGCAAGCCCGGCACGACGGTGAAGCTGCTGGTGCCTGAGACCAGCAGCGTGTGGCCATCGGGAATGGACTTGGCCACCGCGTCCACACCGATGACGGTCGCCGCGCCCGGTTTGTTCTCGATGATGACGGCTTGCCCCAGGCGGGGCCCCAGGCGCTCCGCAATCAGGCGGGCCACGGCGTCGGTTGCGCCGCCCGGCGGGAACGGCACGATCAGCTTGAGAGGCTTGCTTGGCCAGCTCTGGGCCAGGGCCAGCGGGCTCGCCAGGCTGGTCACCAGAGCGGCCAGGGCAGTGATCAGCGTTGCGCGGCGTGATGTCGATGTCATGCTGTTCTCTTTTCAGGTTAAAAAACTCAAGCGAGGGGCTCCGTGGGGCTCATGGGGCACGCGCGCTGCGCTGCCAGGGCAGGCCCGGCTCGCCCAGGTCCCAGTACAGTCCAGCCATGATGCGCAGGCCTTCGCTGGCGACGGACGCCAGCAGGTGCTCGTTGGGCGCGTGCTGGGCACAGGCCGGGTAGGAATGCGGCACCCACAGCGTGGGCAGGCCCAGCACATCGGCAAACACGTCGTTGGGGAGCGAGCCGGCCAGATTCGGCAGCAGGGTGACGGGCTTGCCACTGCTGGCGGACATGGACTGCATGGCCCAGCCGACCCAGGGGTTGTCCAGATCCAGCCGCGTGGCGGGTGAATCGGCGGTAACGCTCACTTCCACGGCGTCAAAGCCGTGCGCGTCCAGATGGGCGCGCACGATGCTCTGCAACTGCTGCCACGGCGTACCCGGCACAAAGCGCAGCTGGCAGTGCGCCACGGCATGAGGTGGAATTGCATTGATGGGGCGCTCAGCCGAGCCAGCCCCCAGCGCCAGCACTTCCAGCGTGTTCCAGCCAACCAGGCGTTCAGCCGCCGTCAGGCCGGGCTCACCCCAGGCGGGATTGATCTGCGGGTCGTCCGTGCCGCCGCCGACTTGCACGTCGCGCAGCGCGCGCCGGATGTTGTCCGCCAGTGCCGGTGGGCGCAAACCCTCGACCTGGATACGCCCCCGTTCATCGACCATGGATGCGATGGCGTGCGCCAGCACGATGCCGGGGTTGGTCAGCACGCCGCCCCAGTTGCCCGAGTGGTAGGCGCGCTCGCGGCTTTGCAGGCGCAGCGAGAAATTGACCAGCCCGCGTGAGCCCAGGAACAAGGTGGGCTGCTGTGCCTGCACGCGCGGCCCGTCGCAGGCGATCAGCAGATCGGCACGCAGCAGCTCGCGTTCGCGCTCGCACAGCTCACGCAGGCCCGGACTGCCCGCCTCCTCGCCCATTTCCAGCAGCACCGTCACGTTGTAGCCCAGCCGGCCGCCACGCGCGGCCAGGGCGTGCTCCAGCGCTGCGAAGTTGATGGTGTGCTGGCCCTTGTTGTCTGCCGTGCCGCGGCCGTACCAGCGGTCGCCCTCCACGGTCAATTGCCACGGGCTCAGGCCCTCGCGCCAGTGCTTGTCCTGGCCGTTGACCACATCGCCATGCCCGTAGGTCAGCACGGTAGGCAGGTCTTGGCCCTCGACGCGGCGCGCCACCAGCAGCGGCCCGCCGGTAGCCACCGGGTTGGCCTTCACCTCGCAGTCAAAGCCCAGCCGGATCAGGGACGGCACGATGTCATCGCGCAAGTAGTCACCCAGGGCTGGGCCGGGCTGCCCGCCGTCGCTCTCCGTGCGCCAGGCCACGCGGCGGGCGAGGTCACGCTGGAAATTCCCGGCGTCAAACCAGGCGGAGGCAGATTCGAGCAATTGGTCGCGCGTCATGTTTTGGCATCCTTGGAGCATTGCCAAAAGTCTAATAAACTCAAAGAGGTTTCACAATTTGAGAATAAGCAACCCACCCTTGCGCTGGCGGCAATGCACGCAAGCCACACGGGAAGCCATACGATGTCCTTGTCATTGCTGGGCACAGCCACCCGCTACTTTCTGGAAGTCGCCCGTACCGGCTCGGTGACTCAGGCGGCTGAACAGCTGCATGTGGCGGTATCGGCCGTCAGCCGCCAGATCACCAAACTCGAAGGCAGCCTGGGCTGTGCCTTGTTCGAGCGCCAGGCCCGCGGCATGGCGCTCAGCGCTGCCGGGGAGCGGCTGGCCGCCTATGTGCGCACCACCATGCTCGACGCCGAACGCGTGGTCGACGAAGTCAAGGGGCTAGGCGGGCAACGCGCCAGCCGCATCCGCCTCGCCTGCACCGAGGGCCTGGCCTGCGGTTTCATGGCGGAGGTGATGTCTTCATTTCGCGCAGCGCATCCCGGCTGCGGCATTCACCTGCAGGTGGGCACGCCCGACGAGGTGAGCCGGCACCTGCTGCGCGGCGAGGTGGACCTGGGGATCAAGTTTTCCGTCGCCCCGGACAAGGGCCTGAAGATCGAACACAACCAGCCCGCGCCCATCATGGTGCTGGCGGCACCCGGCCATGCGCTGGCCCGGCGGCGCAGTGTGTCGGTGGCTGACATCGTGCGCCATCCGCTGGCCGTGCCCGAGGCCGGCACCACGGTGCGGCAAATGCTGAACCTGTGCTGCAGCCTCAAGGGCCTGCACTACCAGGTGGCTTACACCGGCAACTACCCCACCCTACTGGCGCTGGTCATGCAGGGCGAGGTGCTGACGCTCTCGGCCCTGGTCAGCGCCGCGCACGCCGTTCGGGCAGGTGAGCTGGTGGCCGTGCCGGTGAGCGAGCCGCAATTCCGCCAGCGCAGCCTGCAAGTGCTGACGCTGCAGGGGCAAACGCCCGGCATACTGGCCAGCGACTTCAAGGATCACCTGATAGCGACTGCGCTCAGGCTTGGCCAGGCTGCTTAAAGGGTGCAAGAACCTGTTTACGATCTAAACGGGGCCGCGCAAGCACCTTCTCGGGATGGGATGCAAGGCGCGGTGCGCCGCCCATAGCTCGGGCTATGGGCAAGCGCCGCAACGCCGCAGACCGCCCGAGAAGGCGCTTGCCCTTCGGGTTGGGGTGACGCAAACGCGGTCGCGTTTGCATCCCCATGGGGGCAGCCGCACGACGCACAGCCGGCCGGCTGTGCGGTCGGGCGATTGAGCCACCCAGGCCCATGCATGGGCATTAGCCCATGCGGCGGACCCGGGCGCCCCACTCATCCCGATTGCACCCCAACGCGGCCTCGTTTAGATCGTAAACAGGTTCTAAGAGTCAGGCGCCCCAAACGACATCTGGGAAAATGCCTGTGCTCCTATGGTCCCATGCTGCAGGAACCCCTGAAATGAAACACCTTGTTCTGTTAACCGCTTTGTTCAGTTGCGCCGCGTCCGGTTCCTGGGCCCAATCGTTCTGCGCCAGCGACGGCCAGCCCCGGCCAACTCAACTCATCGAGCGTTTCATCAACGCCGACTGCGACAGTTGCTGGGTAGACCCGACCACGCCGCGGGCCAACGCCGGCCAGATCGCGCTGGACTGGGTCGTCCCAGGCAGCAAAGGCGACGACGCGCCGCTGTCTGCGGTGGCAACGCGCGATGCACTGGCCCGTCTGGAGGCCTCGGGGCAGCCTGTTCCCGCCAAGACCAGCAACCGTACCCATTCCGTCAACCGCCTCACAGGCAGCACACTGCGGGTGGCCCACGGCCTGCCGCTGGCCGACTATCTGGGTGCTTCGATAGAGCTCAAGCCCGCCCCGTCCGCCGCACAGGGGCAACGCTGGACAGCCTGGCTGGCATTGGTTGAAACCCTGCCAGCCGGCACCGAGGGCTCGCCCACCGAGCGGAACCTCGTCAGAAACCTGCTCCAGGTCTCCTGGGATGGTCGAAAGCTGTCAAACACAGAGCAGAACCAGAACCGTTTTTTCGAAGCGCGCTCCATGGCCATTGCACAGGGCGCCAATGCGGGCCGGCTGCGTGTGATTGGCTGGGTTGAGGATGAGAAAAAACGGGTGCGGGCTGCGGCCCAGTCGCGTTGCGAGGCAAGTCCCCCAACGCCCAGCCAGGGCCCGAAATAGCGACCCGAAATAGGAGCCCGGAATAGCGTCCCGGAATGGGACTGCCCATATAAAGGGTATACAGGTCGCGGCATCATCGCCGGACACCCGCGCGCCTAGAATCACTTACCGGGCCCAAGCAATTGCGCCCGGTTTTTTGTTTCTGCGTTCCATGGGGACAATGCGGACAAGGACCGGTCCAGTCCAAGTGCCTGGGGATGCTCTGCCTAACTCCCGCCATGCGCGTTCGAGTCCAAAACGGGATGATTTGCCCACCAAACCGCGCGTCGTGTGCCCGAAGGCACACGCAAGCGGTTTGGTGGGCAAAGCGCCCGTTTTGGGTCGAACCCGAAGGGGCGTGGTTTTGCGGGCGATCCGCCGCGTTGCAAAACCAGGCAAGGCGTCCAGCCTTGCCTTGGGTTTTGCGCCTTGCGGCTCATCCCGCAAAAGCCCCGCCGCGCGCGGCGCGAGTTAGGCAGAGCATCCCTGGTTATCAACAGTCTTCAGGAGCTTGGGAAACATGGAAATTTTCGATTACGACAATGTGCTGCTGCTGCCCCGCAAATGCCGGGTAGAAAGCCGCTCGGAGTGCGATGCCGGTGTGACGCTGGGCGGGCGCACCTTCCGCATCCCGGTGGTGCCGGCCAACATGAAAACGGTGGTCGATGAAAACATCTGCACCTGGATGGCCAAGAACGGCTACTTCTACGTCATGCACCGCTTTGACCTGGACAACCTGCAGTTTGTCAAAGACATGACGGCCAAAGGCGTTTACGCGTCAATCTCGCTGGGGGTTAAAAAGCCCGACTACGACACGGTGGACCAGTTTGTGGCCGAGGGTCTCGCCCCCGAATACATCACGATAGACATTGCCCACGGCCATGCCGACAGCGTGCAGAAAATGATCGGCTACCTCAAGCAAAAGCTGCCCGCATCGTTCGTGATTGCCGGCAACGTGGCCACGCCCGAAGCGGTGATTGACCTGGAAAACTGGGGCGCCGATGCGACCAAGGTGGGCGTTGGCCCCGGCAAGGTTTGCATCACCAAAATGAAAACCGGCTTTGGCACCGGCGGCTG
Source organism: Polaromonas sp. P4_F9 (assembly GCF_056401235.1). Taxonomy (NCBI): domain Bacteria; kingdom Pseudomonadati; phylum Pseudomonadota; class Betaproteobacteria; order Burkholderiales; family Comamonadaceae; genus Polaromonas; species Polaromonas sp. P4_F9. The sequence goes on along the minus strand of NZ_JBFUJT010000020.1, from coordinate 82,690 downwards.
GCAGCTCTCGGCGCTCAAGTGGTGCGCCCGCGTGGCAACCAAGCCCATCATTGCCGACGGCGGCATACGCGAGCATGGCGACATTGCCAAGTCCATCCGTTTTGGCGCGACCATGGTGATGATAGGCTCCCTGCTCGCCGGCCTGGAAGAAAGCCCCGGCAAAACCGTGGAGGTCGATGGCAAGCTCTTCAAGGAGTATTACGGCAGCGCCTCGGACTTCAACAAGGGCGAGTACAAGCACGTCGAAGGCAAACGCATCCTGGAACCCATCAAGGGCACGCTGGCGGACACCCTGCGCGAGATGGAAGAAGACATCCAGAGCTCCATCAGCTATGCCGGGGGCAAGAAACTGATGGACATCCGCAAGGTCAACTACGTGATCCTGGGCGGCGACAACGCAGGCGAACACCTGCTGATGTGAGGCTTTGCCGGTCCAGGCTGCTGCAGGAGTACAGTCATCGCCAAACCATGAAAGCGAGGATCCGTGCCCACTGCAGCCATTGAAATACGTCGAAAATATTCACGCGAAGAAGAAACGGCCCTCATCGATGCCGTGCAGGCCGCGATGATTGCGGTGCTTAAAGTCCCGCACTGGACCACGATGATTCGCCTTTTCGTCCACGAGCCGCACCGCTTTGTCGGGCCTCCAGACAAGGGCGACCAATACACCCTGGTCAGCATCGACTGCTTCATCGGGCGCTCCGTCGAGACCAAACGCGCGCTGTACCAGGCCATCGTGCAAAACCTGGGCCTGTGCGGCGTCCCCGCCGACCACATCAAGGTGGTGGTGCGGGAAGCGCCACGCGAGAACTGGGCGATTCGCGGCGGCATCCCGGCGTCTGACGTCGCACTGGAGTACGACGTCAATATTTAGGGCCTGTTCACCCTATTGAAACATCACACCTAGGCCGTAGCCCGCAACAGATCCAGGGCCAGCTGGTTCAGCCGGTGACCAGGCTGCACCAGGGCCTCGACGATGCTGAAGTGATTCAGCCCCAGCAAGGCTTCGCGCACAGGCACCACCCGGGGGCCCCATGCCTGCTCGATCAGCGCGTTGTGCCGCAGGAATTCTTCGCTCTCGTCGGCCCCGGCCACGGTGTAGAGCACGCCCCGCGCAGGCGGCGGCATCCACGCCGGGCTGGCCTGCAGGACTTGCGCCGGGGTCAAGCGCAGCGCCTCCTGCAGGAACGGCGTATGCATGATGGATTCAAGCTCATAGAGGCCCGAAATCGACAGCGCGTTTTTGACCAGCTCGGCCGGCAGGTCCCCGGCATGGACCGGCCACCGGCAGGCCAGCAGCATGGCGGCCAGATGGCCACCGGCCGAATGCCCCATCACGGTGATGCGCTTCGGGTCGCCACCAAACCGCGCCACGTTGCGGTAAGTCCAGGCCAGCGCCCTGACCATCTGCAACGCGATGTCGGGAATGGTCACGGCCGGGCACAGGTCGTAATTGGGAATCACCACACAGGCGCCCGCCTCCACGAAGGCAGGAGCGACAAAGGAGTGGTCGGCCTTGTCCAGCGACCGCCAGTAACCGCCGTGAATGAACACCACCACCGGCGCCCCGGGCTTCGCAGCCGGAAACACGTCCAGCTTTTCACCGCTGCCCTGGCCGTAGGGGACGTCCAGCGTGCAAGGCAGCGTGCTCCTGGCCTGCGCCGAAGCCTCGGCCCAGTGCGTGAAATGCGCCTCGTGCTCCGCCACGCGCGCCCGGTTGTTGTACATGCTGTCTAGCCACGCAGGGTCAGGTTGGTTCATGGATGCTCCTGAAAATCAAGTCGTCAAAACTGCTCAAACTGCCGCCATCTTGGCACAGTCGCGCACGCCCCTGACCCCACGGGAAAACCCGGAGTAGCTTTTTTGCCATTCGGCGTATTCTGTATACAGAGTACAAAAAATGACTTCCCATCTCATCAAAATCGAATCAACCCCCGACTTGGTGGACCAGGTCTATCGCAGCCTGCTGGACGCCATCAGCGACGGCTCCCTGGCGCCGGGTTCGCGCATCATGCAGGAAGATATTGCGGAGCGGCTGGCGGTGTCGCGCCAGCCGGTCCTGCAGGCCTTGCGGCTGCTGAAAAAAGATGGCTTTGTGCTGGACGCGCCCGGCCGCGGAGTGCTGGTGGCGCCGCTCGACGTGGCCTGGCTGGTGCAGATTTACCAGGTACGCGGCGCTCTGGACGCGCTGGCCGCCCGGCTCGCTGCACGTGCCCGCAGCCCGCTGGATCCGCGTCTGATCAGCCAGGGGCGCGCTGCCGCACGGAGCAACAAGGTCAAGGCCATGATGGCGGCGGACGCGCAGTTTCATGCTGCGATTTATGCCGCATCCGGCAACCCGCTGATCGCCCAGAGCGCGCAGCTGCATTGGCACCACATCCGCCGCGCCATGGGCGCGGTGCTGCAGGTGTCGACCATGCGCGAATCGATCTGGGATGAGCACGAGGCGATTGCCAGGGCGATAGCCAGCGGAGATGAAGACACGGCCGAAACCCTGATCCGCCAGCATGACGAGGACGCCAGCCACAACCTGGCGAGCCTGCTGTCCAGCGCACTCAAGCAGCCTGCCCCTTCCGCGAACATCACAGCCCAGCCCGTTCTGCCCCGCCAAAGCCATGGAGACACACGATGAAACTGACGCCCGAACAACTCGCCCAATTCGACCGCGACGGCTACCTGTTTTTCCCCGGCCTTTTTACGCCGGAAGAAACGCAGGCGCTCAACAACGCCGTGCCCGACCTTTACAGCCGGCGCGAGGACTACAACGTGCGCGAAAAAGGCAAGGACGCGGTGCGCACCAACTTCGCCGCCCACATGTACAGCGAGCCGTTTGCCAAACTGGGCCGGCATCCGCGCATGATCGAGCCGGTGGAAGACCTGCTGGGTGAAAAACTCTACATGCACCAGTTCAAGATCAACGGCAAGATGGCCTTTGAAGGCGATGTCTGGCAGTGGCACCAGGACTACGGCACCTGGCTGAACGACGACATGATGCCGACCGAACGTGCGATGAATGTGGCGATCTTCCTGGACGATGTCACCGAGCACAACGGCCCGCTGATGTTCATTCCCGGCAGCCACAAAAAGGGCGTGGTGGACGCCAGACATGACCTCACCACCACCAGCTACCCGCTGTGGACGGTGGACAACGACCTGATTCGCCAGCTAGTGCAGCGTGCCGGCGGCAAACAGGGTGGCATTGTCAGCCCCAAAGGCCCGGCCGGCTCGATGATCCTGTTCCACTCCTGCCTGGTCCACGCCTCGGGGAGCAACCTGTCGCCCTTCAACCGCGTCAGCGTCTACCTGAGCCTGTGCGCCGTCAGCAACCACATTCGCCGCCACAAGCGCCCCGAGTACATTGCGCACCGCGACTTCACCCCCATCACCTGCCTGCCGGATGACTGCCTGCTGGCTGACTACCCGGTGGACCTGCCCTGGAAAGATGGCGTGCCGGCCACCGCGCTGCAAACGTCGACGGACGAAATCGCCCCTGAACGCAAGGCGGCCTGAGAACTTTCCACCCCCTTTCCGTTCGGGCTGAGCCTGTCGAAGCGCGCTGCGCAAGCGGCACGTCGACAGGCTCGGCAAGAGCGGTTTTCACGAACAAAACACCATGAACCTCTACACCAAACTCCAGCAACGCGCCGCCGACAACCAACCCGTGCGCATCGGCCTGATAGGCGCCGGAAAATTCGGCTCCATGTACCTGGCGCAGATTCCCAGAACCCCCGGCATACACCTCGTCGCCATTGCCGACCTGTCGCCCAACGCGGCCCGCACCAACCTCGCCCGCGTCGGCTGGAAACCCGAAATGAGCCAGGCGGAATCGGCGCAAACGGCGATCAAAACAGGCGCGACCTGGATCACGGACGACTGGCAGGCGGTCGTCATGCATCCGCAAATCGACATCATTGTGGAATGCACCGGCAACCCGGTGGCGGCCGTCGAGCACTGCCTGCAGGCTTTTGCGCATGGCAAGCATGTGGTCAACGTCACGGTGGAGGCCGATGCCTTTTGCGGCCCGCTGCTGGCGCGCAAGGCGGCTGAGGCCGGGGTGGTTTACTCGCTGGCCTTCGGTGACCAGCCGGCCTTGATCTGCGACCTGGTGGACTGGGCCCGCACCTGCGGGTTTCCGGTGGTGGCGGCAGGCCGTGGCCACAAATGGCTGCCGCATTTTTGCGAATCCACGCCCGATACGGTGTGGGGCAACTACGGCCTCACGCCCGAGCAGGCCCTGCGTGGCGGACTGAACCCGAAAATGTTCAACAGCTTCCTCGATGGCTCCAAACCCTCCATCGAATGCACCGCCGTGGCCAACGCTACCGGCCTCACCGTGCCCAGCAACGGCCTGCTCTACCCGCCCGCCAGCATCGAAGACATTCCCTTTGTGACGCGACCTATTCAAGAGGGCGGCGTGCTGGAGCGCAAGGGCATGGTCGAAGTCATCTCCTCGCTGGAAGCCAATGGCCGCAAGATTCCCTACGACATCCGCATGGGGGTCTGGGTCACGGTCGAGGCCGAAACCGACTACATCAAGAACTGCTTTGAAGAGTACAACGCACATACCGATCCGAGCGGCCGCTATTTCACGCTGTACAAGCGCTGGCACCTGATCGGGCTGGAGGTCGGCGTGTCGGTGGCCAGCGTGGCGCTGCGCGGCGAACCGACCGGCGTGGCGACCTGCTGGAACGCCGACGTGGTGGCCACCGCCAAGCGCGACCTCAAACCCGGCGACATGCTGGACGGCGAAGGCGGCTACACGGTCTGGGGCAAGCTGCTGCCGGCCGACACCTCCCTGCAGATGGGTGGCCTGCCCCTGGGCCTGGCGCACCAGGTCAAGGTGGTGCGGGCGGTCAAGAAAGGCCAGAGCCTGAGCTGGGCCGACGTGGCCATGGACACCTCAACACCCGCCTACAAGGTGCGCCATGAGATGGAAACCATGTTCTCGCCGGCCATGAAGAAAGCCGCCTGACAGCCTTCTTGCGCTGCGTGCCGGATGATGGGTACATCCGCCATTAACCAGGAACCTGAATGACCGTTGAAAGCGACCCGCACGCAAAAAAAATCGCCTTTTTGGGCACCGGCAGCATGGGGCTGCCCATGGCCAGGCGTCTGTGTGAAGCCGGCCATGCGCTGCAGGCGTGGAACCGCACCCCCGACAAGGCCGCGTCGCTGGCCGCCCTGGGCGCGACCGTTCACGCCCAGGCCAGTGCGGCAGCGCGCGGGGCCGACATCGTGGTCAGCATGCTGGAAAACGGCGCCGTGGTGCAAGACGTACTGTTCGCGCAAGGCGTTGCAGCAGCGATGAAACCAGGGTCGCTCTTCCTTGACATGGCGTCCATCACGCCCCGTGAAGCACGCGACCACGCCGCGCGGCTGGGCGCCCTGGGCATCGCGCACCTGGATGCGCCGGTGTCCGGAGGCACCGTCGGCGCTGAACAGGGCACGCTGGTCATCATGGCGGGCGGCAAGCCGGCCGACTTCGAGCGCGCCCTGCCCCTGCTCCAGGTGTTTGGCCGCGCCACGCATGTCGGCCCGCACGGCAGCGGGCAACTCACCAAACTGGCCAACCAGATGATTGTCGGCATCACGATTGGCGCGGTGGCCGAAGCCTTGCTGTTCGCCACCAAGGGCGGCGCCGACATGGCCAAGGTCAAGGAAGCCATCACCGGCGGTTTTGCCGACAGCCGCGTGTTGCAGTTGCACGGCCAGCGCATGGTGGAGCGGGACTTCGCGCCACGCGCCCGCTTGTCGATACAGCTCAAGGACATGCGCAATGCGCTGGCAACCGCTCAGGAAATCGGCTTTGATGCGCCCATCACCGGGCTCTTCGAGCAGCTCTACGCCGAGGGTGTGGAACACGGCCTGACAGACCTCGACCAGTCGGGACTCTTTGTGGAACTGGCCAGCCGCAACGGCATGAGCTGAGCTTCAACGGGTCAGCGCGGCCTTCATCAGGTAACCCGCGATCTGCGGATTTTCTTTGATCCGGCGCATGCTGTAGCCGTACCAGTCCTTGCTGTAAGGCACGTAGATGCGCACTGCGTAACCCATGCCGAGCAGCCTGCCCTGCAGGTTTTCGCAGACACCGAGCAGCATCTGGAACTCGAACCGGTCCTTGTCCACACCTTTGCGGCGCGACAGTTCGATCAACTGGTCGATCAACTCTTCGTCGTGCGTCGCGAGGCCGACAAAGGTCGCGCTGTCGAAGCAACGCGCCGCATGGTTCAGGAAATGCGCGTTGATGGCGCGCCGGTCTCGCCATGCCTGGTCGACCAAGTGCTCGCGGCCTTCGACGTAGATCCCCTTGCAGAGGCGCAGATTTTCACGCTCGCCGAGCAGCGGCCCGATGTCGCCGTAAGTACGCTTGAGGTAGGCCTGCAGCACGATGCCGACGCGGTCATGATCGCATTTCAATCGCGCGAGCAGATTGATTTCCTTCTGGGTAATGCTTGCGTCTTCCATGTCGATGCGCACAAAAATCCCGTGCCGCTCGGCCGCCGCAATCAGGCGCCGGAAGTTGCTTTCGCAATGCGCCTCATCGAGCAACAGGCCCAGCGCGGTCGGCTTGACCGAGATATTCGCGCGCAGGCCGTGGTGACCGATTGCGTCGAGCATCTGCAGGTACTGATCGGTCGTGCGGTCGGCCTGCGACAGCGACGAGACCGTCTCACCGAGCACGTCTAGCGTGGCCGAGAAGCCTCGGGCATCGAGCGCGCGAACGCGCGCCAGCGCTTCGGCCGCGGTTTCGCCGGCAATATAACGGCGCGAGACCTTGCGGATCAACGCGCGCGGAACCAGGGAGATGGCCGACGCCATCAGGGTATTGAACAGGGACATGATTTTTTCCGAAAAAAGAATGAAGCGGACGGCGCAAGACATCGGGCGGCGCCGGGCCGCTTCGCGATGAGTGCGTGGTCGAAAGGGAACGCCCGGCCGGGACGATCCGGCAGGCGTTCAGGCAAGGCAGCGGCCGCGCGCTCAGGGCGTGCGACCGTGGCTTGCGTTCAGTGCTTCGAGAGGGGTGGCCAGGCGGCTGCGGTCATCTGTTTTCCGGATGCGCGCCGAAAGGCGCGCGGCCTGCGGATCATATACAAAAAAAGCCCCGGCGACTTGGCGTCGCCGGGGCTTTTATCGAGGCCGGTCCGCGATCAGTCGCGTGCAGGCTTGGAGAACTTGCCAGCCTTCTTGGCAGCATCGCGCGGCACAAACACCTTGCCCGCAGGCTTGGCGAACGCGGGTTTGCGGTTTGCAAAGTCAGGGCGCGGCGCGAAGCCTTCATTGCGGGCGCCGAAGTTGCGATCGTCACGTGGGGCGAAGCCAGCGTTGTTGTTGCCAAAGCTGCGGTCGTCCTGGCGGCGTGGGCCGCGATCATTGAAACTGGTGCGATCGGCATACCCGTTGCCCTGCGGCGCGGGACGCGCCGGGAAGGAGCCGCCGCGGTCATCGCGGTTGCCGCCAAACCCACCACCCGAACCACCGCCAAAGCCGCCTGACGGCTTGCGGCCTGCGTAGCCACCACCGCCGCCGCCGAAGCTGCGGCCGCCGCGATCACCACCGAAATTGCCGCGCGGACGCTCGGACGTCGGCGCGAAACGCTGCTGCGGCTCCAGACCGGCAATGACGCTGGGCTTGAGGTTTTGCTGCGTGTAGTGCTCGATATCCTGAATCTTGCGGCGGTCGCGGAACTCGGCAATCGTGATGGCCTGGCCCGAGCGGCCGGCACGGCCGGTGCGGCCGATGCGGTGCACATAGTCTTCGGCTTTCATCGGCAGGCCGTAGTTGATCACGTGGGTGATGGTGGGCACGTCCAGGCCGCGGGCGGCCACATCGGTAGCGACCAGAACCTGCACGCGGCCGTCACGGAAAGCCATCAGGCGACGGTTGCGCAAACCCTGGCCCAGGGCGCCATGCAGCGCCACGGCGCTGAAGCCGTCCTGCACCAGGTCATTGGCCAGGCCGTCACACTCGACCTGCGTGCTCGCAAACACGATGGCCTGGTTGATTGTGGTGTCGCGCAGCCAATGGTCCAGCAGCTTGCGCTTGTGGGTCATGTTGTCGGCCCACAGCAGGGACTGCGTGATGGACAGGTGTTTTTCGTGCGGGGAATCAATTTCCACGCGCTGCGGCTGGCGCATCACGCGCGTGGCCAGCTGCATGATGCGCGGCGCAAACGTGGCGCTGAACATCATGGTCTGCTTGCGCTCAATGGTGAGCTGGTTGACTTCGGTCAGGTCGTCGGCAAAGCCGAGGTCCAGCATGCGGTCGGCCTCGTCAACCACCAGGAATTGCACCTGGTCGAGCTTGATCTGCATGCTGCGCTGCAGGTCCAGCAGGCGGCCCGGCGTGGCCACCACGAGATTGGCGTTTTGCAGCTTGGCAATCTGCAGCTGGTAAGGAATACCGCCCACCACATTGGCAATGCGCAGGCCGCGGCAATGGCGCACCAGGTCAATCGCGTCGGCGCAAACCTGCTGGGCCAATTCGCGCGTCGGGCACAGAATCAGCGCGCCAGGGGTGGCGGCCTTGAAATTGCGGGCATTGGTCGGGTCTTTGCGCTTGGGCTTTTTCGGAGGAGCTTCGCCTTTGGCGATGGCTTCCGCGCTCAGGCGTTCAAATTCAGCGCGTTCCTGACGCTCGGCTTCTTCCTGCTGCATCAACAGGGTGTGCAGCACGGGCAGCAGGAAAGCGGCGGTCTTGCCGCTGCCGGTCTGGCTGGAAACCAGCAGGTCGGTGAATTTGGCTTTCGGGTCTGTGCCGTCTGCGTCCAGGCCCTGCATGGCCTTGGGGATGGTGGCGAGTTGCACGGCGGTAGGCTGGGTAAAACCCATGTCGGCCACGGCCTGCAGCAGTTCCTGGGCCAGGCCCAGCTTCACGAAACCATTGGGCTGGGGCGCAATGGCGTCCAGCGAGGTGGCGGCGGTGGCAGGCGCATCGGAAAAATCCGGAACGCCCAGGATGTCGGTATCGGTGTTTGCTTCAGGCAAAAAGTCGCCGCGAGCCTCAAAAGAGTCAGTCATGTTTATTCTCAATCATCACCCGTGCGCAACGCTTTGTTAGCGAAGGACAGGAAACTTCACCCCCCGCGATGCGAGAGGATTCGTTCATGGTTAATAAAACACCAACCATCAAACGAATATGCGGTTCAGGCGAATCAGCCCGAAGCGGTGACTCTGTCGGTAGAGTCCAAAAGTGTGAGGTAGATGTACAAATGCAGCGCACCCTGTGCAACTGCAAGCCTTTGATTATAGCTCGGTTTACGGGTTTCTACCAGTCCCCCGGTTCAGCCAAGGCCATTACGGCTTTCCGCGGGAGGCGCTCGCCAGGCTGTTTGCTATTATTTCAGGAGCTACAAACGCCATCAATGCGGGGAAATGGCCAGAACTCGCTTGAGAGCATCACTTCAAAAAATGCTGCCGGTAGTGTTCCAGCTCGTCAATCGATTCATGCACATCGGCCAGCGCGGTATGGCTTTGGCGTTTCTTGAAACTGCTATAGACCTCGGGCCGCCAGCGCTTGGCCAACTCCTTGAACGTGCTGACATCCACGTTGCGGTAGTGCAAAAACGCTTCCAGCTTCGGCATGTACTTGACCAGAAAGCGGCGGTCCTGGCTGATGCTGTTGCCGCACAGGGGAGATCCGCCCTTGGGTACGTACTGGGCCAAAAACGCCAGCAACTGGGCCTCGGCAGCCTCCTCGGTGACCGTGCTGGCCTTGACCTTGTCAATCAACCCACTGCGGCCGTGCGTGCCCTTGTTCCAATTGTCCATCTGGTCCAGCAGCTCATCGGACTGGTGAATGGCCAGCACCGGGCCTTCGATGCGCGGCGTGAGCTGCGGACCAGTCACGACCACGGCAATCTCGATCAGCCGTTCTTTTTCCGGGTCCAGGCCGGTCATTTCGCAGTCAAGCCAGACAAGGTTCTGGTCGGATTTTTTGAGTGTGGATTCAATTTCAGACATCTCCCGATTCTCGCCGATAGCCTAAACTGCGAATCATGACCGACTATTCACTTGTCTTTACCTTGGTGTTTGCCGCCTTGCTGGTGATCGGGTTGCTGGTCAGGTTTTATCTGGCGTCCCGGCAAATACACCATGTGATGCGGCACAGGAGCAGCGTCCCTGCGGCATTTGCGGCCACCATTTCGCTGGAGGCGCACCAGAAGGCAGCCGACTACACCGTCGCCAAAGCGCGCTTCGGCATGCTGGAGACGGCGTTCGCGGCCGCCTTGCTGCTGGGCTGGACGCTGCTGGGCGGCATCGATGCGCTCAATCAGGCGCTGCTCCACTCCGGCCTGGCAGCCTATGGCAGCCTGGTGACCCAGCTTGCACTGCTGGCGGCATTCGGCGTCATCAGCGGCCTGCTCGACTTGCCTTTTACCCTGTACAGCACCTTCAGGATTGAAGAGCGCTTCGGCTTCAACAAAATGACCTTCCGGCTCTGGTTGACCGACCTGGTGAAATCCACGCTGGTCGGCGCCGTCGTCGGCCTGCCGATTGTGGCGCTGATCCTCTGGCTGATGGGCAGCGCCGGCAAATGGTGGTGGCTCTGGGCCTGGGGGGCGTGGATGGGTTTCAACCTGCTGGTTTTAGTGCTCTACCCCACCGTGATCGCACCACTTTTCAACAAATTCAAACCACTCGAAGATGAAGTGCTGAAGGCGCGGGTGACAGCACTGATGCAGCGCTGCGGCTTTGCAGCCAAGGGGCTTTTCGTGATGGATGGCAGCAAACGCTCGGCCCACGCCAACGCCTACTTCACCGGCTTTGGCGCGGCCAAGCGCGTGGTTTTTTACGACACCCTGCTCAAGCAACTGACCCCCGGCGAGGTGGACGCGGTGCTGGCCCACGAACTCGGTCACTTCAAGCACAAACACATCATCAAACGCATCGTTTCGATGTTTGCATTGAGCCTGGTCGGTTTTGCGCTGCTGGGGTGGCTGTCATCCCAGGCCTGGTTTTATACCGGGCTCGGCGTGCGGCCGAGCATGACCGGAGCCAACGACGCGCTGGCCCTGCTGTTGTTCATGCTGGTGGTTCCGCTGTTCAGTTTTTTTATCTCGCCGCTGTTTGCCCAGTTCTCGCGCAAGCATGAGTTCGAGGCCGACGCCTATGCGATCGCACAGACGGATGGCAAGGATCTGCAAAGCGCCCTGCTCAAGCTCTACCAGGACAATGCCAGCACACTGACACCCGACCCGGTGTTTGTGAAGTTTTATTACTCGCACCCGCCCGCCTCCGAGCGGCTGGGACGCATGAACCCTTCAACCCAAAGCGTTGCATCATGAGCCATCCTGTTCATCAAAACCGCCGTGCCCTGAGCGCCACCGAAATCGTCACGCAACTGAGCAAGCTCAATGGCGAGCAGCCACTGGGCTGGCGACTGATCGATGGCGCGCTGGAGAAGACCTTTAGCTTCAAGAATTACTACGAGACCATCGCTTTTGTGAATGCACTGGCCTTCATTGCCAATGCCGAAGACCACCACCCCGACCTGACGGTGAGTTACAGCAAATGCACGGTCCGCTTCAACACGCACGACGTAAACGGCATTTCCGCCAGCGACTTCTTCTGCGCGTCCAAGGTTGACGCCCTGCTCGCTTGAGCAAACCGGCTCGCGCCGGGGCGGCGCCGGTCTCGGGCACCCGGCCGGGTCTGGTGGTGGCCGGGTTTGGCCGCCATGTGCTGGTGGAAACCGAGTCGGGCGACCGTGTGATTTGCCACCCGCGCGGCAAGAAAAGCCAGGCCGTGGTCGGTGACCGCATACGCTGGCTGCCCTCGCAGGATGAAGGCACCATCGAGAAAATCGAGGAGCGCAGCAACCTGTTTTACCGGCAGGACGAGATGCGCACCAAGTCGTTTGCCGCCAACCTGGACCAGGTGCTCATCCTGATCGCGGCTGAGCCCGAATTCTCGGAAAGCCAGCTGACCCGGGCCCTGATCGCGGCTGAAGCCGAGCGCATCACCCCCATCATTGCCTTGAACAAAAGCGACCTGACCGAGCCGTTCCAGCGCGCATGGACCAAACTCGCGCCTTACCGAGCCATGGGCTACCAGATGCTGCCGCTGGCCATCAAGCCCAAGGCCGCCCAGCCCGAGGCCGACACCGACATCGACGGAACGCAGGCCGCCAGGCTCATCGAATTGCTGCAAGGCAAAAAGACGCTGGTGCTCGGGCCCTCCGGGGCCGGGAAAAGCAGCCTCACCAATCTTCTGGTGCCCCAGGCCCGGGTGCTGACGGCCGAGATTTCACAAGCCCTGAACTCCGGCAAGCACACCACCACCAGCACCACGCTGTACTGGGTTGACAGCGCCAAGACCACCGCACTCATCGACTCACCAGGCTTTCAGGAGTTCGGCCTGCACCACATCGACCCGATGCAGCTGGCCGGCTATATGCCCGACCTCAAGGCGCACGCACAGAACTGCAAGTTCTACAACTGCACGCATCTTCATGAGCCCGGCTGCGGCGTGATTTCAGAAGTGAATTTGGCAGATGGCCCCAGCAGCATCAGCGCAAATCGCTATCGTTTGTATAGCGAATTGTTTGCGGAGCTGTCGCAGACCCGTTATTGAACAGCGCCCTCAGGGCACCGACAGAACTTGGCGATCGACCCGAGATCGGATCGCGCTGCAGGGGTCGTTCGGACCCTCTCAGCCCAGCAGGCGCGCCAGCGTCAGCAAGGCGAGCAGCACCATCCACAGCACCACGGAGCGCCACACCAGGCCCACAATGCTGCGCAGGTGCGCCACTTCAGGTTCCCGTCCCGACGTGGTCTCGATGATTCCAGACCCCTCCACCACTTCGGCATCCAGTCCACCGCCCCGGGAGGCCTCGGACGAATAAGCGGTCTTGAGCGCTTCGCCGCCCAGCCGCACATTCACGGCGCCCGACGTGGCGGCAAGAATCAGTCCGTCATTGCGATTCTCGGAGGCTACAGGTGTATTGGCGGGAAAGCGCTGTGTGTAGCTGCGCCAGGCGTCAATGGCATCTTCAAAACTGCCCACCACCGCAAACCCCAGCGAGGTGACGCGGGCCGGCAGAAAATCGATGATGCCCCACGCGCGCGTGGCCGCCTGCTGGAGCGCGGGGCTGGCGCCCTCACCGGCGGCTTCCGCCCGCTTGCTTTTGTAGACCCAGTAACGCGACACAAACTCACTCATGCGGTAAAAAACCGCCCCCGCCGGCCCCAGGCCGAGTGCGGCCAGCACCGAAAACCAGCCCAACACCCCAAACACATGGCGATGGGCGGCGAGCACCGAGTATTCAATGACGTGACGAACGATTTCGCTGCGCGGCAATTCACTGGCATCCACCTGGCGCCACTGCGCGAGCAGCTCGCGCGCCGTGGTCTCATCGCCATCGTCCAGCGCGTCGCGTATGTCGGTGAAATAGTGGCTGAACTGCCTGAAGCCGAGCGTGACATACAAAATCGCCACACTCCACGCAAAGGCCAGCAAGGCGTTGATGCTCCAGAGCAGCCAGTGAACCAGCAGCGTTGCAAGCGCGGGGAACACCACGGCGACCGTCCAGGCAATCCAGCCATGGTGTGGTTTGCCGGCATCCAGGCTGCGGTTGGCCCAGCGCGCCCATCCCCGAAATCCGGCATGAACCCAGTTGCCGCGGGCCAGGGGCCGGGCCTGTTCGATGATGAGTGCAAACAAAACGGCAAAAAAGCTCATGCGGAATCATACTGCCCCCACGGTGAGGCGAGCCCCCACGCTTTTCACTTCGTGTAATGCGCTGCCCCCCCGAGGGGGCCGCCCGCCTGCAGTCCGGCAAAGCCGGTCCTGCGGCTCATGCTGGGTTTAAGAGTTCAGTGGGCGTAACCCAGCGGAAGGGTATTTCAGGGTGCCGCGGAACCGGCTTTGCCGGGCCGCAGGCACCGCCCCCTAGAGGGGGGAACGGACTACACGAAGTGAGTCCGGACGGGGGTGGGGCTGTTTCTCCTCCCCCTTGAGGGGGAACAGGCTACACGCAGTGAGCCTGGACGGGGGTGGGCTTATAAACTCAGGCGCTTAGAAAGCGGTAAAGATTGCGCAGCATACCGGCCGTGGCGCCCCAGATGTAGCGCTCCCGTGATTCGCCGCCGTCAGCCTCGTCCAACGGCTCGGTGTAGGGCATCGAGAGCCATTGCCGGAGCATGCCGTCAAATTCGAATTCATGGCGGCGGTGGTGGGCAGGGTTCATCAGGTAGCCCAGCGGCACCTCAAAAACATCAGCCACCTCGCCGGGGTTGGGCTGCAACGCAAACCCCGGCCTCACCAGCGCCACCACCGGCGTGATGATGAACGCGGTTCCCGTCACGTAGGTGGGCAAGGTACCCAGCACTTCCACATGGTTGCGCGGCAGGCCAATTTCCTCGTGGGCTTCACGCAGGGCAGTGTCCACCGCATCCTGGTCGGACTCGTCCGTGCGGCCGCCCGGAAACGCGATCTGGCCGGAATGTGTGGAGAGATTGGTCGCCCGCTCGGTCAACAGCAAGGTGAGCTCGTCCCGCATCACCAGGGGCAACAGCACCGCCGCAAGCGCCGGCTCGCGGTCGGCAAATTTCTTTTCGACACTGTGCTCCGGGGTCCAGACCGGCGGATGCCGAAAGCGCTCGCGCAGGGCCGGCGGCGTCAGGCGCTCCAGCGGCACACCCGCAAGATGGTCATCAACGCCCTGCACCGGGATGCTGCGGGGGTCAAATTTCGGCAAGGGCTTGCTGAACTTCATGGGAGCGCATCGGCTGAGGTTGAGGGACTGTTGATGAGGCGATCACGGGAGCTGGCAAGACATAAAAAAAGCCGCTCTCGGAGCGGCTTTTTCAAGGGAATTTTCAGGTTGCCTTTGAGGCCGCCCCGCGCCGGGTTGAGCTGCAAGCACAACCCGACCGGTTGATCAGGCGCCGAGTTTTTCCTTGATACGTGCAGACTTTCCGCTGCGGCTACGCAGGTAGTACAGCTTGGCACGACGCACATCACCGCGGCGTTTGACTTCAATCTTCGCGATCAGCGGGCTATAGACCTGAAAGGTACGCTCAACGCCTTCGCCGTTCGACACTTTGCGAACGATGAAGCTCGAATTGAGGCCGCGATTGCGCTTGGCAATCACCACACCTTCAAAAGCCTGCACACGCTTGCGGGTGCCTTCAACCACATTCACGCTCACGATGACGGTGTCGCCAGGAGCGTAAGCGGGAATGGTTTTGTTCAGGCGGGAAATTTCTTCCTGCTCGAGGGTTTGAATCAGATTCATGATTTTTCCATCTAACTTCTTCGTTCATTCACGCGCTACGCTAAAGACCGCAAATCCAAGGATTCATCCGCAGATGATTCAGATGGTTGCAGTGGCCGCCAGAGGATCGAAAAGCCTTTGATTATAGCAGCTAGGCATCTTTTTCAGGATTTTCGAACAAATCAGCCAGAAAAGCTTCGTCGCGAGCGGTCAAATGGCCGGCCACCCGCGCCTTTTGCACCAGTTCGGGACGCTGGCGCTGGGTAAGCGCCAGCCGCTCCTCACGCCGCCAGCGCTCGATCTGGGCATGGTTGCCGGACAACAGGATGGGCGGCACGGGCTGGCCGCGCCAGGATTCCGGCCGGGTGTAATGCGGGCAATCCAGCAAGCCGTCCAGCGCCGGATTGAAGCTGTCCAGTTGGTGGCTGCCTTCGTCGTTCAGCACGCCGGGCTGCAAACGCGCCACGGCGTCCAGCAGGGCCATGGCGGCGATCTCACCGCCGGACAACACGAAATCGCCCAGGCTGATCTGCCGATCGATATGGGTTTCAATGAACCGCTGGTCCAGGCCCTCATAGCGGCCGCAAACCAGCACGGCACCGCTGCTGGCTGACCAGGTTTCGACGCCCGCATGGTTCAGCGCCTCGCCTATGGGGGAGAACAGCACGGTGGGCACATCTGCCACGCCGCCAGCGGTACGCTCGGCACGTATTTGTTCGAGGCAGAGCGTGAGCGGCTCGGCCATCATCACCATGCCGGGGCCGCCGCCAAACGGCCGGTCGTCCACACGGCGGTAGCTGCCCTCGGCAAAATCGCGGGGATTCCAGAGCTTGACCTCGACCAGGCCCGTTTCGTAGGCACGGCGGGTGACGCCACTGACCAGAAATGGCGCAAAAAGCTCGGGAAACAGGGTGATGACGTCAAAGCGCATGGAAAGGCTATTTTGCGCGCACCGGCCGACTCAGGGCAATCCACCCCGAGAGCCTGCACCGGCGTCAATAGTCGGGCTGCCAGTCAACCGTGATGCATTTGCCCGCAATATCGACCGTGTCGATATAGGCGGAGACAAAGGGAATCATGCGTTCGGCGGTTACAGACGTGCCGTCTTCCTGCTGCGCCGTGTACTCCACGCACAGCACCGAATGGGGACCGGTCGCCATCAGGTCGCGCACCTGCCCCAAGGTCACACCTTCGCGGTTGACCACATTCAGGCCGATCAGGTCGACCCAGTAATACTCGTCTTTGGAGGCAGCCGGGAAACTGCTGCGCGGCAGAAAAATGCGGGCGCCCCGCAAGGCCTCTGCGGCATTGCGGTCGTCCAGGCCGCTGATTTTGGCGACGACAGTGTCGGAGTGGATTTTGGCTTCGTCCACGCTGAGCAAAACGGTTCCGGAGAACGCGTTGAAGCCCGGGCGGAATTTGGCCTCCGGTGCCTGGAGAAACCAGGATTTGGCCGAAAAAAGGGCCTCCGGATCGGTGCTGTGCGGCAGGATTTTCACCCAGCCCTTGACACCCCAGGCGTCCAGGATGCGCCCGACCTCAATGGCGTCGTCCGGAAGGCTTGACGGCGTCAAGCCTGCAGACGGCTCACGGCCGGGCAACATCAAGACGTCTGAAAAGATCAGGCAGCCTTGGCGGCGCCCTGCTTGACCAGACGCTCAACGGTAGGCGACGGCTGAGCGCCGACACCGAGCCAGTGGGTCAGACGGTCTTGCGCAATGCGCAAACCTTCTTCACCGCCTTTGGCGATCGGGTTGTAAAAACCGATGCGCTCGATAAAGCGGCCATCGCGGCGAACGCGTTTGTCAGCCACAACAATATTGAAAAAAGGACGGTGTTTGGAACCGCCGCGTGCAAGTCGAATGACGACCATGATTTATCCTTCGGGTGGTGGGATGTGACGGGTAATACACACCCCAAATATTCCTGCAGCGCTTGAGACACACGACATGGCCACCCGGCCAGCGAAATGCTGCAAAGCCTGACATTATAACCCGCTGACCCGCTTCCGACGGTTTTACCGGAAAATGGATTCCTCCCGGCACCCGCCTAACCGATTTTTTAGCCAGAATTACCGCACCCCATGCCTCTCATACGCCCCAGCCGCGACGAAGACCTTCCCGCCCTCACCGCCATTTACGGGCACCATGTGCTCCACAGCACGGGCACCTTTGAAACCGAGCCCCCCAGCGTGGCCGACATGACGGCCCGCCGGGCCGATGTGCTGTCCAAGGGCCTGCCTTACCTGGTCGCCGAGGAGGACGGCAGGATCGCCGGCTTTGCCTACGGCAACTGGTTCAAGCCGCGGCCGGCCTACCGGTATTCGGTGGAAGATTCGATTTACCTGGCTCCCGACCTGCACCGCAAGGGCCTGGGCCGCGCACTGCTCACCGAACTGCTGGCACGCTGCGAGGCTGTGGGCATCCGCAAGATGATGGCCATTATTGGTGACTCGGCCAATGCCGGGTCCGTCGGCGTCCATCTCGCGCTGGGCTTCACGCAAGTCGGCCTCATCGAGTCCTGTGGCTGGAAATTCGGCGCCTGGCGCGACATCGTCATCATGCAAAAAACCCTGGGCGCGGGCGATACGCAACCGCCCGCCCAACTGCCCGCTCCATAATCCCCGCATGCACTCATTCACCTCAAAAAACAAAACAGCCGCCGCCTGGCTGGCCTTCATCGGCGGCCAGTTGGGGCTGCATCGCCTGTACCTGTTTGGCATGAAAGACCGCTGGCTGTGGGTGCACCCCATCGCCGCAGCCCTGGGCTGGTGGGGTGTTGAACGCGTGCGCTTGTATGGCCAGGACGATCAGCTCGCCTGGGTGCTGATTCCGCTGCTGGGCTTCATGCTGGCCGGCACCGCGCTGACCGCCATTTACTACGGCCTGATGCCGTTCGAAAAATGGAATGCACGCCACAATCCGGAGGCACCCGAGGCCCCCGCCGGCTACACCAATTGGCTCACCATAGGCGCCGTGGTGTTTGCCTTGCTGTTTGGCACCGTTTCATTGATGTCCAGCATTGCGTTCAGCTTCCAGCGCTACTTCGAATACCAGGTGGAAGAGGCGAGGAAAATAAGCCAGTAAACAGGGCCCCCACGCTTTTTCACTGCGTGTAATGCGCTGCCCCCCGAGGGGGCGGTTTCGCCTTGGGGCGGCCCGGCGTCGAAATGGGCCCCCACGCTTTTCACTGCGTGTAATGCGCTGCCCCCCGAGGGGGCGCTGCGCCTGCGGCCCGGCAAAGCCGGTTCCGCGGCCCCGGCTGAAGGGGGATGACCCCAAGGTTTGCTCACTGAACTCCGTTCGTCCTGAGCCTGTCGAAGGATGCCTCCCGGGGGCTGAACTTGCTTGGGGCGGCCCTGCGGAAAACCGTTCAGAAAATCTGCAGGCTGAACCAGTAGGCAATGGCCGCCACAAAGGCGGAGGCGGGAATGGTGAATATCCAGGCCCAGACAATGTTGCCGGCGACGCCCCAGCGCACGGCAGAAGCCCGCTGCGTGGAACCCACCCCGACGATGGCGCCCGTGATGGTGTGCGTGGTTGAGACAGGAATACCGAGCCCGGTCGCCAGGAACAGCGTCAGCGCACCGCCGGTTTCGGCACAAAAGCCGCCCACGGGCTTGAGCTTGGTAATTTTCTGGCCCATGGTCTTGACGATGCGCCAGCCGCCAAACATGGTACCCGCCGCAATGGCGAGGTAGCAGCTCACGATCGTCCAGCCAGGGGGGGCGGCGTCGCTCGCCGACGCATAGCCGGTGGCAATCAGCAGCATCCAGATGATGCCTATGGTTTTCTGCGCGTCATTGCCGCCGTGCCCCAGGCTGTAGGCCCCGGCGGACACCAGCTGCAGGCGACGAAACCAGCCATCCACTTTTGACGGCGTTGCGCGCCGGCAGACCCAGGCGACCAGCACCATCATCAGGGAGCCGAGCAGAAAACCCAGCAATGGCGATATAAAGATAAAAAGCACCGTCTTGAGGATGCCCGCCGAAATCAGGGCAGCGGCCCCGGCCTTGGCAATCACCGCGCCCACAATGCCGCCTATCAGGGCATGCGACGAGCTGCTCGGGATGCCGTAATACCAGGTCACGAAGTTCCAGGTGATGGCGCCGGTCAGCGCACCAAACACCACGTGTGTGTCGACAACACCGGGCTGCACAATGCCCTTGCCCACGGTGGCGGCCACGCTGAGGTGGAAGATGAAAATGGCGATCAGGTTGAACGCGGCCGCAAAGACGACGGCCTGAGCCGGCTTGAGTACGCCGGTGGACACCACCGTGGCGATCGAATTGGCCGCATCGTGGAAGCCATTCATGAAGTCAAAGGCAATGGCCAGGAACACCAGCAGCACTACGACCCACAGGGCGGTCTGTACGGTTTGCATAGCGGAGCCGGCGATCAGGAATTTTCGAGGACGATGCCCTCGATGAGATTGGCCACATCCTCGCACTTGTCGGTGATGGTTTCGAGCAACTCGTAAATGGCTTTGAGCTTGATGACTTCGCGCACATCCGGCTCTTCACGGAACAGCTTGCTCATGGCCGAACGCATCACACGGTCGGCATCGGACTCCAGCTTGTCAATCTCTTCACAGGTTTTGAGCGCCGCCTCGGCGGTGGCCGCATCATTGAGCTTGCCGATCAGGGCCACAGCATCCTTGAGCCGCTCGCAGCACTTCACGCTCAGGTCGGTCAGGCGCACGATCTCTTCGGTCATGTGGCGCACGTCATACAGCGCCATGGTTTCAGCAGAGTCCTGGATCAGGTCGGCCACGTCGTCCATGGTGTTGATCAGGGAATGGATCTGTTCCCGATCAATCGGCGTGATGAAAGTCTTGTGCAGCATCCGGTTCACCTCCTGGGTAATCCGGTCGGCCGCGCGTTCGGCGTTGTCAACGGCCAGGTTGTAGGACTCCCGCTTCTGCACGTCGCTGTAGTTGGCCACCAGGTCCGAAAAGGCATGGGCAGCCTCGACAATGCGGCTGGCATGCTGGTTGAACATCTCGAAAAAATTGCCTTCGCGCGGCAGCAATTTGCCAAACAGCATATCGAATCCTCAGGGAATATGTCAGAACTATGACGTTTTTGTAACTGCGGGGGAGTTTAACCGGGGTGGGATAGAGCCCCCACGCTTGTCACTTCGTGTACTGCGCTGCCCCCCGAGGGGGCCGCTGCGCCTGCGGTCTGGCAAAGCCAGTCCCGCGGCCCCTGCTTGGCTACAGAGTCCCCGCGCTCGTCACTTCGTGTACTGCGCTCCCCCCCGAGGGGCCGCTGCGCCTGCGGCCCGGCTAAGCCGGTTCCGCGGCCCCTGCCTGGCTGAAGAGCCTTTCAGGCGGATCGGAAGATGAAGTACACCGCGCCCATCATGCACAGCGCAGCCCACAGGTAATCAAGCTTGAGGGGCTCATTCAGATAAAACACGGCAAAAGGAACAAACACGCCCAAGGTGATCACCTCCTGCATGATCTTGAGTTGCCCGACGCTGAACTGGGTAAAACCGATCCGGTTGCCAGGCACCTGCAGCAGGTACTCGAACAAGGCAATGCCCCAGCTGAGCAGCGCGGCCACATACCAGGGCGAGGTCGCCAGGTTTTTCAGATGCCCGTACCAGGCAAAGGTCATGAAGACATTGGACAGCAGCAACAATCCAATGGCCTGGGCCGACACCGGAAACGATTGCAGGAATTGCATCAGATCACACTCCTATTCTTCATACTTCATACTTCATACTTCATACTTCATACTTCATACGGGCTGCCCGACCAGCAGCAGCACCAGGGTCAGGGTCAGCAGCGCCAGCACAGTGGAAACCGCCACGCTGGCCGTGGTCAGTTCTTCGGCAACCTTGTAGCGCTGCGAAAACAGAAATACATTGGCGCCGATCGGCAAGGCGGCCGCCACCACCATCACGGCCATGGGCACGCCGCCCACGCCCAGCAGATGGCACAGGGCAAACACCAGCAAGGGATGCAACAGGTTCTTCACCCCGGCCAGCAACAGCGCCTGGCGCCAGTGCGGCCCCACGGGTGTGTAGGCCAGCGTCACGCCCACCATCACCAGCGCGAGCGGTCCGAAGGCATTGGCCAGCAACTCCAGCGGCTTGTCGATCGCGGCGGGAATCGCCAGCCCGGTTTGCGCAAACAGCAGGCCCGCGATGATGGGCAGCGGCACCGGATGCAGCAACGCGTTTTTCACGGCCATCAGCACCGTGGTCACCGGGTGGCGCGGTGCCCTTGTGACTTCGTCCGAAGTGCCCCGCTTTTGCTCGTAGGCCACAGCCAGCTCGAGCACCACCGTGGCGCTGGTGAGCAACACGAGTGAATGCACGGAAACCAGCGTGAGCAGCGTGACCAGGCCCACGGGCCCGTACATCAGGCCGACCAGCACAATGCCAATCATGACCGTGTTGGAAAACGTGTTGGCCAGCGCCAGCACGGCTGCGCGGCGATTGAAGCCCTGCACCAGCAGCGTGCCGGCAAACAGGATGATGACGGCCAGGAAATACGCTGCGACCGGCTTGAAGTCAAGTTG
The DNA here is from genome assembly GCF_056401235.1 of Polaromonas sp. P4_F9. Taxonomy (NCBI): domain Bacteria; kingdom Pseudomonadati; phylum Pseudomonadota; class Betaproteobacteria; order Burkholderiales; family Comamonadaceae; genus Polaromonas; species Polaromonas sp. P4_F9. Next base: position 60,942 of record NZ_JBFUJT010000020.1, on the reverse strand, counting down.
CTCGACGCGCACACGGCTCATGGTGCGAAACAGCAGCGCCGGCGCGAGCAGCAGAAAAACCAGGCTGGAAAGATCTTTAATGGCCACAGGCCTTATCCAGCCTGCGCGACCAGCTATAAAACCTGCAGCAATCAACAAGACAACCGGGAGCAGGGACACAAAGACAGGCTGGTTCATCCGGGGCAATCTTAGCGCGCCCTCCACCGTGCGCGCTCCTGGCGTCCCGCCTCCTGGTGCTCCATCTGCCTGCGCTTAAAAGGCGACCTGCAATCCCACCTTCAGGCTGCGACCCGGCAAAGGCGCTTTGGGAAATGCTGTGGTGGTCAGCACCGACGAAGCACTGTAGGCCAGCTGGTTGGTCAGGTTGTCCACCCTGGCATACCAGAGCAGGCTGGAAGGGCCGGCTTTCGTGCGGTAAGTCGCCGCCAGGTTCCATAGCGTATAAGCCGATGTGGCGCGCTGGCCCGCAGCCACGCGGTTCTGCGCCATGGCATGGTCAAAACCGATGCCGCTGCCCCAGGGCCCGCTTGCCCACAACAGGCTGGCACCCAGCCGCACCGGTGCAATGCGCGGCAACGGCTGGCCGTTGTTCAGGTTGGTGGCACGCACCAGGTCACCGCGCAAAGCCAGGTCCAGCGTGGAAGCGCCTTCCAGCAGGCGGATATTGCCGCTGGCTTCCAGGCCCACAAAGCGCGCACGCACGCCGGTGTAGGCAAACTCCGGCAGGAGCTTGTTGTCCGGATCGTTGTCATCCACACCATCACCGTCGGCATCGGCCGGATTGAGCGCGCCATCTTCCTGGCCATAGGTGTTGCCCGTTGCCATCAGGCCGATGTAGTTCCTGAAGCGATGCATGTAGACGTTGGCGGCAAAGCGGTTGGCCCCCGATTTCCAGCTGGTGCCCACATCAAGGCTGGTCGACTTTTCCTTGCCCAGCGTCGCATCGCCGGTTTCCCAGGCGTTGGTCGCCACATGAGGGCCCTGGGCGAAAAGCTCGTAATCCTTGGGCGCCCGTTCGGTGTAAGCCAGGTTCGTTGTGAGCTGCCAACCTGGCGCCGTATTCCACAGGGCGCCGAGCGCATAGCTGTGGGGCGTGAAGTCGCGCGTCAAGGGCGCAAACCGCGCCACGAGCGGGTTGCCCAGCGATTCGACCTTGACCGATTCCAGCCGACCGCCAAAGCTCAGCTTGCCCCAGCTTGTGCCGTATTCTTCGTACGCAAAAACCGCGTTTTGCGAGGTCTTGCTGTAAGGCGCAAATGCTTCCGCGCCGTCCGCCGAGAATCGGTTGTTTTCCGCCTGAAAACCCACCACCCCGTCCAGGTTTCCGAAGCGCGCGTGGCGCGCTTCCAGGCGGAAGTCGCTGCCCCTGTTCTTGAACACCGTGCCGGGCGTGGCCCCTTCAAACTCGGTGTGCATGTAGTCGGTATGGCTCAACTGGCCCTTGATGCTCTGGACAGGCCCGCCCAGGTTGCGCACCTCGCCTTCCAGCGCGACACGGTCGGACTTCATGTCGATGGTCACGTCGTCTTCAGCCACGGTGCCGTAGTTGCTGCGGTAAGTGCTGACCGACGCGCCCAGGTAGCCCTGGTCAAAAAACACCGAGCCCCCCACCGCACCGCCCCGAACCTTGCTGGCTGAATTGCAGATGCGGTTAGTGGTGGTGTTGACGCCGTCCTTGGTGCAGGCCAGGTCGGCCGGCACCTTGACATCACCGGTTTCGCGGTTGAATGCGTCCACATGCAGGGTATAGCGATCGTTGCCGCCTTCGAGCAAAGCGCCGCTGCTTTTTTCGCGATTGCCGGTCGCCAGGCCCAGGTCGACCTTGCCGCCCACGCCGCCTTTTTCATCGAACAGCGCCTCGCGCGGGATGCGGTTGTCGATCACGTTGACCACACCGCCCACGGCACTGCCGCCATACAGCAAGGCCCCGGGCCCGCGCAGGACCTCGATGCGCTCGATGCTGATCGGATCGGTCGTGACCGAGTGGTCGTAACTGAGGCTGGACGCGTCCAGCGTGGCGCCACCGTTGCCCAGGATGCGGATGCGGTCACCATCCAGCCCGCGGATGATGGGCCGGCTGGCGTTCGGCCCGAAGTAGGTGCTGCTCACGCCGGGCACGCCGTCCAGCGTCTCACCCAGCGTGGTCTTGGAGCGCAACAGCAGTCCCGTTCCCGAATACTGGGCGGCAGGCGCTATTAAATCAGTAGCACCTAACGGGTTGCCCGTGATGGTGACTTCTTTCAGGCTGCCCACTTCAGGCATCGCAGGCATAACAGGCGTTGCAGGCGTCTGCGCGCTTGCAACGCCGCATTGCAGCGCAGCCGCGGCGCCCAGCATGAGCACAGCCCGCTGAACGAAGTGATGCGGAAAAAAGGGAGCGCCCGGACGGGCGTAAACGACGGTACCGGCGGCACCGTTCAAAAATGATGGGTTCATGATGACCTTGTTGAATCGGGAAAATGCGAACCTGCTCAGGCGCAGGGGCAAAGCTGCGCCCTGGCCTGGAGGCCAGCGCATCGCAACCTGGGGGGATTCAGCTGGTCAAGGGCGGGCCGCGCGCGTCGAACAGCGCCGCCCAGCGGGCGAGTGCTTCGCCCTGGGGAATATCAACAACACACGATGACAGCAGTATCGGCAAGCTCAATGCCGGCAGCGTGGGCGCCGCATTGCCATGGCTGGCCTGGTCAAACAGGCGGCAATCCGAATCGGCGTCATGTGAGGAGAAAAGTGACTCCAGCCAGCCATTGCCATGGTCGGCATGTGGGCCTTGATCGTGATCGTGATCGTGATCGTGATCGTGGGCATGATGGTGCCCCTGCCCGCTGCCCACTGCCTGCATCTGCGACCCGTGCACCACGCCATGCATCAGGCCCAGCATCTGCGCCAGCAACAGCGCGAACACGAGTAACCAGGCCAGGGACCTGGCCGGAGCGCGTGGCAACCGCGTCATGCGAGCCGGCCCGAAACCTTACTTGATGCTGGTCGCATCGGTGATCCGGTAATACAGGCCGTAGGCGTCGTCGTTGAGCACCAGGAAGCGGCCCTCCACCACCACCGGCTCCATGCTGTATTTCACCGGCGTTTTGGTCTTGACCTCGACCATGCTTTCAGGGCCGCCCGGCGTGCAGAAGGCGCAGGTGAGGGGCACGGACGACAGCAGGAAATGGCGCTGTTTTTCGCCCGGGTCCAGCGGCATCATGAAGCCCTGGATACGCTGGGTTTTCTGGTTCAGTGCCAGCTGGTCCATGCTGAAGACCGGCAGAATGCGGTTTTTTTCGGTCTTCGTTTTGACCGCCGTCAACACCGACCAGGGCACCACGTCGTCTCTGGCCGAGAGATTCGGGAAAGGGCTGTTGACGCCATGCACCCCCGGCCCCCGACCTGCCGGAAGTTCAAAACCGGGCGCAGCAGGCGCTGCGGATTTCGCAGTACCCGAAGCCAGCGGCGATGACAGCGTTTGCGCCGGCAGGCCGGTTGCGGCCAGAAGCAGTGCGGAACCCAGCGAATACGCGCACGCCAGTCGAAGCGCCAAACGCCCTGTCGACGAGCCCGTCGAAGGTTCAATGCAAAGACGATTTTTCACGCGGTGCTCCAGAAGTTGTAGCGCGGTGCCAAGCCGGATTATTCACCTGCCTCAATGAACGTGTTTCATGCCGCAGTATTTCCCTACCGCCAGCCCTTTGCAAGCAGCCTGCAGTTCCTTCTCGCACACCTCCTCCTTTTTGCCCGATTCCAGGCACTTGGCCGCGGCTTCGTGGGCCGCGGCCATCGCGCGGTGTCGCTGGACGTCTTCCTTGGTTTCCTTGTCGCTGTGCTGCGCATACGCCACTGAAGCCACTGACAACACGGCACCCAGCGCAACGGCGGCAAGAATGGACGGCGTTTGTTGAAGGACGTTCTGAAGGAAAGCAAAGTTTTTCATAAGAAGTTTCACCTTGGTTGAAGAAGTTCAAACACGTTGACCCGGTAGGCCTCCCAGGCGGGCAGCAACGCGGACGCTAGCGCCACACCCAGCGCCAGTACCGGCACACTGACCAACTCGACCGGCCACGACAGCGCACCGATCAACACCGATTTTTCCAGCTGCAGCGTCCAGCCAATCAGCGCCGTCAGCCCCTGCCCGGCCAGCACACCCAGCAGCGTGGCGAGCATGGCCAGCCACAAGGCCTCACACAACAGCAGGCCGGCCACCTTGCGCGGCGGCGCACCCAGCATGCGCAGCAGGGCCAGGTCGGCGCGGCGCTCGCGCACGGCACCCCACAAGGCAATGAATACGCTCAGGGCCGCGGTGAGCAGCAGCACGCCGGCCAGGGCGCGCAGTACATCGGTGCCCACGCCCACCATGTTGAGCAGGCGCGTGATTTCGAGCGCCGGGGCCGCCGCCTGCATGTCGGTGCTGCTGTTGATGTAGCGCGGAAAGGTCACCGCCGCCAGCGGCGACTTGTACTGGATCAGCGCCAGCGTGACCTCGCGCTCTTCTTCCAGAATCTTCTGGTCTTCTTCATCGAGGGCCGTGTCGGTTTCATGCACCTTCCACACCGACTCGGTCGCGGTCAGCACCAGGCGGTCCAGCACGGTGCCGCTGGGCGCCAGCACCCCGGCCACGGTGTAGGGAGTTTGTCCGTGCACATCCCCGCCACCCCCGAGGCCATGGGTCCCCGCAAAGGTGTCACCTACTTTCAGGCCGGTTTGCCGGGCGACTTGCGCGCCAACCACCGCCTGCATGGGCTGGGCCCACAGCGCGCCCTGCGCCAGCCGGGCGTCGTAATGCGAGATATAGGCCGGCGTGGTGCCCACAATACGGAAGCCGCGAAAACTGTCCCCCAGGCTGATGGGGATGATTTTGGCCACCTGCGGATGGCTCTCCAGCGCCTTGACAGCGGCCAGCGGCACATTGCCCGTCGGCACATCCAGGTGAAACACGCCCGACAAGATCAGCTGCATCGGGCTGCCCTTGGCGCCCACCACCACATCAATGCCGGCGAGGTCGCGCTCAAAGGCCCGGCTGATCTGGTGGCTGACCAGCAGCAGGAAAGTGACAGAGGCCAGCCCCAGGCTCAAGAGCAGCAGGTTCAGTGTGGCGGCCAGCGGCCTCGACCACAGGTAACGCCAGGCAAATGCTATTGTTTTCATGGCCTGCCAGCCCCCGTTTTCAGAGACTGAAGGCCTTTTTCATCCTTGAAAAAAGTGCCGACCCGGCCATCGTGCGTGGCAATCACCAGCGTGGCGCCCTGCTGCTGCGCCGTGCTTTGCAGCAAGGCCAACGACGCCGCAGCAGCCTCATCGTCCAGGCTCGCGGTGGGTTCGTCGGCCAGGATCACCGACGGTTTGAGCAGCACCGCCCGGGCCAGCGCCACCCGCTGGGCCTGCCCGCCCGAAAGCTGCGCCGGCCTGCGGCCGGCCAGCGCCTGCACATCCAGCGCTGCCAGCGCTTCGGCGATGCGGCCCTCCTGAAGCGGCTGGCCGGCCGCCCATTGCGCCAGGGCCAGGTTGCCGTGGACCGTCAGTGCTGCGCTCAAGTGAAGACGTTGCGGCAGGAAACCGATGGTCTGCGCGCGCCACGCATCACCGGCAGCCTTCCCCAGCGCCTGGATGGACTGCCCCGCCACGGTCATGCTGCCCTCGCTGGGGCTCAGCAAACCCGCCGCCAGCGCCAGCCAGGTCGACTTGCCCGAACCCGACGCGCCGCGGAGCAGCAGCACGCCACCCTGCGCCACGTCCACATCGTCAAACCGTAGTTCCGGGCCGACGGAGTAGCGGTAGGCGAGTTGGCGGGTGCTGATCACGCGGTCATGCCCTGCGAATCAGCGGTAGCAGTAGCGGCCACACAGTCGGCACACACGCCCCGCACGGCAAAGTCCATGCTCGTGCCCTGGTAGCCCAAAGCCTGGAGCGCCTCCAGTGCGGTTTGCGCGGCGCGTTCCAGGTCCCTGGCATTGGCTTCGAGCGCACCCGCGAGCGGGCTGTCGCGGTGGCAGCTCTGGCATTCAAAATGCGGGATGGCATGCACGCTGGCGGGCATGGCCTGGTAGCGGCGCACCCGGTTCACGTCCACCCGGCACAGCAACAGGCCCACCTGCGTCAGGCGGTCAATCAGGCGATAGAGCGTCACGCGGTCCAGTGCGCCACCCTGAACCTGCTCACCCTCCCCGTCCCTCGCCACCGACAGCGCCGCTTGCAGCTGGCCATGGGTGTAGCTCGTATCGGGATGCGCCAGCAACCAGCCCAGCACCAGGCGTGCCCCGCTGGTACGGCGCAGGCCATGGGCTGACAGCAGTGCATCGATGGGGTCCGCAGTGCGGACAAGGGTGGGAAGCGCGGAGGCCATGGTTCCGTAGGTTTTTTTCGGTTCTTTTTTTGCACAATAACGCAATCGAGTTGCATTATTACCGGGTTTGCAAGCCTTTCGGCCATTCGCCCATTTTTTTCAGTCATAGCGGCACGCCTGCCCGCTGGTCGCTGCGGGCGTCACTTGCTGGCGTCACTTGGCGGGAACGAATAAGCGAACGGCCCAGGCGCGCGCAGTTAAGGGAATGGCCCCATCCGGCTGTGCGGGCAGGCGCTCTCGCAGGCACTCCCGGAGTTCCGTGCGGGCCGTCTCGGTCAGCGACATGGCATAGGCCGGAGCGGGACCCTGGCCGCCCAGGAAGAGTTGCCAGTAGTCATCGAAACTGGCGAACGGTGTGGGTATGTCGATGGACCTGAGCAGCGCCTATCCCCTGAATGCATGAGGGACTGGCCAGTGATGGAGATCCACGCCTTATGCGAACCGCTGTATAAACAAACCCATGAATGACACGATCAAGAGCGGCACATTGCAGGCGCGCGAACAACGCCCCACTCATCTGCGCGCCCACACTTACCACGGCCTGGCGCCCGGCCCGCGCCTGCTGGTGACCGGCGCGGTGCACGGCAACGAAGTCTGCGGCGCGCGGGCCATCTCGCAATTGCTGGAAGAAATCGACAACGGCCAATTCGCCATCGAGCGCGGCAGCGTGACCTTTGTGCCGGTCACCAATCCGCTGGCCTACCAGCTCAGGCAGCGCACTGGCGAGCGCAACCTCAACCGCAACATGGCGCCGAGCGCCATTCCGCAGGATTTCGAGGACCGGATTGCCAATGTGCTGTGTCCGCTGCTCGAATCGCATGACGTGCTGCTGGACCTGCACTCGTTTCACACCGGGGGCGCTTCTTTTGTGATGGTTGGGCCGCAAAACAATAACGGCACGCTCGAGCCGTTCCGCAGGGCCGAAGAAGAAATGCAGTTGGCCCTGCACACCGGCGCGCCTCGCATGGTGGAGGGCTGGCTGGAAACCTATGCGCGCGGCGTACAGCGGCGCGGCGCGGCTCCGGTCGCGGTCGGCAATGCCCGCACCCAGACGCTGGTGATCGACCCCAACTACGGTGTGGGCACCACCGAATACATGCGTTCACGCGGCGGCTATGGGGTGACGCTGGAATGCGGCCAGCACGACGACCCGCAGGCGGTTCAGGTCGCCCGGCATGCCATTTTGCAAACGCTGGCCTTGCTCGGAATTGCTTCCCTGCCACTCGCGCCGGTGCCCGTGAACCCGGAAATCCTGCGTCTGGTCGACGTCATCGACCGCGAACATGCCGACGACCAGTTCAGCCGCGAGTGGCGCAGTTTTGATGCGGTGCAGGCCGGCGAGGTGATTGGCGTGCGCCACGACGGCTCGGAGGTGAAGGCGCCGGCAGACGGGTTTGTGGTGTTCCCCAATCCGCACGGCGACGCGGGCCAGGAGTGGTTTTATCTCGCACAGCGCCGGGTTTAGGGATTGCAGGTTTTTGTTTTTTGGCGCCCGGCCCATGCGGCCGTGAGCTGGCGCCTGATTCGCGCCCCTTCTTACTTCTTACTCCTTCCCCCGCTGGGGGAAGGTTGGGATGGGGGCCTCCGGCTTGATTGACCGGTGCGGGGTGCCCATGCGCAGGGGAGCCCCCATCCCCGCCTTCCCCCAGCGGGGGAAGGAGCCACATGCGCTTGACCCTCAGTCCTTCACGCGCGAGGCAAAGGTCTTGCGGAATTTCTCCACCCTCGGGCCCACCACAAAGGCGCAATAGCCCTGGTTGGGGTTGTTCTCGAAATAGTCCTGGTGGTAAGCCTCGGCCGGCCAGTAATTGGCCAGCGGCAGCACTTCCGTCACGATGGGTTTGCCAAACAGCTTGTCCTGGCTGGCCTGGCGAATGAAGTCGTCGGCCACCTGCTTTTGCTCGGGCGTCGAGTAATAGATGCCGCTGCGGTACTGGGTACCCGCATCGTTGCCCTGCCGGTTCAGGCTGGTCGGGTCGTGGATCACGAAGAAGATCTCGAGGATTTCACGCAGCGAGATTTCCTCGGGGTCATAGGTCAGCTTGACGACCTCGTTGCATCCGGTGCGCCCGGTGCACACGTCCTCGTAACTGGGGCGCTCGGCCTGGCCGTTGCTGTAACCCGATTCGACGTCGGTGACGCCTCGCACCTTGACGTACACCGCCTCGGTGCACCAGAAGCAGCCGCCGCCTAGCGTGATGGTTTGGGGGGATGAGGGCATGGAAATCTCCGCTTGAAACCGTTGGTCATCGTTAGTCGTAAAGAGAGCGATGATCTTACGCCGCAGGCCACGCGAATGCCGTGCGCGGCCCCCTTGCCCTTGCCGGGCAGCGGCTCAATCCCGGCGGCGCGGGCCTTTGGTCTGGTGCATGGGGCCGACAGCGCGGCGCATCAGCCGCAGCAGGACCAGAGAGACAACCGCGCCCGCGACAGCCAGGCCAAGCGAGCCCATGCTGAAAGTCTTGTCGTTGGTAGCGCCATGGCTGAGCAGCGAGGCCACGAAGTCACCGCCAATGTAGGCGCCGAACACGCCGACACCCAGGTTCTCGAGGATGATGATTTTTTCGCGGGTGTTCGCGAGCAGGCAGGCCAGCCCGCCAAGGAGCACACCCACCACACACCAGATATACGGGTTGATGCCGTTCTCCTTGAAGTCTATGAACTGCCCTATGGTGACAGCTTTAGGTCCCGTACGCGGGACATACTTTTGCAAGGGCCTTTTTGCTCTTTGCTTTTTGGCGGCCGCCTGCCGGTATGGAAAGCCGTTTCAGGGCTTTTCAGACACAGGCGGCGCGATGGCGCGCACCGCTTTCACGAAGGCCGCCAACGACTGGTGGTCGCGCGCGGTCTTCCAGAGGCAGTGCGTGTCGTAAGGCGTGGTGGCGGCATCCAGCGGAACAAAGGCGGCGCCGGCCATTGCCGACTGCCGCAGCGCCGCCGGCACCAGCGCCACGCCCATGCCCTGCGACACCAGCGACACCACGCTCAGCCAGTGCCGCAGTTCGTAGCGGAATTCCGGGTAAAAGCCGGCTTCGGTGCAGATCGCCAGGATGCGCTCATGGTAGTCGGGCGACACCGCACGCGACACCACGGCAAACGCCTCGCCGTGCAACTGCTTGAGTGATAGGGAGCGCTTGCGCGCCAGCGCATGGCCCGTCGGCAGGCAACATACAAATGCCTGGCTGGACACGAGGATCTGCGACAGCTCGGGTGGCACGCGCGTGGTGTGCACAAAGCCGAGGTCCAGCCGGTCGTGCGCCAGTTCAATGAGCTGCTCGCTGGAGCTGAGCTCCTTCAGCGTCAGCCGCAGCAGCGGATGTTCGGCCTGAAAGCGCTCGAGGATTTTCGGCAAGCCGCTGTAAAGCATGGTGCCGGAAAACCCGATGGCCAGGCTGCCGGCCATGCCCTGCCCCACGTCGCGCGCGTGGCTGGCCGCCTGCGCGGCCTGGTCAATCAGCGCACGCGCCGCCGGCACAAAGGCCAGCCCTGCGGCCGTCAGTTGCACCGCCTTGCTGTTGCGGGTGAACAGCTTCGCGCCGACAGAGGCCTCCAGCTGCTGGATGTTCAGCGACAGCGGCGGCTGCGAAATCGACAGGCGCCGCGCGGCCCGGCCGAAGTGCAGTTCTTCGGCCAGGACCAGAAAATAGCGGAGGTGGCGGAATTCCATGAATATGAAAAATGTATCGTTGGATTGATATTTGATATTAGACAACTATTCATGCTTGTCAAACAATTGGACTTACGGCGGGCCGAAAGGCGGCGCAATGCCGGCGCCCCAAGTCCTACACTTTGCAAAAGCCCCAACGCACTTCAGCGCACCTCAACGCATCTCAAATGCATCCAGAAGGAGACTCACCATGAAAACCAAATTCAACTGGGAAGACCCCCTGTTCCTGATGGAGCAGCTCAGCGACGACGAGCGCGCCATCGTGCACGCCGCGCACGAGTTCTGCCAGGAAAAACTGCAGCCCCGCGTGCTGATGGCCGCGCGCCACGAAAAGTTCGACCGCGAGATCATGAATGAAGCGGGCGCCATGGGTTTCCTGGGTTCGACCATTGAAGGCTACGGCTGCGCCGGCCTCAATTACGTCAGTTACGGCCTGGTGGCGCGCGAAGTGGAGCGCGTGGACAGCGGTTACCGCAGCGCCATCAGCGTGCAAAGCTCGCTCGTCATGCACCCGATCCATGCCTATGGCAGCGAGGCGCAGCGCCAGAAGTATTTGCCCAAGCTGGCCACCGGCGAATGGGTCGGCTGCTTCGGCCTGACCGAGCCCAACCACGGCTCCGACCCGGCCAGCATGCTGACGCGCGCCAAGCCCGCGACGCGTGACGGGGTAGACGGCTTCATCCTCAAGGGCTCCAAGATGTGGATCACCAACAGCCCGATTGCGGACGTGTTTGTGGTCTGGGCCAAGCTGGAAGACGAGGACGGCAAGGTCGGCGGCCAGGAAGCAATTCGCGGCTTCCTGCTGGAAAAAGGCATGAAGGGCCTTTCCGCTCCCAAGATCGAGGGCAAGATGAGCTTGCGCGCCTCCATCACCGGTGAAATTGTCATGGACGACGTGTTTGTGCCCGACGCCAACCTGCTGCCCAATGTGTCCGGCCTCAAGGGCCCGTTTGGCTGCCTGAACAAGGCGCGCTACGGTATTGCCTGGGGCGCTTTAGGTGCGGCCGAAGACTGCTGGTTCCGCGCCCGTCAGTACACCATGGACCGCCAGCAGTTCGGCCGCCCGCTGGCGCAAAACCAGCTCATTCAAAAGAAGCTCGCCGACATGCAGACCGAGATCACGCTGGGCCTGCAAGCCTGCCTGCGCGTGGGCCGCCTGATGGACGAGGACAAGGCCATGCCTGAAATGATTTCGCTGATCAAGCGCAACTCCTGCGGCAAGTCACTCGACATCGCCCGCATGGCGCGCGACATGCACGGCGGCAACGGCATCCATGACGAATACCACGTGATCCGCCACATGATCAACCTGGAAACCGTCAACACCTACGAAGGCACGCACGATGTGCATGCGCTGATCCTGGGGCGCGCGCAAACCGGCCTGCAGGCTTTTTACTGAGCTTTTACTGAGCGTTCAGGAACGGCCGCCCCGGCGCGCGGGGTACCATCAGTTTCTTTTTTTATAGCAATTGATGGAATTCGGCACCCTCAGACCGCTGCTGGCCAGCCTGGCTTTGCCACCCGTGGCGCCCTTGCTGCTCGCCTTGCTCGGTTTGCTGCTGGCCTTCCGGGGACGGCGCGGCGGCCTCTCGCTGGCGCTGGTGTCGGTGATTCTGCTGGGGCTGCTAAGTTGCCATGGCACGTCGGTCTGGCTGGCGCGCACCATACTGCCGCAATTCGCCCCGCTCCCCGTGGCCGCCCTGAAAACCGGCAAGGTGCAGGCTGTGGTCGTACTGGGCGGCGGGGCGCTGCCGCAGGCGCCTGAATACGGCGAGGCCCAACCCAATGCACACACGGCGGCACGCCTGCGCTATGGCGTCTGGCTGGCACGCCAGTCCGGCTTGCCCCTCGGGTTTAGCGGAGGCATGGGCTGGGCGGCCAGCGATGCACAGCGGGACTCTGAAGCCGAGGTGGCAAGGCGCGCGGCCTTGCAGGACTACCGCGTCACACTGCGCTGGAACGAAGCCGAGGCACGCGATACGGCAGGCAATGCCCGCCTGATGGCGCCCCTGCTCCGGCGCGATGGCGTGCAGCGCATCGCCCTGGTCACTCACGCCTGGCACATGCCGCGCTCCGTCGCCGCTTTTGAGGCAGCCGGCCTGCAGGTCACACCAGCGCCCATGGGCTACGTGGTCCCGCTGGAGCGCGATCTCCTGGAATGGATGCCTTCTGCGCAGGGGCTGATGGCCTCGCGCCAGGTGCTGCGCGAGTGGCTGGCGCTCGCGCTGGCACGCCTTTGAAGCGGAGCTGACATCCGAGGCGTCTACCGATCCGCCCCGTCCGGGCGCGAGGATGGCTTCGGGTTGACCCGATCGACCTCTGATTGACCTGGTAGACCCGATTGACCCTGTTGACCGGTTGACGCTCAGAAAGCAAGTGGCTATATTACTAACCAGTCAGTCAGTAATCATGCCACTTTCCAAACTCGTCCGCCCACCCACTCCGTCGGTCGCCGCCAAGCGCGAACGCCGCAAGGAAGCGCGGCCCGGCGAATTGCTGGACGCCGCGCTGGATCTTTTCGTCGAAAAAGGCTTTGCCGCCACCCGCGCTGAAGAAGTCGCGGCGCGTGCCGGCGTCTCCAAGGGCACCCTCTTTCTGTACTTTCAAAGCAAGGAAGAACTCCTCAAGGCGGTGGTACGCGAAAACATTTCGGGCCGCTTCAAGGAATGGAACGAGGAACTCGAGAACTTCGAAGGCACCAGCGCAGAAATGCTGACCTATTGCATGAATACGTGGTGGAACCGCGTCGGCGCCACCAAAGCCTCGGGCATCACCAAGCTGATGATGAGCGAAGCAAAGAACTTCCCGGAGATCGCGGCCTTTTACCAGCAGGAAGTGGTCCAGCCCGGGCAGAACCTGATTCGCCGCATTTTGCAACGAGGCATACAGCGCGGCGAGTTCCGCGACATGGACCTCGACTACAGCGTCTACGCCGTGATCGCACCGATGGTTTTCCTGATGCTGTCAAAGCACTCCATGGGCGTGTGCATTCGGGACGACGTTGACATGGACCCCAAAAAATACGTTGCCATGCAGGTCATCACCATTCTGTACGGCATGAGCGCTCGCCCGGGTGAGTCGGGTCGGGGCCTGGAACCAGCCTGATGACGAAACGCTGGGTCAAATGGGCCGTGGCCCTCGTCATCGTCTTGCTTGTCGTGGGCGGCGTGCTGCGTGCCCTGTCGGCCCGCAAGGCCCAGCAGCAGGCGCTGGCCGCCGTCAGCGCAGCCAAAGACCAGAGCCAGGTGGAACTCGCGGCGACCGACGTAGTCAAGGCGGCGCCGCGTGAGGTGCTGCAGGGCCTGGCGGTCTCGGGCGCGCTCAAGGCCGTCAACTCCGCCGTGATCAAGGCCCGCGTGGCCGGAGAACTGCAGGGCCTGACAGTGCGCGAAGGCGACTTCGTCAAGGCCGGCCAGGTGATTGCACGCATTGATGCCAGCGAATACCAGTCGCGCGTGCGGCAGGCGCGGGAGCAGGCCGAATCGGCCCGGGCGCAAGTCGAGGTGGTGCAGCGCCAGTACGACAACAACAAGGCGCTGGTAGACCAGGGCTTTATTTCCAGAACCGCGCTGGACGCCTCACTGGCCAACCTCAATGCCGCCAAAGCCACCTATCGGGCGGCGCTGGCAGCCACCGAGGTTGCGGCCAAATCGGTGGATGACACGGTACTGCGGTCGCCCATCTCGGGCCAGGTGTCGCAACGCCTGGCGCAGCCGGGCGAGCGGGTGGGCATCGATGCGAAGATTGTGGAAGTGGTCGACCTGAGCAGGCTCGAACTCGAGGCCACCCTGAGCGCCACCGACTCCCTGAACGTGCGGGTGGGCCAGCGCGCCGAGTTGCAAATCGAAGGCAGCAGGCGGCCCATCAGCGCCCGCGTCGTGCGCATCAACCCCAGTGCGCAGCCGGGTAGCCGCAGCGTGATGGCCTACCTGGCGATCGACAACATTGACAACATCGACAAATCAGCCGGCACCGGCGAAGGCCGTGCCCTGCCCTTGCGCCAGGGCCTGTTCGCGCAAGGCACACTGGGCACGGTGCGGGCATCGCTGCTGGCGGTCCCGGTCAGCGCGGTGCGCACCGACAAGCCGGCCCCCTATGTGCAGGCGATTGAAAACGGCCGGGTGGTGCACCGGGCGGTGGAGCCTGGCGCGCGCGGAACGTCCGGCCATGAAGATGTCGTGGCCATCACGGGACTGGCGGAAAACACGCTGGTGATCCGGGGCGAAATTCCGGCCTTGCGTGAAGGAACCCGCGTCCGGTTCACGCAGATGCCGGGCACACCGGACGGCGCCGCGGGGAATCCCGCCGGCAATGCACCGGCCATTGCGCCAGCCCCCGCCAAACTGGCCCCCTGAGCGGCACAAGCCATGTGGTTCACGCAGGTCAGCCTCAAGAATCCCGTGTTTGCCACCATGGTCATGCTGGCCATCGTCGTGCTGGGGCTTTTCTCGTACCAGCGCATGCAGGTGGACCAGTTCCCCAACATCGACTTCCCGGTGGTTGTCGTCACGGCGGACTACCCCGGCGCTTCGCCCGAAATTGTGGAGAGCGAAGTCACCAAGAAAATTGAAGAAGGCGTCAACTCGATCGCCGGCATCAATGCCCTGACCTCGCGCAGCTTCGAAGGCCAGGCCATCGTCATCATCGAGTTCCAGCTGTATGTGGATGGGCGCAAGGCGGCCGAAGATGTGCGCGAAAAAATAGCGGCGATCCGGCCCAGCTTCCGCGATGAGGTGAAGGAGCCGCGCGTGCTGCGCTTTGACCCGGCCAGCCGCGCGATCTGGTCGGTAGCTGTACTCCCCACCGCACCAAAAACAGCCAGCGAACGCGGCAGCGCAGCGCCGAAGGCACCCGAAGCGACAGGAGCGACAGGAGCAGGGGCCAGCATGAATGCGGTGGACCTGACCAACTGGGCCGATCAGGTGCTGAAAAAGCGCCTGGAAAACGTGCGCGGCGCGGGCTCGGTCACGCTGGTAGGCGGCACCAAACGCGAAATCAACATCTACCTGAATCCGCAGGCCATGGAATCGCTGGGCATCACCGCCGACCAGGTGGTCAACGCGGTGCGCAGCGAAAACCAGGATTTGCCGGTCGGCGCCATCCGCTCTCTGGCGCAGGAGCGCGTGGTCAAGATCGACGCCCGCATGAAACGGCCCGAGGACTTCGGCAAGATCATCGTGGCACGAAAAAGCATGGCCGCGGGCGGCGGTGCACCTGTCACTGTCGAGCAGGTCGCGCGCATTGCCGACGGCGCGCAGGAACTCGACAGCCTGGCACTCTACAACGGTGAGCGCACCCTGCTGCTGACGGTGCAAAAAGCCCAGGATGAAAACACGATTGCCGTGGTCGACGGGCTGAACAAGGCCATCCGGGACATGCAGCCGCTGCTGCCGCCGGGCGCCCGGCTGGAGCTGATCACCGACGGCTCGCGGCCGATTCGCGTCGCGGTGGAAAACGTGCGCCGCACGCTGACCGAAGGCGCCCTGCTCACGGTGCTGATCGTGTTCCTGTTTCTCAACTCCTGGCGCTCCACGGTGATCACCGGGCTGACCCTGCCGATTTCCATCATCGGCACCTTCCTCTTCATGAACATGTTCGGCTTCACCATCAACATGATCACGCTGATGGCGCTGTCGCTGTGCGTGGGCCTGCTGATCGACGACGCCATCGTGGTGCGCGAAAACATTGTGCGGCACGTGCAGATGGGCAAGGCGCCCTACCAGGCCTCGATGGATGGCACGCAGGAAATTGGCCTGGCGGTGCTGGCCACCACGTTTTCCATCGTCGCGGTGTTCCTGCCCATCGGCTTCATGGGCGGCATCATCGGCAAGTTTTTCCACGAGTTCGGCGTGACCATCGTCGCGGCCGTGCTGATCTCGATGTTCGTGAGCTTCACGCTGGACCCGATGCTCTCCAGCATCTGGCATGACCCGTCGATCGAGGCGCATGGCCGGCACCGCGCGCCGGTCACCTGGTATGACAAGACCATTGGCCGCGTGACCGGCTGGTTCGACCTTGCCACCGACTCGCTGGGCAACAGCTACCAGGCCATCCTGCGCTGGTCGCTGCTGCACAAGCTGGCCACGCTGGCGCTGGCCGTGGTGATTTTCATCGTCAGCCTGGTCATGGTGCCGCTGCTGGGCACGGAGTTTGTGCCCAAGGCCGACTTTTCAGAGACCTCACTCAACTTCTACACCCCGGTGGGCTCATCGCTGGAAGCCACCGAAGCGAAGGCCCGGCAGGTGGAAGCCATCATCCGCGAATTTCCCGAGGTGAACTACACGCTGGCCACCCTCAACACCGGCAGCGCACAGGGCAAGATGTACGCCAGCGTGTATGTGCGGCTGGTCGACCGGAAGGCACGCAGCCGCAATGCCGACCAGATGTCGGGCGTGCTGCGCGAGCGTCTCAAGCAGGTGCCCGGCATCACCGTGACCCACGTTGGCCTGCTCGACGCCGTGGGCGGCAACAAGCAGGTCGAGTTTTCGCTGCAGGGCCCCGACCTCAAGGAGCTGGAACGCCTGAGCCGCCTCGTCACCGACAAAATCCGCGGCATTCCCGGCCTGGTCGACCTGGACTCCAGTGTCAAGGCCGACAAGCCGGTGATCGAGGTGGATGTGCGGCGCGATGCCGCCTCCGACCTGGGGCTGTCGGTGTCGCAGATTGCCGCCTCGCTGCGCACCCTGGTGGCCGGCCAGACCGTCGGCAACTGGCGCGCACCCGACGACCAGACCTATGACGTGAACGTGCGCCTGGCACCCGATGCGCGCAACGCGCCGCAAGACCTGGAGCGCCTGCCTTTCATGAGCAGCGCCATAGGCAGCAATGCAGACGGCTCCACGCGCGTGGTGCGGCTCAGCCAGGTGGCCAGCGTGAAGGCATCGACCGGCCCCAACCAGATCAACCGGCGCGACCTGACCCGCGAAGTGGCCATCAACGCCAACGTCTACAACCGCTCGGCCGGCGAGGTGTCCAACGACATCAAGGCCGTGCTGGACGGCATCGATCTTCCGCCGGGCTACCGCTACCAGTTCAGCGGCTCCACCAAGAACATGGCCGAGTCGTTTGGCTATGCCGTCTCGGCGCTGGTGATGGCCATTGTGTTTATTTACATGATCCTGGCCAGCCAGTTCAAGAGCTTCCTGCAGCCGCTGGCCCTGATGACCTCGCTGCCCCTCACCCTGATCGGCGTGGTGCTAGCCCTGCTGCTGTTTGGCTCCACACTGTCGATGTTCTCCGTCATTGGCGTGGTGATGCTGATGGGCCTGGTCACCAAAAACGCCATCCTGCTGGTCGACTTCGCCATTCGCATGCGCCGGCCCTGGACCGACGCAGACGGCCGCCAGATGCCCGGCCTGGACCGCAGCGAGGCCCTGCTGGAGGCGGCCCGGGTGCGGCTGCGCCCCATCCTGATGACCACGCTGGCCATGATTTTCGGCATGGTGCCGCTGGCCTTTGCCCTGACCGAAGGCTCGGAGCAACGCGCCCCCATGGGCCAGGCGGTGATCGGCGGCGTGATCACCTCCTCCCTGCTCACCCTGGTGGTGGTGCCCGTGACCTACTGCTACCTGGACGACCTGGGCCAGTGGTTCAAGCGCAAATTCCGCCGAAAAACGCACGCGGCCGCCCCGGCTGAAGCGGCTTCCGCCGGCCCGGCTTCCGTCTCCAGCCCCGGCTAAAATCAAGGGTTTATCTCGTGCACTCCCCTTCCCTTCTTACCCCGCCAACCCACAGGTCCCCCATGAACTACGAACAAGCCCGATTCAACATGATTGAGCAGCAAATCCGCCCCTGGGAAGTGCTGGACAGCCAGGTCCTTTCACTGCTCGCCGTGGTCAAGCGCGAGGATTTTGTACCGGCCGCCTACCGGGCGCTGGCGTTTGTGGACATGGAAATCCCGCTGACCGCCGAAGCGGCGCAGCAGAAAAACCCCGGCCAGTGCATGCTGGCGCCCAAGGTCGAAGCCCGCATCCTGCAGGACGTGGCCGTGCAAAAGCACGAAAAAGTGCTCGAGATCGGCGCCGGTTCCGGTTACATGGCGGCGCTGCTGGCGCACCGCGCGCAGCAAGTGATCACGCTGGAAATCGACCCCACGCTGGCCCAGATGGCACGGGACAACCTGCAAAAAGCCGGCATCTACAACGCCGAAGTCCGCACCGGCGACGGCGCCGCCAATCTTGCGCAGGCCGTGTCCAGCACCGATCCGCTGCGCGGGCCGTTTGACGTGATTGTGCTCAGCGGCTCCGTCGCCGAGGTGCCCGCTTCGCTGTTGTCGCTGCTCAAGGTCGGCGGACGACTGAGCGCCATCGTGGGTTTTGAGCCCGTGATGCGCGCCACCCTGGTCACGCGTGTCGCCGAAGAAGCCTGGCGCACCACCCACGCCTGGGACACGGTGGCGCCGCGGCTGCTGAACTTCGCCGAGCCTTCGAAATTCAACTTCTGACAAGCTTTCTTGCCACCACCTGCCAAACAGCAACACTTGCAACACCAGCAATATCAGGAACCAAGGGCGCCGCAATGATTTCCCAACTGAATCCTTCCGACTTCGCCGCCTGGCGTGACAGCGCACAGGCTGCCGCGCCCGGCTCCCCGCCCGTGGTGCTCGACGTGCGCGAGCCCTGGGAGTTGCAGACCGCATCGGTCAAGGAGGACGGCTTCCGGCTGGTGCGCATCCCGATGCGCGAGGTTCCGGCGCGCCTGGCCGAATTGCAGGAAGCCGGCGGCACCGACCAGCCGATCGCCTGCCTGTGCCACCACGGCATGCGCAGCCTGCAGGTGGCCAACTACCTGGCGCAAAGCGGCTTCACCGAGGTCGTCAACCTGCAGGGCGGCATTGACGCCTGGTCACAGCAGGTCGACCCTTCCGTGCCGATTTACTGATGACTGCTGCCGCCCGGCTGATCACCCGCTGAGCCGATTGCCCGCCTTCTCGCCTTTTATTTGCCGATTCATCACTTCTTCAGGACCCTTATGACCACGCCCAAGAAACTTCAGGCGCTTGCGTTGCCTCCTGTGATAGCGCCCCTGTCAATGGCGATCGCCCTGGCGTTGATGGCTGTTGCCCAGCAGGCGCAGGCCCAGAGTCTTGTAGAACTGTACGAATCAGCCCGTGCGTTTGACGCGACCTACCAGTCGGCCCGGTTGCAATACGACGCCAACCTTGCCAGGGCCGAACAGGCCAAGGCCGGCATCCTGCCGACGGCGGGCCTTGCGGCGGGCGTGTCACGCACTGGCTTCGAAAACACCAACCCGGTGGTCGACCGTAGCTTCAACACGCAAAACGCCACGCTGACCGCCACGCAGCCGCTGTACCGTCCCTTCAACTGGGCCACTTACGAGCAGGGCGCCCGGCAGGTGGATCTGGCCAAGGCACAGCTGGAGACAGCCGAACAGGACCTGATCGTGCGCACCAGCCAGGCTTACTTTGATGTGCTGGCCGCGCAGGACACGCTGGCCTTTGTGACGGCGCAAAAGGCCGCGGTGGCCGAGCAGCTGGCCTCGGCCAAACGCAACTTTGAGGTGGGCACCGCCACCATCACCGACACCCGGGAAGCGCAGGCACGCTACGACCTGGTGATTGCCCAGGAAATCGCCGCCGAGAACGACCTGCGCGTCAAGAAAATCGCGCTGGACCAGCTGGTCGGCAAAACCGAATCGCAGCCCAAGGGCCTGCTGGCCCCGGTGAATTTGCCGCCGGTGGTGCCGGCCGACGTCAATGCCTGGGTGCAGCAGTCCGAAGCGGTACACCCCAGCATCCGCCAGGCGCAAAGCGGGCTGGACATTGCCGAGCTCGAAGTCAAAAAAGCGGAAGCCGGTCACAAGCCCACACTCGACGCCACCGCCAGCTACAACGTCACCCGCAGTCCGTCAGGCACTACTACGAGCATCCTGTCCACGCGTACCAATTCCAGCAATGTCGGCCTGCTGCTCAATGTCCCGCTGTTTGCCGGCTTTGCCACGCAAAACCGCGTGAAGGAAACCCTCGCGCTGAAGGACAAGGCGCGCAGCGACCTCGAGGGGGCAAAACGCACCGTGTCCCAGAGCACGCGCACCGCCTACTTTGGCGTGCTGTCGGGCCAGGGGCAGGTCAAGGCCCTGGAGGCGGCCGAGCTGTCCAGCCAGAGCGCGCTGGATGCCAACAAACTGGGCTACCAGGTCGGCGTGCGCATCAATATCGACGTGCTCAACGCGCAAAGCCAGCTGTTCCAGACCAAGCGCGACCTGGCCCAGGCGCGCTACAACGTGCTGCTGGGCGGCCTGCGCCTGCGGCAAGCCAACGGCACCTTGACGCCAGAGGACTTGCGGCAGATTGACGGGCTGCTGCTCAAATAACAAGTGGGGCAAGACCGACTGGTGCCCTTTGCGGTCATATAAGTAGGAGTTAAGGCGCGGTACGCAGCAGGGGCTCGTTCAATACGAGTACCTGGCAACGGCCTTCTCGTCCCACGTGATGCCCTGCCCAGGCCGGTCCGGTATGCAGAGAAACCCATTCTCGATCTTGAACGGCTCCGTCAGCACGGGATCTGCCCAGTCTTGCCACTCCAACCAATGCGCCGTTTCAGTAACTCGCATGAGGTGTGCCGCGACTTCGGGATACAGGTGGGTCGACATGGGGACACCTGCGGCGCCCGCAATGGCTGCTGCACGCAGCCAGCCGCTGACGCCTCCGATTCGCATCATGTCTGGCATCACAAGGTCGCCTGCACCGGCGAGAAGTGCTTGGTACATATGACGCGGCCCGTAGAAGTTCTCGCCGAGTTGTAGCGGTGTCTTCAGCTCGCGAGCCAGTTGCGCGTAGCCCGGGATGTTGTCATAGGTGATAGGTTCTTCAAACCAATACAGACCATGATCGTCCAATGCGTGACAGCGCAGGAGCGCATCGCCGAAAGACAGGCCCTGGTTGAAGTCGCACATGAGTTTGACGTCGCTGCCTACCGCGTCCCGAACAGCGTGAATGCAGGCAATGTCGTCCTCCAACTTGTCCCGACCGAGACGAAGCTTGAGCGCTGAAAAGTTACCCTCTCGTACGAGTTCGTCAGCTTCGGCTCCAATGGATTCGAGCGGGGTGAGCCACAAACCGTTGCTGTTATATGCAGGCACGGGCCCTATGGATCCGCCCAGATACTCGGCGAGCGGCATGCCCGCCGCCTGTGAGAGCGCGTCCCAGGCGGCCATATCGAGACCCGAAACCGCGATCATCGAGAGGCCTTCCCGTCCAACGAGGTGGAGCGAGTTGATTCCCTTGCGATATTCATCAAAAGGTGCAACGCCGTGCCCTTTGATGGCCTGGAAAAGATCGTCAATCATCGGCACGATGTAACGCGCAGAATGCTTCAGATAAGGTTCGAGATAACTGCGGCCAACGATTCCTTCATTCGTTTCCAGATCGATGAGGATCAGTGGCCAATCGTGGAACAAGCCGACCCGCGAGACGATTGGCCTTTTCAAGGGCACGAGCACGGGTCGGGCGCGCACATCCTTTACGGTGAGTCTTGCAGGCTTCATACGACCTCCTTACTGCGTGGCAGTAGCAACTGGTGTTGAAGGATGCGCTCATCTCGGACGGTGTGCAACTGGATCAACAGACGGGCAAGGCGCATAAGGCCATCCGGCTCATATCGGGCCGATGCCGGCCTCTGCAGGCGGCCAGCACACCACCTCGCAACCCCAGCTTGCGATCCTCAATATCCGCGCGTTTAGCGCGTCCGCTCGAACGATTTATTGGGCAGCGGTG
Organism: Polaromonas sp. P4_F9; assembly: GCF_056401235.1. Taxonomy (NCBI): domain Bacteria; kingdom Pseudomonadati; phylum Pseudomonadota; class Betaproteobacteria; order Burkholderiales; family Comamonadaceae; genus Polaromonas; species Polaromonas sp. P4_F9. The sequence continues at coordinate 39,213 of NZ_JBFUJT010000020.1, read as the reverse complement.
CGTTACTTCTCTTTGTTCTCGACGGGCACTGCGTCCAGCGGCGATTCAAAGGCAATGAAGAGGACGCAGGCACTGGTGCTGGCGCAGAAGCCCTTGTGCGGTGCCTTGGGTGGGCCGTAGGCGTAAGTTCCGGGCTTGAGAACGGCTGTTTTCTGGCCGTCATAGGTGACATGAAGCTCACCTGCAATAAGAACCATGCGCTCCGCCGACGTGTGCCAATGGAGCGGAATAGTCGACTTGGCGGGCACCTTGAAGAAGACATCCACGTTCTCTTTCGCAGGATCGCCATGAAGCACGGCGATCGCGCATCCTTTGGGCAAGAACGGCGGGCAGGGCCCCCACTTCAGCTGTGCATCACGGGCCGTCCGCGTCAGCGCCTGCTCCTGGGCAGGCGCCTGGGCGAGCGCGAATGAGCCGACAAGGCCCAAAACAAACAACAGAGCCAGCTGCAATGAGCGGCCGATGAGGGTTCGGGTACGCATAGGTCAGTTCTCCTTTTGGTTGAAACCGGCAGTCGTGAGGAGCCGAGTCTGGGAGCGATGAGCCAGCCAGTCCATCCTCTAATTGGAGGATAACCCTGCATGGCGTTTCGTTGGTGAATATCTGAACGTCAGCGCCTGAACGTCAGAGCAGGCCTCCCACTGCCCCTCGGACTGCCCTCACCCCCCTGCGCTGGCCATCATCGCCTTTCATCACTATTTATCACCCATCACCGTCCTTGACTTGGCACATCCCGCGGCGGAGAATCATTTTCTCTTGCCGCCGCGAGCCAAGACGACAAGTCCCTGTTCATGTGGCTCCCATGGAGGTTCGTATGAGCTATCACCTGGAAGGTCGTCTGCTCGAGGTTTGCAACTGCAACGTCCTGTGCCCCTGCTGGATCGGTGAGGATCCGGACAACGGCACCTGCGACACCATCGTCGCGTGGCGCATTGACAAGGGAACGGTCGACGGCGTCGATGTAGGCGGCAACACCATTGCAGCCGTGGCCCATGTGCCCGGCAATATCCTGGAAGGCAACTGGAGGGCCGCGATCTTTGTCGACGACAAGGCCTCCAAGGCGCAGGAAGAGGCACTGCTCAAGGTCTACACCGGCCAGGCCGGCGGCCCGGTCGCCGATCTCGCCAAGCTTATCGGCGAGGTCGTATCGGTGGAACGGGCGCCGATTCGCTTCACCGTCGAAGAGGGCAAGGGCATACTCGAGATCGGCAAGAACTACTTCGCTGAACTCGAGCCGTACCGTGGTGCGATGGGTGGGCTGACCACGCTGTCCGACACCGTGTTCTCGACGGTCCCGGGGGCGCCGGTGTTTGTCGGCAAGGCCCCGACCTACCGATCCAAGAACGCCGCGCTCGGCATTAACCTCGACATCAAGAACCACAACGCCCTGCAGAGCACCTTCGTCTTCGACGCATGAGCCATTGGGCCGCTCCCAGGGCCAATACAACAGCGCGTAGCGCGGAGGTTTCCCAATGAATCCGGTGGCAGGCCCGGCGCCGCCAATCCTCTCGCGCCACCATCGCGTCTTCCTGCCCGTGCTGGCCGCGCTGATTGCGCTCGCGTGGATGGCGCTGTGGGCGTGGGCGCGCAGCCCGTATGGGCGTTATCTCGAGCACGCTGACTGGACAGCCTCCGGCCCGGCGGCGTTTCTGTGCCGCATCGTGCCCGCTGGCGATGTGGTCGTGCCCATGGTGCTGTACGCCGCCGCGTGGATACTCATGACGACAGCCATGATGCTGCCCACCACCCTGCCCCTGTTCAACACCTTCGACCGGCTGACGGCCGAACGCCCGGACCATGGGCGCCTGCTGCTGCTGCTCGGCCTGGGCTACATGGCGGTGTGGGGCGCATTCGGGCTGTTGGCGCATGCGCTGCACAGCGCGGTGCTGACCCTGCTCGCCAGCGTGCCCACGCTGGCCTGGCACGGCTGGCTGATTGGCGCAGCGACGATTGCGCTGGCCGGCGCCTTTCAGTTCAGCAAGCTGAAGTACCGGTGCCTTGAAAAGTGCCGCACGCCCTTGAGCTTCGTGATCGAGCACTGGCGTGGGCATGCGCAGGCGCGGCAGGCGTTCGCGCTGGGTGCGCACCACGGCCTGTTCTGTGTGGGCTGCTGCTGGGCACTGATGCTGCTGATGTTCGCGGTCGGCACCGGCAGCCTCGGCTGGATGCTCGTTCTTGCCGCCGTGATGGCGATCGAAAAAAACGTTTCCTGGGGCCGACGCCTCAGCACGCCGCTTGGTGTTGCGCTGCTGTCGTGGGCCGCCGTGCTGGTGGCAACCCACGCCTGAACTCAAAGAAACAGCAGGCGGCCCGCGTGTTGTAGCGCGTTCTACGCAGGGCTCACGTCGATGAAATAAAACCCCCAGGCCGGGTCAGGCAGCCCCTGGATTTGGTGTTCTGGCCCGTGGTCCCGGTTCAACTTTCGTTGTGCGCTACGCTTACACGCCGGCGTGTGCCTGAGGCAATGTCATAGGTATTGAAGCTGTTCATCGTTCGGCCGTAAAGATGCAGGCTCACGGCGCGGGGCCTCTCCGGTGGAACGCCCGTGACGTGGATGTGGTCGGGGTTTGGCACAAAGCTCGTGACCGCACCGCGCCCCAAGAGGATGACGCCACCACGCACAAGATGAATGCCTTCATCGGCCCCGCTGTCGGGTGACAGGCGCACGTAGTCACGCTCCTCCAGCACGCCCTCCAATACGCCAACCACACCCCAGCTGCCGTGGTCGTGTACCGGCGTCCATTGCCCCGGCGACCAAACCAGGGTGTAGAGCGAGAGGCTTGCATCCGGTGCGTTGTAGACGAGATTGCGAGCGTAGTGGTTCGGGTCGCTTCGATAGTGCTGCGGTTCAAGAAACGTCGTTGCCCGTTCGATGAGTTCGAGCATCAGCGGGGCGAGCGCCAGCACGCAGTCGGCAGGCTCAGGGAGATCGCGCGCGTGCGCCATGGCTTGTGAGACGAAGGATTCGAGAGCAGACGAGGCCATGTTTTTTTAGTCCTTGCCACGAGGGTGTGAGGGTGTGAGGGTGTGAGGGTGTGAGGGTGTGAGGGTGTTTGCGTGATGCCTGACGAAGCGTTCCAGGAAGCGTTCTACGCAGGGCTCACGTCAATGAAATAAAGTCCCCAAGGGCACAGGGCAAACCGTTCCTTGACGGGCTTGTCTTTGAACGCAGCAAGCGTGTCGGCATCATAAACCGCCCACTGCGGCCCCAACCCACCCAGCGCCAAGGGCTTGCCATCCATGTGGGTGGCCACCATCATCCGGTACGTTTTCGCGTCAGCCAGCGTGATATTCACGTTGTAGCCGTCGACCGCCCGCAAGCCAAGGCGCAGCGCAGCATCAGTCTTGACTCCCGCCGCATTCAGTACCGTGGTCAACAAGGGGCCCGCCAAGGTGTGCGCCTTGTTGTCGTACTCCAGCGTGGGCTTGATGGTGACGCTCGGCAGACGCTGAAGCGCCGCGGTATCCAGCGTAAACGCCTCGGAGAACTTGACGCCATGCTTGGCCATCATCTGGTCCAGCGCCGGATCCAGCGGGCCGCGGTTGCCTTTTTTGATGGCACCAGCCACCGTGAGCAGTGCAGGGCCACTTGCTGCTGTTTTGGCCAGGGCAGGCGCCGAGGTTGCCGGCAGTATGCCGGCCGCAGCGGCCACAGCGAGGAAATTGCGTTTGTTCATGCAGGAATCTCCGAATTTGACGGTTACGGGCGAGTGGAAATCGGCTAATACTATCTTGAATCAATTGAAGCAATTGGCGCTTGATGATTCGTCACTCATGATCTCGACTGATGCGACACTTGAATTCGCCGGTCGGCGCGGTTCTTCGGGCATGTCCGGTGCAATGATTAGTTAGGGCGCATTGCACGGACGCTGCTCGATGAAGTCGGATACGGAACCGTACTCATAGACGAGTCGGTCGGCTCCGGGAAAGACGTTAATGATTCCCTGCCGGTGAGAAGGGGTGGGATTTACAACATGTAGCTCGTAATGCGGATCGGTACGTAGCTCAATGGCTTGTCGTACTAGCCACCGTAACTCGAAATCGCTCGGCGCGAATGAGATGCCAATAACTGCGACGCGGCTCGCACTGCTCAGCTGCCGAAGTGCAATATTCCAGAGAAATGCCATTCTCCCCCTGTCTTCGAGGCGCTTTGTTGCAACGGGAGGGACAATGAATGTCTTGAGGGCGGCGCCGCAGTAACGGCAGGGCATTCCTTCATCTTGGCCATCGGCTAGTTCCGAGACGCCGCGCGCGAAGATGTTTATATTGTTTGCGCACGCTGGTGTTTCACAATGCAACCAATCGAGTGAGCCGTGGAGTTTCAGATAGAAACCCCACGTCTGCTCTCTAGGCATAAGGGAAGGCGGCGGGTCGCCCCAGAGATTTAACCTCCCTAAAAGCCCCGAAATCTTCCCCATCCGCGTGTCTTGGCCTGGACGATCATGTTCTCGCGGCTCGATCGCGAGAAGCGCGTTGTCTGCCACCAAGTCGTAGTTGAAGGAGACGATGCTGTCCTGCTGAGTGAGAGACTCAAAGAGGCGGCGGTGCAAAGGACATACAGCATCTTTCGGTATTGCAAGGCGAGTCTTCGTGTACGTAAGCAGGCTCTCGTAAAGCGCCGGATTGGTATCTGACGAAGGCGACTGAAGTCTACTGCGCCAGAGCGGTAGACGTGCGCTCGACAAATGTAGGAACGACTGGGTTTCCCCCGAAATAACGGACACTTTCTTAAACGCTGAAAGAGCGAGGAGAGTGAGAGATGGGAAACACCCGAAGAAAGTTTGGAGCCGAGTTCAAGCGCGAAGCTGTAAGGAGTAGTTGCGAACGTCACCGAGCAGCCTGATGCCAGCTGCCGGGACACTATTTCCAATGAGCTTCAGTATTTCTTCGTCTGTGTTCCGCTCGAGCAGAAGTACGGCCTTCGCTTCGATCTCGGCTACATCGAGAGGACCGTCACCACTATCAATCAGCTCGGCGAGGATGCACTCCTCCTCCACGCGCTGGATGAAGCGCTTCTGAAATTGATGCCGCGTCCGGTCGGACGTTATGTTATTAATATTGCCGATCACCTCTCGAATTAGCTTCTTCGATTCGGCAATTTTCTTCTGCCGCAGCATTGTCACGACGAGCAATCCACTGGCCTCGAGATGGAGTCTCGTTGTCTGTCCTGCTAGACGGCGAGTTCCAATAAGGCCAGCTTCTGCGTAGGCCAACCGATTCGCGTCCACGCAGGCTTCATACGCCCAAAGCTTTGCGCGAAGAAGACGATGGTGTCTTCTGTCATTGGGGAATAGCTCCTGGATGCGAGTGGCTGCTTCGATGGCCGCTTCCGGCTCCGCATCGGCCACGGCCCTTCGCAGCGCTTGCTCCAATGGAGCCAGCGCGGCCTTCTGGTAGTCGTGTAGTTTGGTCGCAGCCACGGTGAAGAGATCTAACGTAGACGTAACCGGCCGCCGGAGCGCGAAGCGCGTAAGGAAGCCAACAGCGCAGCTCTTGGGCGGTTCGATTGCCCGCCGGGTTGCGCCATCTCACACAATGCTCGCATCTAAAACGCGGTCGGTTGGATTGAGAACTCGCCGCTGCTTCCGTAGCTAATGCGAAAGATGGCAGCACGAGAGCGACTCACAGATGCCTTTGCCTCAACAAGCCCGCCAATGCAGATTCTCGTCGCCATAGCAGCGAGCATTTGCTCGCCCTCCGGCAAATAGAAGGTTACCTTTTCGCCTGGGGCGATCTCAGCGACTGGGGTTCCGTTCACGAAAACGCGAGAGTTGCATGCGGAAGCAGAAAGGCCTTCATCTCTCTTCACAACCACTTGGCCAAGGCCCTCCTTCCGTTCAAGAAGAGCGGCATTGAGAACTCTCGTTCTCGGAACGTCTCGGGCTGCGCTAGTGGGGACTGGCGTCGTTGCACAGCCAAGCAGGCTAAACAGCAAAGCGGTTGCCAGCAGGTCTCTCGCGTTCATTGATGCATGCCCTCCGATTGGCGGTATATGACGTAAGGAAGCCCGATGCAAAACTCTAGGTACCCAACGAATGAAAGGGACTTCCCCGTCCCAAGCGAGCCGCATATCTATTGACTTTGCGACGTTGCCACTGCTCATGCGTACAGGTTTAAAAATTCAGCGAACCCCGGTAGTCGAGACCGACCAAGTCTAGAGGCTATTCGCCGGCCAGCCCATCCCCCAATTGAGGGAGAACGAATACTTCAGCCTGGAAGGAGTCAGTGGCCGGCAGCAGTTGGCTGGCAGCAATGTGTCCGACCCAGCCGTTGACGCCGCCCCCCCCTTACTGACACTCAAATGCTACAGCGAGTCAGCTTAACAATTTTTCTTCGAAACCGACGACAGCCCAGCCACCGCGTCAACACAAGCGATTTCGCCTATGCAAACCCAAGAACCCCCCTGTTCGCGCGAGTGTTGACAACCACGACATTCGCCATGTAACGTTCGCGTCTGTATGCCAGTTCGGAATTGACCCTCTGGGTGTTTTGATGCCGAGGTTGCTGTGCTATCGGACGATACTGTCGTTCCACTGCGCAGACCTTCATCAAGACAAGTCCGCGAATTTCGTTGTTCAAGGTGTCCCAATACCAATAGTCTGGGCGCCATCAACTTAACGGATAGGAATAAAAAGATGAAAAATCCTACACGCCGCGCCTGGCTTGGATTGGCTCGCGACCTGCTGGCGCTTGCCGCCGTTTCGTTTGTTCTTATTTCGCCCGTGCAGGCGGCGGGCGATGGCAGCGGAACTGGCGCCAAGCCTACCCTCAGCACCAAGGACTTCGACTATTACCTCACGGGTAATTCAGCCGATATGTCACCCCGCCAGCCCACATCGCAGATGACTGTGTTGATGGGTGGAGGGCTCGACGTTGATCAGGCCTTCAAGGACATGATTGCCAAGGCTGGAGGGAGCGCCTCCAACAAGATTGATGTCGTCATCATCCGCGCTTCAGGTGCAGATGGCTACAACCCATACTTGTCCGCCATGGAAGGCGTCGACTCGGTCGAGACCCTGGTCATCAAAACTCCAAATGGTGCCAACGATCCAAAGGTCACGAGCGTCATCCTCGGGGCAGACGTGTTGTTCATCGCCGGAGGCGATCAGTGGAGCTACATCGGTCAGTGGAACGAGACCTCCGTCGAGACGATCATAAAGACTGTGCTGCTTCCGAAAAACGTGCCTATCGGCGGAACGAGCGCGGGCCTCGCCGTGTTGGGCGCTGTAGATTTTTCGGCACAGTACGGCACGATCACTTCGTCAGATGCACTCAGCAACCCGTATAACCGCAGGCTCACCCTTGACCGTACGTTCCTGGAGAGCACTCCCAAACTCCAGAATACGATCGTGGATGCCCATCTGGTGAGCCGCGACCGCATGGGACGTCTGGTGACCTTTCTGGCGAGGATGGTTCAAGATGGTATGCCCTGGAGTGCCGCACGGGCCATCGGTGTCGACGAGGGAACTGCCGTCGTGATTGATGGTGACATCGCCACGGTGCGTGCCAACAGCGGCGGAACTGGAGCAGCGTACTTCTTGAAACTGCCACAAGACCCAGGCACGACCTTGACTGTCAAGCCTAAAACCCCGCTCGAAGTCTCGTCGGTACTTGTTGACAAGCTCACTCAGGCTGCTGGGGATCAATTCAACATGGTCAACTGGCTTCGCGACGGAGGTAGTACGTACTTGCTGTATGTCCAACGTGGCGTGCTGTATGGGCCGGGCAATAGTCCTTACTGAGCCTGCCGGTTGTTCAAGTGAAACGGTGCTGCGGTGCCTTAAATTTTGCAGCACCCAAGGCATAAAAGACGGCTGAGAAAAACCCGATATATCCGGAGCACACAAAGTGCGCCAGTGCCGATTGAGGAGCCAACCCGCGAATTCCATCAGGGACAGCGGCTCTGCCGCACACAAAGTCCGGATGTACGGGTGCAATCTTTACCTTTGAGCCGTCATGAACTGAAAGCTTGGCAAACCGGGGGCGTCCATGTAAGTCCATATATGAAGGGTTGGGCGTCATTGGTGGCTCGCTCGCGAACGACTTAGATTGCCAGTGCGCCGGCACTGCAGGCCGCCGATGCGACCGAGGCCGCTGACCGAACATGGTTCCAGAGCGACCACTCGCGCTGATAGACAACCCAATACTCGGCGGCTTGCGAAGACGCAGGGTCTAGGCCAGCCAGACGTTCATTGCGTGGCACGTTGAGCGCCATGGTGACAAGAAACGAACCCACCAGATACAGAAGACCTGATGCGAGCAGCAGAAAGGAGCGTGGCGTATTCCAGCCTAGAACTGACATGACAACGCAAGCGGCAGCCAAGAAAGCTGTGCCCAGAAAAACGCCCAAAAAGAGAGGATTGATGACAACGACATTGATGCGCTGCATGGCTGCGACACCCTGACTGGCCGGAAGCTGAGCGAGAGCCTTCATGACGAAGGTGGAGAAGGCAAAGAAAACACCGCCAACAATGCCAGCGCCGACGCAAACAAGGATCATGACTGCGGTGAGCATAGAAGCCTCCTGGGGCGCGCTCTATGACGCTCGGCGTTTGACATGAGCGGCGGACGAAAGTGGGCGAAGCCAGCTTTCGGACGTCCGCTCGATGGAAGGGTTGGGCGTCATCCCGCAGATTAGTTCTTCGAGAAGAAGCCGAGCAGCAAGGCGTTGAAGGCCGTCGGGTTCGCAACGTTCATCACATGGCCCGCCTTCGGGATGATCGCGCGTTCGTTGCGCGGCAGGCACGGTTGAATCGCGTCCTGCATATGGCGGTACTCGTCGGGGCTTCGTTCGCCGGAGACGAGCAAGACCGGCACTGTGATGCGCTTGACGTGTTCACAGCTGAGTGCTTCGTTGGCATCGGCAAGCAGGCTTTTGATGGTCCAGGCGTTGTCACGGACGCCCTGCTTGTTGGGCTCGGGCAGGTTCTTCCAACCGCCCGGCACGGTGACACCGTCCACGAAGCTTTCGAGGCCGGCATCGATGCTGCCGCTTTGCAGGTGCTCGATCGCAGCCGAGACAAACGTGCGCCGCCGCTCAAGGGCTGCGAGCGCGGGCGGCGCTGCGGAGAGGAAGCTCGCCATCGGTGCCGGATCGGCGAGCACGAGCGACTTCAGCAGTTCGGGATGCTGGCTCGCCATTTCCAACGCGACCTGGCCGCCTCGCGAATGGCCCACCAGATGCACTCTGCCGGCGTTGAGCGCGCGGATGAAGCCTGCGAGATCGGCAACATGCTGGCGCATCGTCAGCGTGGGGGCCTTACCGTCCCACCGCTCGGGGTATGAGTGGCGCAGGCTAAGCGCGATTGTGCGGTAGCGCTCGGCGAACGGCTCCATCTGGCCGCGGAAGTAGCGGTAGTCGCTCACCGTGCCGTGCACGAAGATGACCGGCTCGCCAGAACCACGCTCGACAAAGGCCATCTCGTATCCGTTGACGGAAAGGGACTTGACCCCAGCCGGAAGGTCCCAGGTGCGCGGCGTTGTCGCCGCACACGCGGCGAGAAGCAGCGCTAATGCCAAATGCCAGAACGAGCGGATCACGGTTGGTCTCCTCACCGGGACTTTAAAGCGCAATGTCAGAACGGGTCCACCTCGATACGTTTTCCCGTAAGACGGCCTTCGGCCGCGCTAATCTCGTTGTCCTGTAAGTCGCGTCTGCTAGATTTTGTTGCGGCCGTGAACTCGTTGTCTCCAGGGCCTTGGATAATATGTATCCGGACCTTGTTGCTTCCGATCCACTTTCCGTCTTGATCGAAATTAAAAGCGATATAGGTGGCATCAAATTCCTTGTCGCCGACACGCTTCCAGGCACCATGACCGCCACTGTATACGGGGTGGGTGTCCCCGCTCCGAAAGAATGTGCCATCCGACGAAAAGGTAAGAAGGTTCTTCCCTACGCCGCGTGCACGGCTGGCTGTCACGATCCAGGCCCCAACCAGGCCTCGATTGGCTTCGGCGGCAGCGTCCTGACGGGTGACCATCGGCCCAGAAGACGCGCAACCGGCAAGAACCGCGGCAATTATTAGACTCAACAGAACAGACCTGGTGCTATGCATGCTTCGCCTCCTTTAACGTAAATGCCTGAACCACTAACGACGTTGTTCTTCCGTGACGTCGCTGCTCTTGCCTTCTGACGAAGTGAGCGGCCTGCGCGGCTTTTCGCGCAGGTCCGCTCGACTGCCGGGTTAGACGCCACTTCTTTAGTTCTCAACGGTTACGTCCTATGGGATTCTCTCGGGAAGTCTGCTCCCCGAGCTGTTGGGCGAGCCCGATGAGAATTCCTTCGGGACCACGGATATAGCAGAGCCGATACATGTTTTCATACTGGACCACTTCGCCGACGAGCTTCGCGCCGCGTTTGCCGAGCCGGACGAGCGTATCGTCGATGTCCTCCACGGTGAACATGACGCGTAGGTAACCAAGAGCGTTCACTGGGGCGACGCGGTGGTCGGCGACAACGGACGGCGCGAGGAAGCGGGACAACTCGAGCCGGCTGTGGCCGTCCGGCGTACGCATCATGGCAATCTCGACGCGCATGCCGTGCAATCCGGTGACGCCATCTGCCCAGTCTCCTTCAACTGGGGCACGCCCCTCGAGATCGAGACCAAGTTCGGTGAAGAACTCAATGGCGGCATCAATGTCTTCCACCACGATGCCGACGTTGTCCATACGCTTAACTGTCATGATGTCTCCTTGGCGTCTAGACGTTTTACATGAGGGACGTCCACAAGTGGGCGAAGCCCGCTTGTGGGGGTGTCCATATACGACCTGTTAGCCACGGCTCTCATAGGCGGCCACCATTTCTTGGAGGAGCTTGCGCTCTGAAGATGGAACATCCGAGGCAAGGTCTACGACGAACCCGTTTACCAAGTAGTACTCCGTTTCTGTCTTGATACTGCCTCGCCGTAATATCTTCCTGTACGTGGCACCGTATTCTCTGCGCAACTCAGACAAGGTACGAAGACCGGATGCGCGAAGAGCTTCGTCCACCAACTTGATTGAGTCCGGCGTGAGATCGCTGAGTTCTTCGATCACATCGTTCACAGCTTGGCGCAGCCCTTCCAGACCTTTCGACTTGCCATACTGATCCGCAATCCGCTTGGCCTCGGCGACTAGATCAAATCCGCCAGCGGGAGGATTTTTGAGGAGATGTTTAGAGTGGAAATCCAGGAACGCGAGCAACTCCGCATACTCTTTCTCTCGTTCCGGCGACATAGGACGTGCCATACGGTGGCTAACGCCCGCGCTCACCGGCGGGCCGAGCAACGCGAGGCCCGTCCGAGTGCAGCGCGTTGTTAGGCGACATGACCCATCTCCGAGTCAGCGCGCGCGCCGGTAGTGCATGGCGACCGCGCCGCTGCGGAGCGGCTTCGCCGAGATCAACTCGAGCCGTCGCGTGCTAGGCAGCCCGCTCTCGTACAGGGTCGGGCCGTGGCCGGCGATCCTGGGGTGGATGAGCAACTTGTACTCGTCGATCAGATCCAGCCGGTCCAGCTCGGTCGCGAGCTTGCCGCTACCGAGGAGCACGCCGTCCGGGGTCGCGTCCTTGAGCTTCTGTACGCCCGTGCGCAGGTCGCCGGCGATGTGGTGGCTGTTGGTCCACGGGAAGTCCTTTCGCGTCGAGGACACCACGTACTTCGGCTTGGCCTCCAGCTTGACCGCCCACTCGCGCATCGCCGGCGGTGCCTCCGCGTCGCCGCGGGCGACCGCTGGCCAGTAGCTCTCCATCATCTCGTAGGTGACGCGGCCCCACAGCATCGCCCCGCCCTCGTCCATGAGGCGGGTGAAGAAGGCGTGTGTCTCGTCGTCGGCGATTCCTTCCTGGTGGTCGACGCAGCCGTCCAGGGTGACGTTGATACTGAAGGTCAAGAGTCCCATGATGTCCTCCGTTCGAGATGCGCGACGAGCCGCCCGCCGTCTGGCTCCAAGGGCACGAGCCCAATCGCGAGGTGCTCACCCTGTGTCGCCTAACGTGTTATGGACAGCAAGCAGGTCACATGAACAACTTTGCTATGCACCACGATTGCCTATCCACTATAAGTACTTGATTTATAACTGACTTTTCGTATCTGATGTCGAATGTACCGTTACGAAAATCACGGCAAAGTCGCCAAAGCTGCTCATGAACAACTTCGCCTGCTAATGAACAAGACAGCGTCGTATTCTGTAACACCTTGAATTCATTGGGGAAATCCGATGCGGCGGAGACTCAAAGGGCAATACCAAATCCGTGAAAGCCTGCATATTGGAATGTTCAACTGGGCTCACGCTGCCCTGCCCCCACAACCGGCCCCAGCGGGACGCAACTCACAAATAGGCGCGCAACGCATCCAGTGTCCTGGCGGCTGCACCCCGGTTGCGGGCTGCAAACGCCAAGCCGGAATCCACCGCCTCTGCCAGCGCAGGCGGGTCGCTCACCAACGCCACCGCAGCCTGCACGGCCTCGGGCATGCCGGCTACGCGCAGGGCTGCGCCTTCGGCCTCGGCCAGCTCGGCGGCTTCAGAAAAGTTGAAGGTGTGTGGGCCCATCACCACCGGGCAGCCGCAAGCTGCGGCTTCGATCAGGTTCTGGCCACCCAGGGGCGCAAAGCTGCCGCCGAGCAGGGCCACATCGCTGAGGCCGTAGTACAGCGCCATCTCGCCGAGGGAATCGCCGAGCCAGACATCGGCCTGCCGGGCTTCGTCGCTGTCGGCGGGTCCGCCCGTCCACTGCGAGCGGCGCGACACGCGCAGGCCGTGCTGCTCCACCAAGGCTGCCACTTCGTCAAAGCGCTGCGGGTGGCGGGGAACGATCAGTGCATGGAAAGACCTGGCGGGTTCATTGGCTGCCGAACCCATGGCTGGCAGCCCAACTTTTTCCTGAGTCACAGCCTTTATCTGTTTGAGGAAATCCGCTTCCTCGCCTTCGCGCGAGCTGGCGAACATCAGCACCGGCTGCGCCAGCGCCTGCCGCCATGCCCGGCCTTGCGTCTGCTGGCCGGCGCTGGGCGTGGCATCAAACTTGAGGTTGCCAAACACGCCGGCTACCGGTGCGCCAAGCTGGCGAAAGCGCCGCGCGTCGTCTTCGGTCTGCGCGTACACCGCGGCCAGCGCGCCATAGGCCGGCAAGGACAGCGGCGCGATGCGCAGCGCCTGCTGCAATGATTTGTCTGACAGGCGGCCATTGACGAGCACCAGCGGCATGGCGCGCGCGCGGGCAGCGGCCACGGTGTTGGGCCATATCTCGGTTTCCATCAGCAGGCCCAGCCGTGGCCTGAAGTGGTTGAAAAAGCGCGCCACGGCAGCCGGGCTGTCCCAGGGTTGCCAGACCTGCACATCGCCGGGCTGCAGCAGCGCCGCACCCTCGGCGCGGCCCGTAGCCGTGCCGTGCGTGAGCAAAATGCGCAGGCCCGGGTATTGCGCGCGCAAAGCCTTGAGCAGCATGGCCGCGGTACGCGTTTCCCCGAGTGAGACGGCATGCACCCACACCAGTTCGGAAGAAGTCTCGGCCGGCTGGGTGTAGTGGCCAAAGCGCTCTTCAACCGCCGCCAGATAGCCGGGCTCGCGCTGGCCGCGCCGCGCCAGCTTGCGGCGCAGCATGGGTTGCGCCAGCACCAGGGCCGCCGAATAAAGCCGCAGCAACAGCTGGCTCATGGGGTGGCCACAATGGTCGTATGCGCCGCCGCAGGGGCCTCACGACAAGCCAGCCAGGCTTGCCAGACGGCTTCAACGCTGGGGGTGGGTTGCGCAAACAGGCTGACCTGCCGCCGCCCGGGCGCGCCGCCGTCCTCGGGCATTGACGCCGGTGGCCCGGTGCGCCACGCGGTATCGAAGTTGTAGATCTGCACATGCGGCAAATCGAGCGCCACGGCAATATGGCTCACGCCGCTGTCCACACCGATCACGCCGGCGCAGCGCGCCAGCTCGTCCGTCAGGGCATCGAGCGACAGCAGGGGCCACACGGTGGCCACCACGGGGTTTCCCGGTTCATTCAGCGCTTCTGCAATGGCCCGGCTCGTTGCCAGCTCCTTTGCATTGCCGTGCGGCAAGGCCAGCTGGCAGCCCGCCGCGACCAGGCGCTGGCCGAGTTCTATCCAGTGGTCTAGCGGCCACTCCTTGTCGGCGCGCGAGGTGCCATGCACAAAGGCCACCCGTTCCAGGCCCGCCGGGCTTGCTATCTCTTCAGGAGCGCTCTTCCCGGTTTTTTCCTGGACCGGAGCCCGTGTTAATCCAAAGTCGGGTTCGGGCCGCAGGTCGTAGCCCAGCGCCTGCGCGGCCAGTTCGCGCGAGCGCTGCACGGCAGCGGTTTGCGGCGCGATGTGGATCGCCACGTCGGCCACCCAGCGCGTCGGCGCCTCATAGCCCGAGCCATCGGTCTGGTTGGCCAGCGCATAGCGTTTGCCGCCCTCACCTGCGGTGGCCAGCCGGGCCAGCCGCGCCACCAGCGCGGACTTGGTCAGGCCCTGCAGGTCGATGACGGCGTCGTAACTTTCCTGCCGCAGCTGCGCCTTGAAGGCGCGCCATTCTGCACGCGTCACCGCCGCCAGGGGCGACTTGCGCCAGCGCCTGATCTCGCAGGGGATGACGCGGCGCAGACCCGCGCAACGCGCCAGCAAGGGGGCAAATGATTTTTCGACCACCCAGTCAATCTGTGCGTCGGGCAAGGCAGCACGGATGTCCTGCACCACGGGCAGGGTGTGCACCACGTCACCCAGCGACGACAGCTTGACGAGCAGGATTTTCACAGCGCGCCAGCCGGCAGGCCGCCGCGCCGGGCCGCCCCAAGCAAGGCCAGCCCCTTGAGGGGGCAGCGAAGTACACGAAGTGACGAGCGTGGGGGCACCATCTCTAATGCGCCGCGGCAGCGAAGCTGGCGTCGGGCTTGACGCTGCGCAGCAGCGCGAGCATGTCGGCCTCGATGCGCTCCAGTGCCTGCTGGGTGTGACCCTCAAAGCGGAGCACCAGCACGGGCGTGGTGTTGGAAGCGCGAATCAGGCCAAAACCGTCGGGCCAGTCGACGCGCACGCCGTCGATGGTGGAAATTTTGGCGGGTGCCGCAAAGTGGGCAGCTTTGGTCAGCGCTTCCACGACGGTGTGGGGCTCGCCCTCCTTGCAGGCGACATTGAGTTCGGGCGTGCTGAAACTGGTGGGCAAGCCGTTGAGGAGGATGCCCGCATCCGGCACGCGACTGAGTATTTCGAGCAGGCGTGCACCGGCGTAGGTGCCGTCGTCAAAACCGAACCAGCGCTCCTTGAAGAAGATGTGGCCGCTCATCTCGCCGCCCAGCGGTGAGTTGACTTCCTTCATCTTGGCCTTGATCAGCGAGTGGCCGGTTTTGTACATCAGCGGCACGCCGCCGGCCGCCTCGATCTCGGGCGCCAGGCGCTGCGAGCACTTCACGTCGAACAGAATCGTGCCGCCCGGCACGCGCGACAGCACGTCGCGCGCAAACAGCATCATCTGCCGGTCGGGGTAAATGTTCTGGCCGTCCTTGGTTACGATGCCCAGCCGGTCGCCGTCGCCGTCAAAGGCCAGGCCCAGTTCGGCATTGCCGCTTTGCAGCGCCTTGATCAAGTCCTGCAGGTTCTCGGGTTTGCTCGGGTCGGGGTGGTGGTTGGGAAAGTTGCCGTCGACTTCGCTGAACAGCTCGGTCACCTCGCACCCCAGGGCGCGAAAAATGGCGGGGGCCGAAGCACCGGCAACGCCATTGCCTGAATCGATGACGATCTTCAGCGGCCGCTCCAGCTTGATGTCGGAAACAATGCGGTCGCGGTAATCCTTTTCAACATCCACGCGGCTGATGGCGCCGCCCTGCGCAGGCTGCGCCCAGCCTTCCGACTCGATCAGGCGGCGCAGGGCCTGGATGTCCTCGCCATAAATCGCCCGGCCGGCCAGGACCATCTTGAAGCCGTTGTAGTCCTTGGGGTTGTGGCTGCCGGTGACCTGGATGCCCGAGGTGGCCAGGGTGTTGGCCGCGAAGTACAGCATGGGCGTGGTGACCATGCCGACATCGATTACATTGACGCCGGATGCCGCCAGGCCGCGCATGAGCGCCGCGCTGAGGGATGGCCCGCTGAGCCGGCCGTCGCGGCCCACGGCCACGGTTTTCTCCCCTTCCGCCAGCGCCACCGTGCCAAAGGCTTTTCCAAGGGCCTCGGCCATCTCATCGTTGATGGTGGACGGCACGACGCCGCGAATGTCATAGGCCTTGAAAATGGATGCGCTGACTTGCATGGGCGGGGGTTCACTGAAAGTTGAAGTGAGTCGATTGTAGGGGGGTGCCCTCCTTCGGGACGGGTCCCGGCGGGCTTCAGGGATATGTCCGAAAACGGCTAGTCAAAAGCCACGCCCGGCGTAACATGCACCCATGACCAGCGCTCAGCCCCCCCTCGCAGACAACGACTGCTACCTCGCCCTGAAGGCGCGGGACGCACGCTTTGACGGCAGTTTTTTTACCGGTGTTACATCCACCGGCATCTACTGCCGGCCTGTCTGCAGCGTCAAGACACCCAAGCGCGAAAACTGCCGGTTTTTCAGCCATGCGGCACAGGCCGAGAGCGCCGGCTTTCGCCCCTGCCTGCGCTGCCGGCCCGAGCTGGCGCCACACTCGGTGGTGTGGTCCATCCAGGACGCCTCCTACATCCTGGCCCACCAGGCGGCCCGCCTGCTGGACGAACCCGAGTTGTCTGACGAGGCCCCCTCGGTCGAAAAACTGGCCGCGCGGCTGGGCGTGAGCGACCGCCATGTGCGGCGGATTTTCGAGGCGCAGTTTGGCGTCTCGCCCATGCAGTACCTGCAGACGCGCCGGCTGCACACCGCCAAGCAGTTGCTGGCCGATACCAGCCTGCCCATCACGCAGGTTGCACTGATCAGCGGATACGCCAGCGTGCGGCGCTTCAATGCCGCTTTTGTCGAGCACTACAAGCTCAACCCCACGCAGCTGCGGCGCCAGGGGGTGAGCGATGTCGGCCACATCAACGGCACCGCGCCGGGCATCACCATCCGGCTGGGCTACCGGCCCCCTTACGACGTGGCGGCCATGCTCGCCTTTTTCAGCCAACGGACCATCCATGCCATTGAATTCGTGGCTGCCGATGCGCAACACCCCTCGATAGGCAGGACATTTCGTGTGGAGTCCGGCGGCAAGGTACATGCCGGCTGGCTGCTGGCGGCCTTTGATGAGGCCCGCTCCCGGCTGGTGCTCAACGTCAGCGACTCGCTGCGCGAGGTGCTGCCGCTGGTGATTCGCCGGGTGCGCGCCATGTTTGACCTCGACGCCGACCCGGCTGCCATCAACAGCGTGCTGCATGCCGGCTTCCCCCAAGGCGATGGCCTGCGCGTGCCCGGTGCGCTCGATGGCTATGAGCTGGCCGTGCGCGCGGTGCTGGGCCAGCAGATCACCGTGGCCGCGGCGCGCACGCTGGCGCAGCGCATGGTCGACCGGTTTGGCGAAGCAATAGTGACGCCCTGGCCGCAGCTGACCCGGCTGTTCCCGGCGCCTGCCGTGCTGGCCGCCGCCAGCGGCGATGCGCTGGGGCAGCTTGGCATAGTCAGGCAGCGCCAGGCCGCGATTGTGGGCATTGCGCAAGCAGTGGCCGACAAACGCCTGCAGCTGCACAGCGGCGCCGATGTGCATGCCACGCTGGAGGCGCTGAAGGCCCTGCCCGGCATTGGCGACTGGACCGCGCAGTACATCGCCATGCGCGCCCTGCGCTGGCCCGATGCGTTTCCGGCGGGCGATGTGGCGCTGCACAAGGCAATGGGCGTGCAGGGACTGAAAAATCCGGCCCGGGAAGCCGAGCTGGCCTCGAATGCGTGGAAGCCCTGGCGCAGCTATGCCGTGATCCGCGCGTGGAGCGGCACGCTGGAGCGGCCCGGTTGACGGGGCTGAGGAGATTCATGCGCTTAGGGAATGAATACGCCCTCTCGATTTCATTGGACGGGAAAGCGCCTTCGGGCGACCATGACCGGCGAATGATCGAGCCGGCCTTTTTCTGACCTTTTCTGAATACGCCTGCATGACAGGTGAAACCTCGAAACTCGAAACCATTCAAAGGTGAACAAGATGAAATTTGACCGCTCCATCGTTCAGACCACGTTCCAAAGCCCACTGGGCAAAATGATCATCGCCGCAACGGACAAGGGCCTGGCCGGCACCTGGTTTGCCGGCCAACGCCACCTGCCGTCACAGCTCGTGGAGCCGTATGTATGGCCCGAAGACGCGGACCACCCGGTGCTGAAACAGGCTATTGCACAGCTCACCGAGTACTTCGCCGGAACGCGCACGGAGTTTGATCTGCCCCTGGACCTGGACTATGGCACGCCCTTTCAGCAAACGGTGTGGCAGGCCCTGCTGGCCATACCGCAGGGCGGCACCACCAGCTATGGCGAGCTCAGCAGCCGCATCGGCAAACCGGCGGCCGTGCGCGCCGTGGGCGCGGCGATCGGGCGCAACCCGGTCAGCGTCATCGTGCCCTGCCACCGCGTGCTGGGCGCCGACGGCTCGCTCACCGGCTATGCGGGCGGCCTCGATAAAAAAACTGCACTGCTCAAGCTTGAGGGTGCGCTCATGAAGGAGACCCTGATTTGACCTCATCGACCACCGGGCTGGCACCACCCGCGGCACCACCTGCGCCTGCAGCCCTGGCTGCACCCAAAAGCTGGCTGACCGACTTTGTGCTGCTCGCGGCCATCTGGGGTTCGTCCTTTCTCTTCATGCGCATCAGCACGGTGGAGTTTGGCCCGCTGCCGACCGCCGCCGTGCGCGTGGCGATTGCAGCCCTCTTCCTGCTGCCCATTGTGTGGCTGCGCGGCCTGCTGCCGGAACTGAAGAGAACCTGGAAACGGACTTTCTTCATCGGCATGCTCAACTCCGGCATTCCGTTTGCGTGTTTCTCGTTTGCCCTGCTGTCCATCACCACCGGGCTCTCGGCCATCCTGAACGCCACCGTGCCGATGTTCGGCGCGCTGGTCGCCTGGCTCTGGCTCAAGGACAAACCCAATGTCTCGCGCGTGCTGGGTCTGGTCGTCGGCTTTGCCGGTGTGGCCATGCTGGCCTGGGACAAAGCCACCTTCAAGCCCGACGCCTCGGGCGTGGCGCCCGGCTGGGCCGTGCTGGCCTGCCTGCTGGCCTGCGTGTGCTATGGCATCTCGGCCAGCTACACCAAGCGCTACCTGTCCGGCCTGCCGCCGCTGGTCACGGCCGCAGGCAGCCAGATCGGCGCCACGCTGGGCCTGGCCCTGCCGGCGCTCTGGCTGTGGCCCGCGCGCATGCCGGGCACCTCGGCCTGGCTGGCACTGCTGGCCGTCGGCGTGCTGTGCACCGGGCTGGCCTACATCCTGTTTTTCCGGCTGAT
Organism: Polaromonas sp. P4_F9; assembly: GCF_056401235.1. NCBI lineage: Bacteria > Pseudomonadati > Pseudomonadota > Betaproteobacteria > Burkholderiales > Comamonadaceae > Polaromonas > Polaromonas sp. P4_F9. Next base: position 19,879 of record NZ_JBFUJT010000020.1, on the reverse strand, counting down.
CGAGAACGCCGGGCCGCAGCGTGCGCTGTCGGTGACATTTGTGGTGCCAGTCTTTGCCGTGCTCTACGGCGTGCTCTTCCTCGGTGAAGCGGTGACAACCTGGATGGTGGTGTGCGCCGCCGTGATTGTGTGCGGCACGGCACTGTCGACCGGGCTGTTGAAGCTGCAGCGAGCGCAACAACCCAAGCCATGAGCTCCGCGCGAAAAACCAAGCTGAAGCTGAAGACTGCCAGGCCGAGAAACCCGCTGGTGGCGCCGGCTGCGCGGCGCAAGGCGGGTGCCCACCGCAAGTCGCAGGCCGCCATTCGGCGCGATGAAAAGATGGCCCTGAAAAAGCGGCTGCACGAGGAATAAAGACACGCGTTCTTCGCAGGCCTTTCGTTGACGGCGTCTACTGCAGGGCGCTGGCCACCACATTGATGCTGAGCGCGAGAATCAGCATGTTGAAGCCAAACGACAGCACACTTTGCAGCAGCGTGAGGCGGCGCATGTCGCGCGACGTCACCTGCACATCGGACACCTGCGAGGTCATGCCGACGACGTGCGCGTAGTAGAGAAAGTCGAAATAGTCCGGGTCCAGGCCACCGGGGAACTTCAGGCCAGCACGGTCCGGCTGCTGGCGCTGTTCCGCCTGGTAGTAACGGTGTGCGTAGTGAAACGCGAACATGGTCTGAATGAAAAGCCAGGAGGCCGCCAGCGCCCCCATGGACAGCGCAATATGCAGTGAGCGCTGCAGGCCGGACAGACCCCGGCTCTGCTGCATCATGGCGATGATGGCCGCCACGCAGGCCAGGGTGGCCAGCAGCATCAACAGGAACAGCACCACATTCGGCTCGTCCTGCGCCTGGGCGCGCTCACGCGTGCTCTGGGCGTCAAAGCGCACACACAGCCACCAGGCGAGCAGCAAATAGACGGCAACACCCACACACCAGCCCAACAGCCCGCGAAACTGCCACCCCGTAGGAACAGGCAGCGCCGCGGTCATCAAGCCAACCAGCAAGCCATAACCCAGGCGCTGCGGGCCGGTGGTTTCGGAAATGTGTTTGCGCATGCTGTCAATTGTGCCTAAGGTGGGACCTGAGGTGGGACCTAAGGTCGGGTCTGAGCGTTCATGCCTGCAATGACAGGCTCAGGCGACACGACAGCATGCTGGGCACGTCTCGACTGGCCATGTAAAAGGGGTTTGCGGCCATTTCATAGCAACAAGCCGTCCAGCATCGACCGCATGCGCCGCCAGTGCGAACCCTCCCAGAACACGCGATGGCACACATCGCAGGCGCTGAAGCGCTCGTAGTGCTCGCGCACTTGCGGCGGCAGCATGGTCACGACCCGCATCTTCTCGATCGCATGCAGGGGTGCATTGCAATGCAGGCACAGCGTGAACGGCCGTGCACTGCGCGCCAGGTCGAGCCGCTCGAAGATTTCGCGCAACTGCAGCTCCGTTCGCAGTGCGTGCACGTAGCAGCCATGGGTGATGGTGCGGCGCTTGAGCAGGTCGCGATCCCGCGTCAGGACGATCCGCCCCTGTTCAGCGGCGATGCGTTCGATCTCTTCATCGCGAAAGTGGTTGTCGTACAGGGTATCGAAGCCGGCCATGCGCAGCAAGTGAGCCAATCCGCCCAAGTGCGCATCGGCGACGAAGCGCGTCACGCGCAAAGCCTGCCCACGCACGCGCAGCAGCGGCGTGACATCGAGCGCCTCGAACTTCGGGTACACGGCCACACGATCGCCCTCGCGCAGCTGGCGGTCGAAGCCGACCGACTCGCCGTTGACCAGCACCAACTCGACCTCGGTGTGCGGCACACCCAGCGCTTCGATCATGTGCTTGGTGGTTGCCGCCCGCGCGCAGGGGCAGTCAAACTCGCGCCCGCGCCGCTGCGGTGCGAGAAATTCATTGAGCTCCTCGTAGAAGCGAAAGCTCGCCATGACCATCATCAGGACATCTGGACATCAGAACATCAAGGGCCGCGGATGTGCACGGCCAGTGGCGAGCGGCGAATGTGAGCGCCGACAGGCCGGCCGATCCGTCAGTTTAGTCCGGACCGCGGCGGCTCGCCAGTCATACCGCGGCGGGAATCCAAGACGCGGCGTGACGAATCTGCCCTGCCTGGAACCCGCCGAATTTCATGCCGGATCACCCGGGGCAAAGCGCGGTGCACGTTTTGCGTTCAGCGCCGCGAAGCCCTCACGCGCGTCGGCGCCGGCAAAGCCCAGCATCTCCAGCGCCAGGGAATGCTCGAAGGCGGGCCAGGCCGCGCGCAGCCAGTGGTTCAGGCTGCGCTTGGTGAAAGCCAATGCCGTGGGGCTGCCGGCGGCCAGCGTGCGGGCCACCTCCCGCGCCTTGTCCAGCAGCTGGTCGTCGGGCACCGCCAGGCTGACCAGGCCGATGCGTTCGGCCTCGATGCCGTCGATGGTGGAACACATCAGCAAGTGGTACTTGGCGCGGGCCATGCCGCACAGCAGCGGCCAGATGAGCGCGGCATGATCGCCGGCGGCCACGCCAAGCTTGGTGTGGCCGTCGATGATTTTGGCTTTGTGGCCCGCGATGGACACATCGGCCAGCAAGGCCACCGCGGCACCCGCGCCTACCGCTGCACCATTGATGGCTGTCACGATAGGCAAGTCGCAGTCGATCATGCCCTGCACGATGGCGCGGCCCTCCCGCATCACGCGCAGGCGTGCGGTTTCGCTGCCCAGCATGTCCTGCACGAGGTCGAGCGTGCCGCCCGCGCAAAAGCCCTTGCCGACACTGCGCACGAGGATGCAGCGCACGCCGGGCTCGGCCGCCAGCTGCGCCCAGACGGTGCCAAGCGCGGCATGCACCTGGGCGTCGGTGGTGGGCATGCCGCCCTCGGGACCCAACACCAGCTCGGCCACGCCGTTGTCGCCGATCTCCGCATGCAGATTCGGCGCGATGTCGATTCTGCGGCTCATTGCGCACCCTCCTGCCAAGCCCGCTGGCGCAGCCAGGGGCTGACGCGGTAACGCTCGCCACGGTAATGCGCGTCCAGCGCGTCCAGGCAGGCGATGACGTTGCGGGCTTCCCATTGCGCCAGCCACTCAAAAGGCCCGGCCGGGTAATTAACCCCCAGCTTCATCGCGGCGTCGGCGCCCTCCGGTGTGCACACCCCGTGCAGCACCGCATCGGCGGCTTCATTGACCAGCATCGCGAGGGTGCGGGCCACCACCAGGCCCGGCGCATCGGCAATGCGCTGCGGGCTGAAGCCCAGCGCCTGCAGCCAGGTGGCGGCGGCGGCGCACCACCCCGCGGAGGCGCGCGAGGAAGGCGCCCACGCCAGTGCGATGCCGGTGTCACTGGACACGGGCAGGTCAAACACGGCCACGTCCGTGCCCAGCTGCGAGGCCGGCCTGCCGTCGGTCAGCCGCAGTTGGGCACTATCTACCGCCAGCCCGATCCAGTCGCTGCTTTCATCGCGCACAAAAGCGCGGCCGGCCTGCGCCAGCGCCGCAACCAGTCGCTCGGCCACCGGTCCAGATCCCTGCACGCACAACGATTGCGTGACTGGTGCGATTGGTAGCGGCACCGGTACGAAATCGGTGTTCGCGGGTTGTACGGCACCCGCGGTGTAGTCGTAAAAACCACGGCCCGACTTGCGCCCCAGCAAACCACCGTCGACGAGCTCACGCTGTACCAGAGACGGTGCAAAACGCTTGTCGTAGAAATTGGCCTCGTAGACCGAACTGGTCACCGCAAAATTGGTGTCGTGGCCAATCAGGTCCATCAATGCACAGGGGCCCATGCGAAACCCGACGGCACGCAGACAGGCGTCGAGCACCGCAGGCGTGGCAGCCTGCTCCTGCAGCAGTGCCAGCGTTTCGGCGTAAAAGGGCCGGGCAATGCGGTTGACGATGAAGCCCGGTGTCGAGCGCGCATGCACCGGCACCTTGCCCCAGACGCCGGCCAGGTCAAAAATGAGCGCAGCCACCGCCGGATCGGTCTGCAGGCCCGAGACCACCTCGACCAGCCGCATCTGCGGCACCGGGTTGAAGAAGTGCATGCCGACCAGGCGTGCCGGATGTTGCAGGCCATTGGCAATGGCCGTCACCGAGATTGACGAGGTGTTGGTGGCCAGCACGCAATCGGCGGCCACGACCGCTTCAAGCTGTTGGAACAACTGCCGTTTGACGTCGAGTTTTTCGACGATGGCTTCGATCACCAGCCGTGCCGGAGCGGCCGCCGCCAGCGAGGCGACAGCCTCAATGCGCGACAGCGTCTGCGACACGCCTTGCGCCGTCAGCTTGCCCTTCGCCACCAGCGCCTCGAGGCTGCTGGCGAGTCGGATCTTCGCTTCGGCAGCCGCGCCTTCGCGGGTGTCGTAGAGCATCACGGCATGGCCGGCCTGTGCCGCCACCTGCGCAATACCGACCCCCATGACACCGGCGCCGACCACCAGCAGAGGCGCCTCGTTGAGCCTGTTCGTTGTCATCGAGCCCATGGTCATTGCGCCATCCAGTTCGGTGGCCGCTTGCCCAGAAAGGCCGCAAAGCCTTCGCGGGCCTCGTCCATGCCACGCACGCGGCTGATGGTTTGTGCGGTCAACTCGCGCACTTCATGGGTGATCGGCCCGACTTCAAGCTGGGCAAACAGCTGCTTGATTTCACGCTGTGCGCCTGGCCCGCCGGTCAGCAGCTCGGCGACGGCGGCATCCAGCGCCGCGTCGAGCGCGTCCAGCCCAACCACCTGCTGCACCAGCCCGATGGCCAGCGCCTCGGCGGCAGCGATGCGCGTGGTCGTCAGCGCCAGACGCCTGGCCTGGCGCTTGCCCACCGCGTTGACCACATAGGGGCCGATCACCGCGGGCAGGATGCCGAACCTGGCCTCGCTGACCGCGAAGCTGGCGTTGTCGGCCGCAATCGCCAGGTCGCAGGCACAGACCAGGCCCACACCGCCGCCCAGCGCCGCGCCCTGCACCCGCGCCACGGTGGGCTTGGGACAAGACTCAATGCACGCCAGCATGCCGGCAAAGCGGCGCGCATCGTCCAGGTTCCATTCGCGGGAGGCGGTGCTGGCGCGCTGCATCCATTGCAGATCGGCACCGGCGCTGAAATGCCGGCCCTCGCCCGCCAGCACGATCACGCGCACGGCCGGGTCGGCGGCAAGCTGGGTGAAGGCCGTTTCCAGTTCAGTGATCATCGCCTCGTCGAAGGCGTTGAACACCGCCGGGCGGGACATGGTGACTTGGGCCACGCCGGGGGCGCGGGACGAGAGGGTCAGATTTTTCATGGCATGAGGGGGCCGGCTCCGGGCAGGCGCTGAGCCTGCCGGCCGGCAGAAAGAAGTGGAAGGAAAGCCTGTCGCTTATCGCTTATCGCTTATCGCTTATGGCTTATGGCTTATGGCTTATGGCTTATGGCTATCGCTTATTGCCTATCGCTCAGTAGGTTTCAAGATGGAGCCGGCCTTCCTGTTTCAGGGCCGTACCCACCGTTTCCCACGAGAGGCCGGCCTGCTGCGCCACATCGCGCAAGGCCAGCACCACCCCCTCTTCCATGCTCTTGAGTCCGCACACATAGAAGTAAGTGTTCGGGTCTTTGAGCAAGGCGCCCAGGTCGGCGGCCCGCTCGCGCATCGCATCCTGTACGTAGCGCTTGGGTTGCTCCAGCGTGCGCGAAAAAGCGAAGTTGATGTCGATAAAATCCTTGGGCAGGGTCTGCAGCGGGCCAAAATACGGCAACTCTTCCTTGGTGCGTGCGCCAAAGAACAGCATCAGCTTGCCCCCTTCAAACTTGCCCGATTGACGCAGCCGGCGACGCCATTCGGTCATGGCGCGCATGGGTGCGCTGCCCGTGCCGGTGCAAATCATCACGATGTTCGACCGCGGGTGGTTCGGCATCAGGAAGCTGGTGCCGAACGGGCCGATCACCTGCACCTTGTCGCCGATCTGCAGGTCGCACATGTAGTTCGACCCGACACCGCGCACCGCGTTGCCCTGGTGGTCTTGCAGCACGCGCTTGATGGTGAGTGACACATTGTTGTAACCGGGCCGCTCGCCGTTGCGCGGGCTCGCAATCGAATACTGCCTGGCATAGTGCGGTTTGCCTATTTCGTCGCTGCCCGGCGGCAAAATGCCAATCGACTGGCCTTCCAGCACCGGGAAGGGCATGCTGCCGAAGTCGAGCACGATGTGGTGGGTGTCGTATTCCTTGCCCACTTCGGTGACGCGCACATTGCCAACCACCGTGGCCGTGATGAATTTTTCGGCCGCCTTGGCGCCGTACAGGTTGGTGTAGCCGTGCGCAGCCGACCAGGGCGGCAATGTGGCGCCGTACTGCGCACTGTTGAAGGCCGTCTCGCCACTGGCCGCAGCCGGCAGCGAAGGCGTCACCGGTTCGATCTCGGGCATCGCACCGGGGGCCACGCCCTCGGCCGCAAGTTCTTCCGGGGTGAGTTCCGGGGGCAACTCGTCCCAGCCCAATTGCTCGGTGGGGCTGTAGGCCTTGATGCGCGGCATGGTGCGCCAGTTGTCAATCGAGCCGGTCGGGCACGGGGATATGCAAGCCATGCAGAGATTGCATTTTTCGGCATCGACCACGTAGTTGCGCGAATCGTGCGTGATGGCCTGAACCGGGCAGATGGCTTCGCAGGTGTTGCAGCGGATGCAGATTTCGGGATCAATCAGGTGCTGCTTGATAACGTGTATTTCGGTCATATCCATGGCGGTTCCCGGTCATCGGCTTGATTGGCATGCAGGAGGCGCCAAGTGCCCCCTGCATGATCTTCCTTGCTGGGGAGATCAGTTAAAACGGACGTAATCGAAGTCCACCGGCTGGCGGTTGATGCCCATGACGGGCGGTGCAATCCAGTTGGCAAACTTGCCTGGTTCGACCACGCGGCCCATCAGGCTGGCGACGTAAGCGCGGTCTTCGTTGCTGGGCAACCATTGGCCCACCGAGGCATTCCATTCGGCTTCGGACACCACGCGGCCATCCGGCGACACCTTGACGCCTGCCAGCGCGCCGATGTTGCGGTGAAAAGCCTTGTGCGGCACCCTGAGTTTGACGGAAATCCCCGCTTTTTCAAGCACCTTGTTCCAGCGCTCGACACCGGCCACCGAGTCCTTGATGTAGTCGTCGCGCAGCACTTCATTGAGCGCGTTGAGCATCGGCACTTCTTTTTCAACCAGTTCGCCATTGCGTGCTTCGAGCACCTTGTAGGTCTGGCCCTTGAGCGCATGGTCATCCACGCGCTTGCCTTCTTCGTAGCGGCCTTTCAGGCCGGTGCTGTAGAAAGTGGCGGCATTGCTGGACTCATCGGCACCGAACAGGTCAATCGTGACGCTGTAATGGAAGTTGATGTAGCGCTGGATGGTCGGCAGGTCGATCACGCCGGCGGCGCGCAGCTTGGCCACGTCGTCGGTCTTGAGTTCGTTCATCTTCTGCGAGGTGCGCTGGATGACGCGGGAAATGCCGCTTTCGCCCACGAACATGTGGTGCGCTTCTTCGGTCAGCATGAACTTGGTCGTGCGGGCCAGCGGGTCAAAAGCGCTTTCCGCCAGCGCGCACAGCTGGAACTTGCCGTCGCGGTCGGTGAAATAGGTGAACATGAAGAAACTCAGCCAGTCCGGCGTGGCTTCGTTGAAGGCGCCCAGGATGCGAGGATTGTTCGCGTCCCCGCTGCGGCGCTCCAGCAGGCCCTCGGCTTCATCGCGGCCATCGCGGCCAAAATGCTTGTGCAGCAAATAGACCATGGCCCACAGGTGGCGGCCTTCCTCGACGTTGATCTGGTAGAGGTTGCGCAGGTCATACATGCTGGGGGCGGTCAGGCCGAGGTGGCGCTGCTGCTCGACAGACGCTGGCTCGGTGTCGCCCTGCGTGACGATGATGCGGCGCAGGTTGGCACGGTATTCACCAGGAATGTCCTGCCAGGCTTTTTCACCCTTGTGATCGCCAAAGTGGATGGTACGGTCGGTTTCGCCCGGGTTGAGGAAGATGCCCCAGCGGTAGTCGCGCATCTTCACATGGCCAAACTGGGCCCAGCCTTGCGGATCCACGCTCACGGCAGTCCGCAGGTAGACGTCCGAGTTGGTCGAACCCTCGGGCCCGATGTCGTCCCACCAGTTGATGAAATTGGGCTGCCACTGTTCGAGCGCACGCTGCAGCGTGCGGTCTTCGCTCAGGTTGACGTTGTTGGGAATCTTTTCGCTGTAGTTAATGCTGGACATCGTGGTCTCCAAAAAACAAGGCTGATTCGGGGGATGGATTCGGTTGCGGTGCGCCACCCGGACTCGCACCGCACAACGAGAGCTGGTGCCTAGACGCGGTTCCAGTCGAACTGGGCCTTGTCGCCCTTGCCATAGACCTTCAGGGCACCCTTTTCGCCGACGGCGTTGGGGCGCTGGAAGATCCAGTTCTGCCAGGCGGTGAGCCGCCCGAAGACACGGGTGAACATGTTTTCAGGGCCGTTGAAGCGCAGGTTGGCCTCCATGCCGGTGAGGGCATCGGGAGACATCGCCACGCGCTCTTCGACGGCAATACGTACTTCGTCGGCCCAGTCGATGTCGTCAGGGTTTGAGGTGACCAGGCCGAGGGCGAACGCAGCGTCGGCATCGAGCGGCTGGCCCATGCTGGCGCGTACCGCGTCCAGCGCGGGCTCCTCGTTGTAGAAACGGCGGCCCAGGCGGCTCTGCTCCGTCACCATCGGGTACAGGCTGAAGTTGGTCTCGCCCACGGTGATCTTCGGCGCGCCAGACTCGTCGTCCGGCAGCGCCAGGTGGTAGCTGCGGTCGCAGGCCAGGGCCAGCTCAAGGAAGGTACCGGCAAAGCAGGAACCTGGCTCGATCAGCGCAAACAGGCTGCGCGACGACACATCGAGGCGGCTGAACGTGCGGCGCAGCAAACCAATCGTTTCACGCACCAGCCAGTGGTTTTGCTGGGCCAGCAAGGTGGCATCCATCGCCAGCACAGCAGCCGCATCGCCCTGGGTCTTGATGAGCCAGGTGCCAATGTCCAGCTCGTTGGTGCGCATTTGCAGGATGGCGTCTTCCAGTTCGCGCGCCATCTGCAACGGATACCAGGCAGCACCCGCGGCTTCGATGCCGGCCAGGTCGGTGGGCTGGGCGCCAGTGGGGCCCTTGACGGTCCAGGTGGCGGTGCGTTTGGTGCGGTCGATCTCGACAGTCACATTCGGATAGCGCAGTGCGTCTGCCTCGATCACGCACGCCACCGGCGGCAGCGTGACACCCTTGCCATCGGCCGGCCGGTCGCTCGTGGCGGCCAATTCAAGCGCCCGCTCCCGTACTTTCTGGGCAAAGACCTGCGGCTTGGCGATGTCGTCCACCAGCCGCCAGTCCTTGGCCTTCTGGCCGCGCACGCCTTCGACGCTGGTGCAGAACAGATCGGCCAGGTCGTGGCGCACATGCTTCTTGTCGGTGACGCGTGTCAGGCCACCGGTGCCGGGCAGCACGCCCAGCAAGGGCACCTCGGGCAGGCTCACCGCGCTGGAGCGGTCATCCACCAGGATGATTTCATCGCAGGCCAGCGCCAGTTCATAACCACCACCGGCACATGCGCCATTGACGGCGGCAAGGAACTTCAGGCCGCTGTATTTGGAGGAGTCCTCCAGGCCGTTGCGGGTCTCATTGGTGAATTTGCAGAAATTCACCTTCCAGGAATGGCTGCTGACACCCAGCATGAAGATGTTGGCGCCCGAGCAGAAGACCTTCTCCTTGGCACTGGTCACCACCACCGTGCGGACTTCCGGATGCTCGAAGCGAATGCGGTTGATCGCATCATTGAGCTCAATATCAACGCCAAGGTCGTAGCTGTTGAGCTTGAGCTTGTAGCCAGGTCGCAGGCCTGCGTTTTCGTCAAAGTCAGCCGTCAGCGTGGCGACGGGCCCTTCAAACTTCAGTGCCCAGTGTTTATAGCGACCGGGGTTGGTTTGATAGTCAACGCGAGTGTCAATGTTCACATCATCTCCTCAAAATAAGCAAAATAGTGCACGAACCAGAATTCATACACGAATAATAATGCCTATAACAGAAAGACGTCAAGCACTTTTATGCATGTTTTTTGATTTTTTCATCCAACGGGAGTTCCAGGGCATTGCGGACCAGTTCGCGCAGCGCAGCAGAAGTCGGCAACAGGGGCTGCGCGCTGGTGTTCACGGTGAACTCCGCCTTGGAATAAAAAGGTGCGCGACCGGCAAGGATGTCTTTCAGGTCTTCCATCGCCTCCTTGCTGTTGGCCATGGGGCGCAGGTCCCCCTGCTCCATCACCCGCCGCATGTGGTCCTCGGGCGTGGCCTGCAGCCAGACCGTCGTGCAATGGCTCAATAACAGGTTAAACGTCGCCGGATCAGACACCAGCCCGCCCGGCGTGGCGATCACCGCCTCCGGATAGATCTGGATGGTTTCCTCCAGGGCGCGCCGCTCGTAGCGGCGGTAGGCGTTCATGCCGTAGAGCGCCTGAATCTCCGACACGCTGCAGCCCGCGAATTTTTCAATTTCCCGGCTCAGTTCAACAAACGGGAACCCCAGGTCGTCGGCCAACAGCTGCCCCAGCGAGGACTTGCCGGCCCCGCGCAGCCCAATCAATGCAATACGCGGACTGCGTATGACATTGCCGCCACCGGTTCCCAGCATTTCCCCGATCACGATTCGCACGCGCCTGAGCGTCGCGTCATCACGCTGCTCGAGAAGCTCGCGGATCATCAACCACTCCGGAGATGTGGTGGTGCGGTCGCCAATGATTTCGGCCAAGGAACACTGAAGCGCACCGGCCACCTGCAGCAGGACCAGTATCGAGGCGTTACCCAGACCATATTCCAGGTTGGCCAGGTGGCGCTCGGACACATCGGCAGCGATGGCCACCGCCTTGCGCGTGAGCCCGCGGCGCGCGCGCAAGGCCGCCACCCGCTGCCCCAGCGCCACCAGAAACGGGTTTTTACCCGCCGCCGTCGCGCCATCCACCAGCCCGGCCTCGGCCTTTGCTGGTTCAAAGTCAGTGGTCACATCGCTAAGTGTTAACCCTGATTGATGCAATATATTGCTTGACATGGGATTTTCGAGGATTTATTGTTCGTCCTGCACAATAATTCATATTACACCTGAACGCAAGCGCAGCGCAACCACGCAACCCTGGAGATACACGTGTCACCCACACACTTTCACGAACATATTGCAGAACTCACGATTCAACTGGTGGGGCGCCCACTCGATGCCAGCCTGCAAGCGTGGCTGAATGCCGAGCACGGCCCCGGTAGTATCACCTATGACCGCCTGAAACAGGCCTGCGAAACCGGGGTCGCCGAGGGCTGGCTGTGTGACCGCGAAGGCGGCGGCATCCGCTACGGCCGCATCTTCAAACCCTCCGCGGACCTGCACGGTTTCTCGGTCGACGTGGTCGACATGAAAGACATTGCCGGGCCACACCACAGCCACCCGAATGGCGAGATCGACCTGATCATGCCCATCGAAGGCGATGCGCAGTTTGATGGCCATCCGGCTGGCTGGCTGGTCTACCCACCGGGCAGCGCACACCGGCCCACCGTATCCAGCGGCCGCGCACTCGTGCTTTACCTGCTGCCCGAAGGCCGCATTGAATTCACCCGGTGATATGGCCCCCACGCTTGCCACTTCGTGTGCTGCGCTGCCCCCCGAGGGGGCTGTGCCGCCTTGGGAGCGGCCCGGCGGCGTCACGGCCCCCACGCTTGCCACTTCGTGTGCTGCGCTGCCCCCCGAGGGGGCTGTGCCGCCTTGGGAGCGGCCCGGTGGCGTCACGGCCCCCACGCTTGCCACTTCGTGTGCTGCGCTGCCCCCCGAAGGGGCTGTGCCGCCTTGGGAGCGGCCCGGCGGCGTCACGATTACTCCTCACGAAAGAATTGCATGACTGAACTGATTTCCAACTTCCTCGGGGGCCGCTGGCAGGCCGGTAGCGGCGCCGGCACGCCCCTGTTCGACCCCACCCTCGGCACCGAGCTGGTCCGCGTGGACGCCACCGGGCTTGATCTCGCGGCAGGCTTTGCGTTTGCGCGCGAGCAAGGCCGCGCAGCGCTGCAGCGCCTGACCTACCGCGAGCGCGCCGCGATGCTGGCCGCTGCCGTCAAGGTGCTGCAGGCGAACCGCGATGCCTACTATGACATCGCCACGGCCAACAGCGGCACCGTCAAGAACGACTCGGCGGTGGACATCGACGGTGGCATCTTCACGCTCGGCAGCTACGCCAAACTCGGCGACTCACTGGGCGACCGCCGCTTTTTGCTCGACGGCGAAATGACACGGCTGGGCAAGGAAGACCTGTTCCAGTCGCAACATGTGCTGACCCCCACGCGGGGCATCGCCCTGTTCATCAACGCCTTCAACTTTCCGAGCTGGGGCCTGTGGGAAAAGGCGGCGCCGGCACTGCTGTCCGGCGTGCCGGTGATCGTCAAGCCCGCCACCACCACGGCCTGGCTCACCCAGCGCATGGTGCAGGACGTGGTCGAAGCCGGCGTCTTCCCGCCCGGCGCACTGTCGGTGGTGTGCGGCAGCTCCGCAGGCCTGATGGACGCGCTGCAGCCCTTTGACGTCGTGTCGTTCACCGGATCGGCTGAAACAGCGGCCGTGATCCGCTCGCATCCCGCCGTGACGCAGCGCTCGGTGCGCGTCAACATCGAAGCGGACAGCCTCAACTCGGCCCTGCTGCTGCCCGGTGAAGCCGCCGGCAGCGCCGCCTTCGATTTGCTGGTCAAGGAAGTCGTGCGCGAGATGACGGTCAAATCAGGCCAGAAATGCACCGCGATTCGCCGCGTCTTCGTCCCCGAGGACTTGTATGGCCCGGTGGCCGAGGCGATCGCCGCGCGCCTGTCCAAAACCATTGTGGGAAACCCGCGCAATGAAACGGTTCGCATGGGCGCACTGGTCAACCGCGCGCAGCTGGCCAGCGTCCGCGAGGGCCTGGCCCACCTGCAAACGCAGGCGGAGCTGTTGCATGACGGCAGCACGCACGCACTGGTGGATGCCGACCCCGCCGTGGCCTGCTGCGTCGGACCCACGCTGCTGGGCGCTCGTGATGCCGACGGAGCCGACCGCATCCACGACACCGAAGTGTTTGGCCCGGTGGCCACCCTGATGCCCTACCGCGCTACCTCCAGCGACATGGCCCACGCGCTGGCCCTGGTGCGCCGGGGCCAGGGCTCACTGGTGGCCTCGCTCTACGGCAGCGACCCGGCCGCGCTCGCCGCCACTGCGCTGGAGCTGGCCGACAGCCACGGCCGCGTGCATGTGATCTCGCCCGATGTGGCGCAGCTGCACACCGGCCATGGCAATGTGATGCCGCAGTCGCTGCATGGTGGGCCCGGGCGCGCGGGCGGCGGAGAGGAACTCGGTGGCGTGCGTGCGCTGAACTTCTACCACCGCCGCAGCGCGGTGCAAGCCAGCACCGCCGTGCTCAAAACCCTCTAAGCACCGCTGACTGCCCTGCAAATCAAGGAGACAGACTTGACCCCCACCCTCCCCGTCGCGCCGCCCGGCGCGCGCTTTAACTTTGCCCAGCACCTGATCGGGCGCAACCTGGCCCGCCTGACCAAACCAGCCTACATTGACGACCTGGGCAGCCTGAGCTATGGCGATCTGGCCGAGCACATTCGCCGTCTCGCTGCGGCGCTGCTGGCCTCGGGCGTGCGCCGCGAAGAGCGCGTGCTGCTGCTGATGCACGACTGCAACGACTGGCCGGTGAGCTTTCTGGGCGCCATGTACGCCGGCATCGTGCCGGTGGCCGTCAACACCCTGCTCACGGCCGACGACTATGCCTACATGCTGCAACACAGCCGGGCACAGGCTGCCATCGTGTCCGGGGCCTTGCTGCCCACGCTGCAGGCGGCCATGACCCAGGGTGGCCATGAGGTCAGGACCGTGATCGTCTCGCGTCCTGACGCGGCCTTGCCCGAAGGCGCCGTGGCACTCGACACCCTGATGGCACAACACGCGCCACTGGCCGAGCCGGCGGGCACCAGCCCGGACGATCCCGGCTTCTGGCTTTATTCCTCCGGCTCCACCGGCAGGCCCAAAGGCACGCTGCACAGCCACGGCAACCCCTATTGGACCGCCGAGCTCTATGGCACGCCGGTGCTGGGCCTCACCGAGCAGGATGTCTGCTTCTCGGCGGCCAAACTTTTCTTTGCCTATGGCCTGGGCAATGCACTGAGTTTTCCCTTGAGCGTGGGCGCCACCACAATCCTGATGGCCGAGCGGCCGACGCCGGAGGCCACGTTCAAACGCTGGCGCGGCGAGGTGGGCGGCCTGCGTCCAACCGTATTCTTCGGTGCGCCCACCGGTTTTGCCGGCATGCTGGCCTCGCCTGCCCTGCCGGCTAAAGAAGACATTGCGCTGCGCCTGGTCTCCTCGGCCGGCGAAGCCTTGCCCAGCGAACTGGGCGAGCGGTTCACGGCCCACTTCGGGGTCGAGATCATCGACGGCCTGGGTTCAACCGAAATGCTGCATATCTTCCTGTCCAACCGCCCGGGACAGGTGCGCTATGGCACCACGGGCTGGCCCGTTCCGGGATATGAAGTCGAACTGCGCGACGACGACGGCCGCCCGGTGCCGGATGGCGAAACCGGCGACCTCTACATCCACGGCCCAAGCTCGGCACTCATGTACTGGGGCAACCGCGAAAAATCGCGCGATACCTTTCAGGGTGCGTGGACCAAAAGCGGCGACAAATACGTCCGCAACGCCGACGGCACCTACACCTACTCGGGCCGCAGCGACGACATGCTCAAGGTCAGCGGCATTTACGTGTCGCCGTTCGAGGTCGAGGCCACGCTGGTGCAGCACCCCGCTGTACTCGAGTGCGCCGTGATCGGCAAGAAAGATGAAAAAGGCTTGACCAAGACAAAGGCCTTTGTCGTTGTCAAGCCGGGCCATCAGGTCGACGAGGCCACGCTGCAGGCCTTCGTGAAGGAGCGGCTCGCGCCCTATAAATATCCGCGCTTCATCGAATTCATGAATGAATTGCCGAAGACGGCAACCGGGAAAATCCAGCGCTTTCGCTTGCGGGAACAGGAGCGCAAGGCATGAGTGCCCCACAGCCACTTCAAACAACCACGAACGACACGTCATTCGTCGACATCGACTGGGCAGGCCGGCGGGTGCGTATCGAGCATCAATGGCTCAATGCCGGCAAGCAGGATCGCCCTCTGGTCGTATTCCTGCACGAAGGGCTGGGATCGGTCGCCATGTGGAAGGACTTTCCGCAGGCGCTGTGTGATGCAGCCAATGTTCGCGGCCTGGTGTACTCGCGCCCCGGCTATGGACGCTCAACGCCGCGCGCAGCCGCTGAGCGCTGGAGCGCCAACTTCATGCACGCACAGGCACACGAGGTGCTGCCCGCCTTGCTTGAAGCGCTGAACGTCAAGGAGAAACCCTGGCTATTGGGCCACAGCGATGGCGGCTCCATCGCTCTGCTGTATGCCTCGCGCTTTCCAGACTCGGTGGCGGGCCTGGTCGTTGTCGCGCCACACCTGATGGTTGAAGAGTATGGCCTGGCAAGCATTCGCACGGCCCGCGAAGCCTATCGGAGCACCGACCTCAAAGAGAAACTGACGCGCTACCACGAGGATGTTGATTCAGCCTTCCAGGGCTGGAACGACATCTGGCTGGACCCCAGCTTTCTCAGTTGGACGATCGAGGCCGAGCTGCCGTCCATCACTTGCCCGATTCTTGCCGTGCAAGGGCTGGATGACGAATACGGCACGCTGGAACATATCCACGGCATTGCCCGCCGCCTCCCACCCCCGCAAACGCAGCTGCTCGAACTCGCGCAATGCGGGCACTCGCCTCATCGCGACCAGCCTGCGGCCTTGATCCACGCCGTCAAGGAATTCATTGACCAACACCACTGACCAACACGCGCCCGCTGCCGATTCTGCAGCGTAACCCCTCACTCGCGCCTCACTCGCCCCTGACCCATCCCTTTGCCCAACGGAGACATTCCTGTGAAAAAATTTTCGGCTTCTTCCCTCTTGACCATTTCCTGTGCTTTGCTCGCTGCCTCAGCCGCCCAGGCGCAAGGCAATGACAGCATCAAGGTCGGCCTGATGCTGCCCTATACCGGCACCTTTGCCCAGCTGGGCGTGGCCATCGAAAACGGCTTCAAGCTGTTTGTGCAGGAACAGGGTGGCGCGCTCGCCGGCAAGAAGATCGAGTTCTTCAAGGTCGACGACGAGTCCGAGCCGTCCAAGGGCATCGAAAACGCCAACAAGCTGGTTCAGCGCGACAAGGTGGATGTGCTGGTCGGCACCGTGCACTCCGGCGTCGCCATGGGCATGGCCAAGGTGGCGAAAGACACCAAGACCCTGCTCATCATTCCCAACGCCGGAGCCGACATGATCACGGGGCCTTTGTGCGCGCCAAACATCTTTCGCACCTCGTTCACCAACTGGCAACCGGCCTACGCCATGGGACTGGTGGCCGCCGAGCGCAAACACAAGAGCGCCGTCACCATCACCTGGAAGTATGCAGCCGGCGAGGAGTCGGTCAAGGGATTCAAGGAAGGCTTTGAGGCCAAAGGCGGCAAGGTCATCAAGGAACTGAACGTGCCTTTCCCGACGGTGGAATTCCAGGCCTTGCTGGCCGAAATCGCCGCGGCAAAACCCGATGCCGTCTACACGTTTTTTGCGGGTGCGGGTGCCGTCAAGTTTGTCAAGGACTATGCCGCCGCCGGCCTCAAGGGCAAGATCCCTCTGTACGGTGCGGGCTTTCTGACCGACGGCACGCTGGATGCGCAGGGCGACGCGGCTACAGGCCTGCTCACCACACTGCACTATGCCGATGGCCTCGACACGCCGAAAGACCGCTCCTTCCGTCTCAGCTACGCCAAGACCTACAAGCTGCAGCCCGATGTGTATGCGGTCCAGGGTTACGACGCGGCGCAAATGCTTGCTGCCGGACTGAAAGCCGCTGGCGGTGACTTCAGCAAACGTGAGGTGCTCATCAAGGGCATGGAGCAGGCAAAGATCGACAGCCCGCGTGGCACGTTCACCCTGTCAAAAGCGCACAACCCGGTGCAGGACATCTACCTACGCAAAGTGGAGAACAAGGAAAACAAAATGGTCAGTGTCGCCGCCAAGGCGCTGGCCGATCCTGCGCGCGGTTGCCGCCTGTGATGTGGCATGACGAATTGACATGACGTTAGCCAACTTCCTCATCCAGCTGCTCAACAGCGTGCAGTACGGCCTGCTGCTGTTCATGCTGGCCGCCGGCCTGACCCTGATCTTCGGCATCATGGGCGTGGTCAACCTGGCGCACGGCAGCTTTTACATGCTGGGCGCTTATCTCGCCTGGTCGCTCAGCGCCCAGCTGGGCAGCCTGAGCCTGGCCATCCTCYTGGGCGCCGTGCTCGCGGTCATTTTYGGCCTGGCGCTCGAATGGCTGCTGTTTCGCCATTTCTAYMAGCGCGACCACCTCGACCAGGTGCTGCTGACCTTCGGGCTGATCTACATCTTTGAAGAGCTGCGCTCCATCCTSTGGGGCGACGACGTGCACGGCGTGACCATTCCCGACCTGCTCGGCGCCTCGATCCCCCTCACCGAGAATTTGTCCTACCCGGTCTACCGCCTCTTCATGTCCGGCGTCTGCATCGCGCTGGCGCTGGGYCTGTAYKKGCTGATCTCCMRGACCCGGCTSGGCATGAAGATACGCGCCGGCGCCTTCAACCGCGAGATGGCCGAGTCCYTGGGCATCAACATCAAGCGCATCCACGCCCTGGTGTTTGCCCTGGGCGTCGGCCTGGCGGCRGTSGCCGGCATGATCGCCGCRCCGATYGCCAGCGTCTACCCCAACATGGGCTCGCAGGTGCTCATCATGTGTTTTGTGGTGGTSGTCATCGGCGGCATCGGCTCGGTGCGCGGCGCGCTCATTTCTGCGCTGCTGGTCGGGCTGGTCGACACCTTTGGCAAGGTCTTGCTGCCCTCGGTSGCCGGCATGCTGGTCTACATGCTGATGGCCGGCGTWCTCCTCTGGAAGCCYGAAGGSYTGTTCAAACAATGAATTCCATGGCCCCCACGCTTGTCACTTCGTGTACTGCGCTGCCCCCCGAGGGGGCGCTGCGCCTGCGGCCCGGCAAAGCCGGTTCCGCGGCCCCTGCCTGGAGGAGAGAAGCCTCCACACTTCCAATTCAGTTATCGGCTAAAGCGGTATGAGTTCAGCCAAATCCAATCTYGAAACCCTGCCGCGCGGCGTGCAGGTGGCGCTCGTRCTSGGGCTGATSGCCCTSCTSGCCTTYCCCTTTGCCGGCACCGACTTTTACACCCAGATGGTGACGCGCATGATGATCATGGCGATCTTTGCCATGAGCCTGGACCTGCTGCAGGGCGTGACCGGCCTGGTCTCGCTSGGCCACGCCGCCTACTTTGGCCTGGCCGGCTACGCCCTGGCCTTCCTCACCCCGCMGGGCGAGGCCGTCAGCCTGTGGTGGACCCTGCCCGTGGCCGTGCTGGCCTCGGGCCTGGCGGCGCTGGTCATCGGCTTTTTTGTGGTGCGCACCCACGGCATCTACTTCATCATGGTCACCATGGCCTTTGCCCAGATGGTGTTYTACCTGTTCTTTGACAACAAGGTGCTGGGCGGCTCCGACGGTCTCTACATCAACTTCAAGCCCAGCGCCGAGCTCTTTGGCTGGACGCCCTTTGAGTTGGACGGCAAGCGCACGCTGTACTACTTCACGCTGGCCACCTTGCTGGCGGTCTATGCCTTCCTGCGGCGCCTGCTGTGGAGCCCGTTTGGCCGGGCGCTGGCCGGCATCCGCGTCAACGAGCACCGCATGCGGGCCATGGGCTATGGCACCTTCGGCTACAAGCTGGCGGCCTTCACCCTGGCCGGCGCGCTGGCCGGGCTGGCCGGCTACCTGTGGGGCACGCAGACGGGCTACATCAACCCGGAGCTGATGGGCTTTCACATGAGCGCGCACGCCATCATGATGGTGATCCTGGGCGGCATGGGCAACTTTGCGGGTGCCATCGTGGGCGCCTTTGCCTTTGAATACCTGCTGCACCTGTTCAAGGACCTGCCCACCCTCGAGGTATTGGGCAGCGTCAATCTGGGCAAACACTGGCAGCTCTGGATGGGGCTGTTCATCGTCGCCGTGGTGGTGTTCGCGCCGCGCGGCCTGCTCGGGCTGGTGGAGCGCTTTGCCAAAGGCAAGCAAGACCAGGCCCAGAATCAGGACCAGAACCAGGGAGCCGACCATGGCTGAAATACTCCTGTCGGCCAGGAAGCTGACCAAACGCTTTGGCGGCCTGGCGGCGGTGAACGACGTGTCTGTCGATCTCTGGCGCAACCACATCCATGCGGTGATAGGCCCCAATGGGGCGGGCAAGTCGACGCTGACCAACCTGCTGTCGGGCGATTTGCCGCCGAGCTCGGGCACGGTCATGCTGGGCGGGCACGACGTGACGGGCTGGAGCCCGGAGAAGATTTCAAACAAGGGCCTGGGGCGCAGCTACCAGAAGACGAACATTTTCCTGCCCTTCACGGTCTGGGAGAACGTGCGGCTGGCCGCGCAGTCGCGCGAGCCGCATGCCGGGCGCTGGCTGCAGCGCGCCGGGCGGATGGCCTCGGTCAACGGGCGCGCCGAACGGGCGCTGGAGCTGGCCGGGCTGCAAAGCCGCCGGCACAGCATCGCCGGCACCATCAGCCACGGCGAGCAGCGCCAGCTGGAGATTGCCATGACGCTGGCGACCGAGCCGCAGGTGCTGCTGCTGGACGAGCCGCTGGCGGGCATGGGGGTGGCGGAGGCCGAGCGCATGGTGGCGCTGCTGCTGGCGCTCAAGCAGGAGCACGGCATGCTGCTGGTGGAGCACGACATGGATGCGGTGTTTGCGCTGGCCGACCAGCTGACGGTGATGGTCAACGGCCAGGTGATCGCCAGTCGCCAGTGG
>NZ_JBFUJT010000019.1:0-101815 GCF_056401235.1 Polaromonas sp. P4_F9 | reverse complement strand
TCCCAGCCTTATGAATACGAAATGTGTTCGGTCAACCATTCGGGATGCAGCAGAACAAAGAGACCACCACCGTGCGCCCTGGGCTGTCATTCGAGCTCGGGCTCGCAGGAGACACAGGCTGCACAGCGGTGAGTCAACCGGTTCAGCAATCAAGACTCTCAACCATGTCCTGACCACTGAAGTTTGAACTATTTGAAAGATATAAGGAGACATTTACATGAAGATGATCAACAAGCTCACACGTCGTCGCTTTGCCGCGGCAGCCCTGCTGCCTGCCGCCCTGGCCCTTACCGCGGGCCTGACCGGCAACGCCGTGGCGCAAGTGCGCGACTTCCCCAACCACGCCATTGAGCTGGTCGTGCCCTTCCAGCCGGGCGGCGGCACCGATGCGCTGGCGCGCGCCTTTGCCGACGCTTCGCGCAAACACATGCCGCAGAGTGTGGTCATCGTCAACAAGCCCGGCGCCAGCGGCGCCATCGGCTGGCAGGACGTCATCAACGCCAAACCCGACGGCTACAAACTGGCGGTGGTCACGGTGGAGGTCACCACGCTGCCGCACATGGGCCTGGCCAAGTTCACCTACGACGACTTCACGCCGATTGCCCGCCTGAACGCCGACCAGGCCGCCATCACCGTGCGCGCCGATGCGCCGTGGAACACCATCGAGGAATTCCTCGCGGCCGCCCGCAAAGACAGCGGCACGGTCGGCGTGGGCAATGCGGGCAATGGCTCGATCTGGCACCTGGCAGCGGCCGCGCTGGAAGACAAGACCAATGTGAAGTTCAACCACATCCCCTACCAGGGTGCTGGCCCGGCCGTGCTGGCGCTGCTGGGCGGGCATGTGGACTCGGTGGCCGTGAGCCCTGCGGAAGTGACGACCTACGTGCAGGCCGGCAAGCTGAAAACCCTGGCCGTCATGGCAGACCAGCGCGTCAAGGGTTTTGAGAAAGTGCCCACGCTGAAGGAGCGCAACATCGACCTGACCATTGGCACCTGGCGCGGCATTGCGGCGCCGAAAAACACGCCGCCAGAAGTCGTGGCCTATCTCAAGTCCGTGACGCTCAAGGCCGCCAATGAGCCGGCATTCCGCGAGGTCCTGGAAAAGCAGAACCTGGGCTTTGCCTATGCCGACGAAGCGGCCTTCAAAGCCAACATGGCCAAAGACAGCGCTTACTTCAAGACGCTGATGGCCAAGCTGAACATCAAGAACTAGGGTTTAGCCAAAATTTGTAACTACTCAGCTCAATGTATGCGATACGCATTTCTTGCTCCCTCGCCCTTTGGGAGAGGGTTGGGGTGAGGGCCAGCGGCGTATAAAAAGCCGCAGTCTTTTGCATCGGTCGCGGCCCCATCCCAGCCCCACGTGTTGCAGTGAGACACTGCGACCCTTCGCTCCAAAGGCGGGAAGAGTAAAACGGGGAAGCATCACTGCTCAAGACAGGAAGGACTGAGTAGTTACCAAAATCTTGAGAAAGATTTGTAACTACTCAGCTCAATGCGTACGATGCGCTTTTCTTGCTACCTCGCCCTTTGGGAGAGGGTTGGGGTGAGGGCCGGCGGCGTATAAAAAAGCTGCAGTCTTTTGCATCGGTCGCAGCCCCCATCCCAGCCTTCCCACAAAGGCGGGAAGGAGTAAAACAAAAGGCATGCAGCCCAGGCGGGAAAGTTGCATGCAGCTATTATTTTGATAGCGTAGCGGTGGCTGTCCTGCGCTGGTGAGGCCGCTTTTACACCTATCCGACAACCCAGGAATCCTCATGACTTATCAGGCAGCACTCTTCAAGGGCAAGCGGGCGCTGGTCGCCGGTGCGACGCAGGGCATAGGCGCCGTGATTGCCAACCATCTGGCGGCATTGGGCGCCGAGGTCACGGCCCTCGGGCTGGGGCCGGGCGACGGTACGCTGGACGCGGCGGTCGCCGTGCGGCAGGCCGATGTGACGTCGGCGCAGAGCCTGGACGCGGCGCTGGCCGGCATGGACCAGCTCGACATCGTCTTCAACTGCGCGGGCATCATCAAGCGTGGCGCAGAGCATGACCTGGACGTGTTCGAGCAGGTGCTGGCCGTCAACCTGACCGGCACCATGCGGGTCTGCACCGCCACGCGCGAACGGCTCAAAGCCAGCCGCGGCTGCATCGTCAACACCGCTTCCATGCTGAGCTTCTTTGGTGGCGGGCTGGTGCCGGGCTATGCGGCCAGCAAGGGCGGGGTGGCGCAGCTCACCAAGTCGCTGGCCATCGCCTATGCGGCCGACGGCATCCGTGTCAATGCCATCGCGCCCGGCTGGATTGCCACACCGCTCACGCAGGCGCTGCAGGACGACCCGGCGCGCGCCGGCCCCATCCTGGCGCGGACGCCGCTGGGGCGCTGGGGCACGCCGGCCGATGTGGCCCAGGCCGCCATGTTCCTGTGCACGCCGGCGGCGGCGTTCATGACCGGCGTGATCCTGCCGGTTGATGGTGGCTACATGGTGTCCTGACGGGTCTCCTGACGCGTTGCGGGCCGGGCCAGCAGGGATAATCCTTTTTGTTCATCAGCTCTCACCGCACATCGCCCTGCCCATGCCCGCTTCCCGACCACCGTCCGCTGTAACCAAGCCTGCCCTGGCCCAAGTGGCGGGCACGGCGTCGTTTTCGAAGTTCATGCACGTGCTGCAGCTGGTGGCCGATTCGACCGAGCCGCTCAACGTCGGCGCCTTGATGCGGGCCAGCGGTTATCCGCGCCCGACGGTGCATCGCATCGTTGCAGCCCTGCTGGCCGAGCGGCTGCTGGTCGAGAACACCCGCAGCGCGTCCCTTGCGCTGGGCCCGCGACTCATCCAGCTGGCCAGCCGCAGCTGGGGCCGTTCAGAACTCCGGCTGGCGGCCGTGGACGAACTCAAGCGCCTGCGCGATGTCACAGGCGAGACCGTGCACCTGGCGGTACCTAACGGCACCAGCATGGTGTACATCGAAAAGCTCGAGAGCCCGAGCGCGGTACGCATGGCCTCGCGCATAGGCACCAGCGTGTCACTGCATTCCACGGCGGTGGGCAAAGCCTATATTGCCGCGCTGGACGCGGCAACGCTGAACCCATTGCTTGAAAATTTACCCATGCCGCGCTACACACCCAGCACCGTGGTCGAGCTGGCGGATCTGCAGGCACAACTGCGGGTCACGCGGGAGCGGGGCTGGTCGGTGGACAGCGAAGAAAACGAAGCCGGTATTTTTTGCTTCGGTGCGGCCATCCTGGGCAGCCACGGGGTGCCGGTGGCGGCGATCAGCGTCAGCACGCTGATGTTCCGGCAGAAGGACAATCCCGAGCAGGCTTATGTGGCGCCGCTGCTGGAGGCTTGCCGTGCGATTTCGGCGCGGATTGCGGAGACGCCGGAGCTTTCTGCTGCGGATATTTTGTAGTGGGTTTTTGCTGAGGTGGCTGGCCGGGACTCGCCCCGGCGGGCGACTCACTTTCTCTTGCGTCGCCAAGAGAAAAGTAAGTAGCCGCCGGGCTACCCCCGGCCAGCAAGCCTCAGCAAACCCAACCCGAAAAGTTAATCAGCAAAATTCCGCAGAGCCGCCTCGACAGCCGCCGCGGTAGCCTCAGGCTTCTCCATGGGAAACAGATGACTGCCATCAAGCATCATGATCCGCCCCTTCGTCACCTTCTCCGTCATGGCCATCCCGACCTGTTTCATCTCGGCCGACTGCCGTCCGCCGATGAAGGCGACCGGGCATTTGAGTGGATGCGCTTTTAGCAGGCTCTCCAGGTTGTCGGGTAGGGTGTTGTAGATGCTGGTTTCCACATCGCGGTCAAAGCTCAGCAGGCGCTGGCTGCCGGTGCCCGTGTCGGCATCGTGTGTGCCGTGCTCGATGTAGTCAATCAGCACCTGCTCATCCCACTGGGCAAAGGCTTTTTTGCTGCGGAAATGCGCCAGCACTTCGTCGCGGCCCAGCCACTGCTGTTTGCGCCTGCGGCTGATGGCGCCCGGCGAGATGGAGCCCACGAGCTGGGCGCGCTTGGCTACGCTGAGCGCGGTAGCGCGCCAGCCTCCCAGAATCGGCGAGTCAAGCATCAGCACGCCCCGCACCGGCAGGCCGCCCAGCACCGGGTTTCGCGCCGCGCACATCAGGCTTAAAAAACCGCCCAGCGAGTGGCCGACCAGGAAAGCGGGCTGGCCGGACTTTTCGACCTCCTGGCTGGTGAAGTCGGCAAGCTGCTGCACCAGGTGAGGCCAGTTGCTGGTGACGGGGTAGCGCGGGTCGTGGCCGAATTTTTCAATCGCCTTGACCTGAAAGCCACGGGCCTTGAGGCTCTTGAACAGCACGCCATAGGTGCTGGCGGGAAAGCTGTTGCCGTGCGAGAAGATGACCAGGGCTTTGGCAGAGGAAGTAGAAGGCACGGGTTTAAATCAGCTTTTCGTTGGGACCGCTGATTTTCTTGAGCGGGTCATGGCGGCTTGCCGGCATTTTCAGCGGGATGTCGGTGTGCGCGTCGTCCCATACCGGGTCTTCAATGCTGTCGAACACTTCGCGCAACCGTCTGCCCCAGTTGTTGTGCAGCATCGAGTAATAGGGGTTGCTGCTGTCGATGCAAACCACCTTGTCGCTCTGGAAACTGTCAGCCTCGTACACCACGAGGTCCAGCGGCATGCCCACCGAGAGATTGGACTTCATGGTCGAGTCCATCGACACCAGCGCGCATTTGGCGGCTTCCGCCAGTGGCGTCTCGGGGGTGATGACGCGGTCGAGCACCGGCTTGCCGTATTTCGATTCGCCCACCTGGAAGTAAGGCGTTTCACCCGTGGCTTCAATGAAGTTGCCGGCCGAGTACATCTGGAACAGGCGCATGCCTTCACCCCGAATCTGGCCGCCAAAGATCAGCGAGACATTGAAATCGACGTCGGCTTTCCGCAGGGCGTCGGCATCGCGGTCATAGACGTGGCGTATCGCCGAGCCCAGCACGCGGGCGGCATCGAACATGCTTTTGGCGTTCCAGATGGTGATGGATTCGCCGGTTTCGGCGTCCTTGATGTGCTCGATCTGGAGAATCTCGCGCACCGACTGCGAGATCGACAGGTTGCCGGCGGTCAGCAGCACCATGAAGCGGTCGCCGGCCTTTTCGTAGACGATCATTTTGCGGAAGGTGCTGATGTGGTCGAGTCCGGCATTGGTGCGGGAGTCTGACAAAAAGACCAGACCGGCATTCAGTTTGATGGCAGTGCAATAAGTCATGGCAGTTGGGTGAAGGGGTTTGGTATTTCGCATTCAAGCCAGCGCCGACAGCTTTTTCAGCTGGTAGAGCGCATCCAGCGCTTCGCGGGGGCTCAGCGTATCAGGGTCTATGGTATCCAATGCCCTGTCAAGCGCTGTTTGCTCGGGGGCGGCTGTTGCCGGCGGGGCGGCAAAAAGATCCACCTGGGCGCGTGTTTCGGTCTGCTGCGTTTCCAGCGCATTCAGCGCGTGGCGGGCATGGGTGACCACCGCGCTGGGCACGCCGGCGAGTTTTGCCACGGCAATGCCGTAGCTCTTGCTGGCAGGGCCGGGTTCGATGTGGTGCAGAAACACAATATTCGCCCCCGATTCCACTGCGCTGACATGGACATTGATGGCGCCATGGTGCTGCGCGGGGAATTCGGTCAGCTCAAAATAATGCGTGGCAAACAGGGTGAAGGCCTGGGTCTTGTTGTGCAGATACGCGGCAATCCCGCCGGCGAGCGCCAGACCGTCAAAGGTCGAGGTGCCGCGGCCGATTTCGTCCATCAGCACCAGCGAATGCGGCGTGGCGGTATGCAGGATCTGCGCCGCCTCGGTCATCTCGAGCATGAAGGTGGACTGCGCGTTGGCCACGTCGTCGGCGGCGCCGATGCGGGTGTGGATGGCGTCTATGGGCCCGAGCCGGCAACGGGCGGCCGGCACGTAGGAGCCCACGCTGGCCAGCAGCACGATCAGCGCGACCTGGCGCATATAAGTGGACTTGCCGCCCATGTTGGGGCCGGTGATGACCTGCATGCGGTGTTTGCCGCTCAGGCTGCAATCGTTGGCGATGAAGGAGCCGCCACCGGTTTCCGCCAGACGGGCTTCAACCACCGGATGGCGGCCCTGGGTGATGTCGATGCAGGGTTCCTTCACAAACACCGGGGCGGCCCAGTTCAGCGTGAGCGAGCGCTCGGCCAGCGCGCACAGGGCGTCGAGCGAGGCGAGGGCGCGCGCCAGGCGGCTCAGCGCGGGAATGAAGGCCTGCAACTGGTCGAGCAGTTGCTCGTACAGCCACTTTTCGCGTGCGAGCGCGCGCTCCTGCGCCGACAGCGCCTTGTCTTCAAAGGCCTTGAGTTCGGGCGTGATGTAGCGCTCGGCATTTTTCAGGGTCTGGCGGCGGCGGTAGTCGTCGGGCACCTTGTCGAGCTGGCCCTGCGTGACCTCGATGTAGAAACCGTGCACCTTGT
This sequence comes from Polaromonas sp. P4_F9, assembly GCF_056401235.1. Classification (NCBI taxonomy): domain Bacteria; kingdom Pseudomonadati; phylum Pseudomonadota; class Betaproteobacteria; order Burkholderiales; family Comamonadaceae; genus Polaromonas; species Polaromonas sp. P4_F9. The sequence continues at coordinate 95,396 of NZ_JBFUJT010000019.1, read as the reverse complement.
TGAATTGCACGCGCAGGTTGGCAATGCCGGTGCGGGCTTTTTCACGGCCTTCCAGTTCAAGCAGAAAGCCGTCGCAGTTGGTCTGGATGGCACGCAGTTCGTCGAGGTCGGCGTCGCAGCCGTGGTTGATGACGCCGCCATCGCGAATCAGCGCGGCGGGCTCATCGAGCACATAGCGGCCCAGCAATTCGGTGCATCCTGGCGGGGGCTGCAGATCCTCAAAAATTCGGGTCAACAGTTCCGGCAGCCCAATGTTTTCGCCGGCGGCGTGCTCTGATTGTTGCAGCAACTTGTCCAGGGTCTGGCGCAGCGCCACCAGTTCGCGCGGCCTGACCTGCCGCAGCGCGAGGCGGGCGGTGATGCGTTCGACATCGCTGCAGCCCTTGAGGCTGGCGCGCAGGGTTTGCTGTGAACCACCCCGCAAATGCGCAATCGCTTCGAGGCGGGTTTGTGCCTGCGCGCGGTCGCGGCGCGGGCTCAGCAGCCAGCTTTTCAATGCACGGCTGCCCATGCCGGTAGTGCAGGTGTCGAGCAGCGAAAACAGCGTGGGAGAATCTTCGCCGCGCAGGGTTTGCGTCAGTTCGAGGTTGCGGCGCGTGCTTTGGGGCAGTTCAATGAGTTCGCCCGACCGCACCACCTGCAGGCCCTGCACATGGGGCAGCGCCCGGCCCTGCGTATGTTCGGCGTAGCCCAGCAGCGCCGAGGCGGCGGCATGGGCCTCGGTCAGCGCTTCTGCGTTCCATGAGGCCAGTGAAGCCACCTTGAGCTGCTCGAGCAGGCGGCGCGCGCCCAGCGCCCCGTCAAACTGCCAGGCCGGGCGGGCGCTGGCCGCGCAGCGCTGGGTCTTCAGGCGCTGCTCAAACGCCGGCGTGACGTCGACGTTGTAAAGCAGTTCGCTGGGGTTGATGCGCGCCAGCCAGGTTTCCAGTTCGTCATTGACGCAATGCGCCAGGTGAATCTCACCCTGCGTGACGCTCAGCCAGGCCAGCCCGCAGGTATTGCGCGCGCCCTGGTGCACGGCCAGCAAAATCGATTCGGCCTTGTCGTTCAGCAGCTCGGTATCGGTGAGCGTGCCAGGCGTCACCACGCGCACCACCTTGCGCTCGACCGGGCCTTTGCTGGTGGCAACGTCGCCGACCTGCTCGCAGATGGCGACGGACTCGCCAAGCTTGATCAGTTTGGCCAGGTAGCCTTCCAGCGAATGAAAGGGCACGCCGGCCATCACCACCGGCTCGCCGCCCGACTGGCCGCGCCGCGTCAGCGTGATGTCGAGCAGGCGCGCGGCTTTTTCAGCGTCGGCGAAAAAGACCTCGTAAAAGTCACCCATGCGGTAGAAGACCAGCGTGTCGGGATACCCGGCCTTGATGCCAAGGTACTGCTGCATCATGGGGGTATGCCGCTCAAGCGGCCCGGCGGGATTGGTGTGTTCTGGGGTCACCCGGATGGTTTCACTCATGCTTTTGGTAGGACGTCATGCAGTTCAATACTGACTGGTGCTGAATACTGCTGAAAACAGCATTATCAATGTCAATGTGGTCTGCTTCAGGCCAGCGCACGGGCCGCCGCCTGCCGCAGCTCCCGGGCCATGGCACAGGCCAGCGCCAGTCGGCGCAGCAGCCAGGGGGTCAGGTCGGTTGCCACGAGGGGGTCGGGCCGGGGCTGGAAGGGCTGGCCGGCAATCGGGAGTTCGACGGCCTGCGGCGTGGCTGCGGTGCCGGACAGTTCAGCCGCAATGCGCTCGGCGGCCTGCGCCAGTGCGGGGCCGGCCACCGACAAATCGAGTTGCGCGCGGCGCAGCAGGAGCAGTGACTTGACCGCCGTGAGCTGGGCCAGCAGCTGGTAGCTGCGTGCCTGCAGGGCCTCCAGCGGCTCGAGCGGCGGCCTGACCTGGCTCGGTTCGGCCAGGGTACGCTGGGTGGCCAGGGTCAGCTCCGAGAGGCTGTTGTATGCGTCACGGCGGGCCAGCCGCCAGGGCAGGTCCGAGGTTTGCGGGGCGCCGAGCAGGGCCAGTGCCAGCCGGGCATGCCGGATCTGCGCCTGAACGCTTCGCCGCACCAGGGCCGGGATCTGGTTGCGCTCCCAGGCCGGCAGGACATAGCTGAAGATCCAGGCAATCAGGGCGCCGAGCAGGGTGTCGGCCAGCCGCTCGCCCACCGCGAAAGTGAATTGCTCGCCGACCAGCAGCAGGTGGGCCTGCAGCAGGCCGGACACCGTCGCGGCGATGGAGGTGAAGAGATAACGGCGCAGGGCAAAGGCATGCGCCAGCCCCATGCTCAGCGCCACCACGAGGAAGAGGGTGCGGGCGCCTGGATGGGTGGCCAGTATCGCCATGACCAGCCCGCAGCCCAGCAGGGTGCCGCCCACGCGCGCATTGCGGCGCTGCACGGTTTGCGCGAGGTTGCCGCGCATCACGACGACGATGGTGAGCAGGATCCAGTATTCATGCGCCACCCACGGCAGGCGCAGGGACACGAGGTAGCCGGCGCCGACTGCCAGCGTGGCGCGCAGCGCATAGCGCAGCGTGGGCGCGCGCCAGGTCAGCTGGCCCAGCAGCGGCTTCCACGACCAGGTGGTGGCGCTGACAAAGAGCTGCCATTGCGTGCGCACGGCCGCCAGCTCGGGTGCCAGGTCGCCACGCGCCAGGGTGGTAATTTTCACCGCCTCGTCGTTGATGTGGCCGATGCGGTCCGTCATGTTGTGCAGCAGCGCCACGGTATCGGGTAGCTGTGTTTGCAGCGGATCGGGCTCCAGCGCGTTCAGCGGGGCGGTGCGCGGCGGCAGCACGCCGGCCAGCTGCGCGCGCAGGTCGTCCATGGCGTCAATCGCATGGCCCGACTTGCCCAGCAGCAGGGACAGGCTGAGCGCCTCCAGGCCGCTGGCGGTGGCGTTGAGCGCCTGCTGCAGCGCCGGCAGGGTGGCGGTGCCGGCGCTGTGGTCCAGCAGGATGTCCAGGTCCAGGTCGCAGGCCAGCTGGTGGTCGCGCGCTTCGAGCAGGCTGAGCAGCATGGCGGCCAGGCGCTGGCGCGGCGGCGTGGTGGGCGACTCCAGCACCACGTCGCGCGTGTTTTGCAGGTGGTCTGCCAGCTCTGCCTGCTGCTGCAGCATGCTGGCCAGCAGCGCCTGGTGGTCGGGCTGCGGGGCGAAACGCCAGGCCTGTGTGCGCAGGATTTGCGCAAAGCTGTTCAGGCATTCGGCCAGCAGCTGGGTGCGATAGCGCTGGTTGAGCAGGTGGGTGGTGAGCACGGCCCAGAGCAGGTACAGCACGGCGCCAGCCAGAAACCAGCCGGCATCCAGGGCGATCTGCTCCAGCAAGTCGACAGGTGGCGCGGCCATCGAAAACAGCATGGCGAACATCAGTGAAAAGCAGATGGGGCCGCCGCGCTTGCCCCAGGCCATCATCATGACGGCCAGGAAGGTGCCGGCTACCAGCACCACGCCCAGCAACACCGCGTCCTGGCGCACCAGCTGCACCAGCACGAACAGCGGCACTCCCAGCAGCGGGGCGGGCAGCATCTGCATGATCTTGCGCTTTCGCGGGGCGGGTACATCCGGCAGGCTGGTGACCAGGACGCCGACCGCGGCGGTAGAGGCCGCGGCCAGGCCGGCAGCCTCGAAGATGGCCAGCATGATCAGCACCAGGCCCAGCGAGACCGTGAGGCCATTGGCTACATACTGGCTCAGGACGACCCGCAACCAGCTTTTCGCCTGGCCCTGCAGGCGTGCTGCCAGCGGCAGCGGGGTGTTCAGGGCAGGCTGGGTGCGGTTCATGGTGCGTTGCACACACTTTACCCAATGGCGGCTGGGTGATGTGCGCCAAGTGGGGTGCTTGAGGCGTGGTAAATTGCCCTGGTTGCCGGAATGCCGTCAATTCATTGCAATTGATGCCTATCCCACTCCAACGAAAGAACGCAATGACCGAACAGAGTTCACCGACCCCTACATTCCCGGAAACCCTGAACGAATGCGACGTACTCGTGATCGGTGGTGGTCCGGCGGGGGCCACGGCAGGGGCGCTGCTGGCACAGCGGGGGCACAAGGTCGTGGTCCTCGAAAAAGAACACCATCCGCGCTTTCACATCGGCGAGTCGCTGCTGCCGGCCAACCTGCCATTGTTTGAAAAACTCGGCGTGGCTGACGCCGTCAAGGCCATCGGCATGGAGAAATGGGGCGCCGAATTTGTCTCGCCCTGGCATGAGGCCAAGAGCCAGACCTTCAAGTTCGGCGACGCTTGGGACAAATCCATGCCGTTTTCCTACCAGGTGCGGCGCTCCGAGTTCGACGAAATTCTGATCCGCAATGCCGCCCGCCTGGGTGCCGAAGTCATTGAAGGCTGCCGTGTCAAGGACGTGGCGTTTGCTGCCGACCACAGCGGCGCCACGGTTCATGCGCAGCACGAGGATGGCAGCGTCCAGCACTGGCGGGCCCGCTTTGTAGTGGACGCCTCGGGGCGGGACACCTTGCTGGGCAAACAGTTCGACGTCAAGCGCCGCAATCCCAAGCACAACAGTTCTGCGCTCTATGGGCACTTCACCGGTGCAAGCCGGCATCCGGGCCAGGACGAAGGCAACATCACCATCTTCTGGTTCGAGCATGGCTGGTTCTGGCTGATCCCGCTGGCGGACGGCTTCACCAGCATTGGCGCCGTGGTCTGGCCGCATTATTTGAAGAGCCGCACCAAGCCCGTCAGGGATTTTTTCCTCGACACGATTGCGATGTGCCCGGCCCTGAGCGAGCGGCTGGCCCACGCGACGCTGGCCTCCGAAGTGGAGGCGACCGGCAATTTCTCTTACGCCTGCGACCGCACGCACGGCCCCAACTACGTGATGATTGGCGATGCCTTCACCTTCATTGACCCGGTGTTTTCGTCCGGTGTGATGCTGGCGATGCAGGGCGGCTTTGTCGGGGCCGAGACGGTCGACACCTGCCTGCGCGAACCCGCCAAAGCCGCGTCGGCGCTAGCGCATTTTGACCAGCAGGTGCGGCTGGGCCCCAAGGAGTTTTCGTGGTTCATTTACCGCGTGACCAACCCGACCATGCGCGACATGTTCATGGATCCGAGCAATGTGTGGCGCGTGAAAGAAGCGTTGCTGTCAATGCTGGCGGGCGATATTTTTGGCAAAACACCGATCTGGCGGTCACTGGCGGTGCTCAAGGGCATTTTCTACATTGCATCAGCCTGGAATCTCAAACGCTCGTGGCAGGCCATGCGCATGCGCAAGGCCAACATTCGCGTCGTAGAGGGTGCTGAAACGGCTGCCCGCTAAGGCCGGCCACAGGCCTGACTTTATGGAACACAAGCCCCATGCTGTGCTGAACGAACACCTCAAGCTGCACGCCGCTCGCAGGGCCCTGCATGAAACCGTCAGGCTGCACCTGGGCTTCGCGCTGCTGGGCGTGATCTGCCTGACCGTGACCTTGCTGGCCTTGCCGATGCGCGCGCTCTTGCCGCGCGCGCTGAGCAAGCGGATAGGCCGCAAGCTGGTCAACCTGCTGGCCCGGGGTTACTTGCGTTTTCTGGCACTCATGGGGGCCTGCCGCTTTGACCTGGCCGCGCTGGATACGCTGCAGGGAGAGCCGGCCATGCTAATAGCGCCCAATCACCCCTCGCTGCTCGACGCCGTGATGATTTTGTCGCGCCTGCCCAATGCGGCCTGCATCATGAAGGCCGAACTGGTCAACAGTGTCTTTTTTGGCGCGGGGGCACGGCTGACCGGCTACATCCGCAACACGCCGATCCGTACCATGGTGCAATTGGGCGTTGCCGATTTACACCAGGGCAGCCATTTGCTGCTGTTTCCGGAGGGCACGCGCACCAACCGGTTTCCTGTGGGTGCGATGCAGGGGACGACGGGGCTGATCGCCAAAAATGCCGGCGTGCCGGTGCAGACGGTGTTTATCGAAACCGATTCGGCTTTTCTGGGCAAAGGCTGGTCGGTGTTCTGGACGCCTAAAATGCCCATCACTTACCGGGTCCGGCTTGGCAAGCGGTTTGATCCGCCCCAGCATACGGCGCATTTTGTCAGCGAGCTGGAGCAATACTTCCAGGCGGAGCTGGCGCATGCGCAGTTGCCCGACTTTCCTGCCAAGGCGCCGCCGGCCTGAACCTGGCCGCTTTCGCTTTTTCTCTATCTTTCTTTCGTGTCCATGAATGCTTTGTTGCCCAGCGCGTCCCGCACGCATCTTGTCCTGATTCCCAGCTACAACCCCGGCCCCAAGGTCTATGAAACGGTGCGTTCGGCACGCGCGCAGTGGACGCCTGTCTGGGTGGTGGTCGATGGCAGCACCGATGCCAGCGCCGAAGGCCTGCAGGCGATGGCGGCGCAGGATGAAGGCTTGCGGGTGATCGTGCTGCCGCACAACGTTGGCAAGGGCGCTGCCGTGCTGCACGGGCTGGACCTGGCCGCGGCGCAAGGCTTCACGCATGTGCTGACCATGGACTCCGACGGCCAGCACCCGGCGCCGCTGATTCCCGACTTCATGGCCACCTCCGCCGCCCAGCCCGCCGTCATGGTGCTGGGTGCGCCGGTGTTCGCGGCCGATGCGCCGCGCCTGCGCGTCAACGGCCGCAAGCTGTCGAACGGTTGGGCCAACCTGGAGACCCTGTGGGCCGGCATTGGCGATTCGCTGTTCGGCTTTCGCGTCTACCCGATTGCGCCGCTGCGCGAGGTGATGCATGGGCAGCGCTGGATGCGCCGTTTTGACTTTGACCCCGAGGCGGCGGTGCGCATGTGCTGGCGCGGCGTCAAGCCGGTCAACCTGCCGGCCACCGTCAGATATTTTCGCGCCGACGAAGGCGGGGTCTCGCACTTCAACTACCTGCGCGACAACCTCTTGCTGAGCTGGATGCACTCGCGCCTGTTTCTGGGGTTTGTGCTGCGTCTGCCCGTGTTGCTGGCGAGGCGCTTGTTCGGGCGCCCATGAACAATCCTGGGAGTTTTTTGCTGGAGCGGCAGCTGAGCGCAGCCCATGGGTGCTGGCGGTTCAGGCTGGGCTGGCGCTTCTCCTCCTAGTGACGGTGTTCGTCCCAAAGCCAGTGTTCATGATGCCTGCCTTCCTGCGGCAGGCCGTCAACTGGCGTTCCCGGGTTTGATCGCCTGGTATTCCGAAAACACGCCAACCTCCAGGTGTTGCTTGACCTGCGTCAGCCCGGCCGCCCTCAGTGTGGCCATGACCTGTTCGGGAGGGACGCAGGCTTCTATGCTGTCCCAGTAGTAACGCCAGATCGTTGCTGTATCTTTTTCCCGGGAAATAAACCGTGTCAGCAGCGGTATCACACCCCGCATGTAAGTTTTGAGCAGCCACTGTCCCAAGCCGCTTTTCGCCTGGGTTATTTCAAGGATGCACAGGCGGCCTCCGGGCTTCAATACCCGTTGAAACTCTGCAAACGCCACACCCAGGTCACTGATGTGGCGAAGTGCATAGCCCATGCTCAGGAAATCAAAGTGGTTGTCCGGAAAGGGCAATGATTCGGCCCGGCCCTCCATCAGCACCATGGTCTTGGGCAGCTTGCTGGCTGCCATCATGCCGGGGCTGGGATCAACCCCGGTGACCAAGGCGGGATCGCCGGCCAAGAGGCAGGCCTGCGCAGCAACCAGGCCGGTTCCCACGCCCACATCGAGCACTTTCATGCCCGCTTACAAACCGCCCCGGATCAGGGCCTGGTGCCGGTAACGGGAACCGGTGCCCCATGCCAACATCGCCTCGATACGGTCGTAATCCGCAGCGGTATTGTCAAAGATCTTGCGCAAATAGGCTTGCCTATCCTGCTCTGTCTGGTAGTAGTCAGTGAGCGGAATATGGGGTGCATGCGTCGTAGGGACGGGTTCGGAAGTCTTCATGGGGTATTTACCTCTAGACCTGAAACGGCAGTTGGACGCGCCGGGGGTGGGCCGTCATGGGCGTGCGTTGGCAAGGTGCGACGATGACGCAGGCTGATGTCTGCAAGGAGGAGCAACGCGGCCAGGCGTGCCCCGGGGGGCTTGATGGGGTGCGTTGTGCTCTCCCCTTGAGGTGATTGCCCTTGACGCTGGATCAGCCAGTTTTACACGTCTTTTTCAACAGTCAAGCGGATAACTGCTGGTTCGGGGGTCAGATCATGCCGCCATTGATGGAAATGATCTGCCCGCTGATGTAAGCCGCCCGCTCTGATGCCAGAAAACCGACGAGGTCGGCCACTTCATCGGCCCGGCCGGCCCGCTTCATCGGCACCATGCGTTCGATGACGTCGGAACTGAAGCTGCTATTGCTCATGGCCGTGTCAATGATGCCCGGTGCCACGGCATTGACGGTGATGCCGCGGCTGGCCACTTCGAGGGCCAGCGATTTGGTGGCGGCGTGCAGGGCTCCCTTGGCCGCCGAATAGTTGACCTGGCCCCGGTTGCCGGCCACGGCGGCCACGGAGGTGATGGTGATGATGCGGCCCCAGCGGGTCCGTATCATCGGCAGCGTCAGGGGTTGGGTGACGTGGAAAAAACCGTTGAGCGACACATCCAGCACGCGCTGCCATTGAGACAGCTGCATGCCGGGGAACACGGCGTCGTCGTGGATGCCGGCGTTGTTGACCAGCACCTGGATGGGCCCCTGTTCGAGCAGGGCCTCCAGCGCAGCCGCCGTGGCGGACGCATCGGTGACATCAAAAGCCACGGCCTGCGCCTGGCCGCCGTCGGCCGCGATGCTGGCCGCCACGGCCTGCGCCGTGGCCAGATGGCTGTTGGCGTGAACAATGACGCTGAAGCCGTCGGCCGCCAGGCGCCGGCAGATGGCCGAGCCGATGCCGCCGCTGCCGCCGGTGACAAGTGCGCGTTTGAGGGGAGGGGTCATGAAGGTGTCCTTGAAGGGCCGGATGGTTCAGCCCGTGCTGCCGCTGCCGCTGCTTTTGACGCGACTCGGCAAGAGGGCCGCATCGAGCACGACAACCGCCCGCCCGCTGAGCAGGGTCTGGGCGCCGGCCTGCACCGTGAAACTGTAGAGCACGGTGTTGGCGTCGCCCGTCATCCGCTCCGCGCTGACAGTCAGGGGGCCGGGCACCGTGTCCAGCCGTTCGACATACAGGTTCACGCTACGCATGCTGGCCAGGTAGCCGGCGCGCGGCGGCGAGCTGCCGCCGACAGTGCCCGCAGCCGCCTCCGCCACCAGGGTGCCGTGCACCGCCATGGCTTGCGCCGCATATTCCACGCCGCAGGCCGCTCCCAGCCGGCCATGGGCCCGCAGCGGGTGGTCGGGGGCGCGATGGCTGCTGGCCTGGCAACGGATGTGGCTGTCGTCCCAGGCCATGACGGTATCGAGCAGGCACATGCTGCCCTGGTGGGGAATGCGGCGGGCGATGTCGTCCCGGTTCAGGGGCTGCCTGTTCATGGCGGCGCGACTTCCAGCGCCAGTTGCGTGCCTTCCAGGTAATCCAGTACCAGCGCTGCCGCCTGCTGTTGGGCAAGAGCCTGCAACAGAGGCAAGGCGCGGGCGGCCGGAATGGTCTGGCGCAGGAACTCCAGCCCGGCGTCGCTCATCACAGTGGCCGCAGCCGTGGTCAGGCCGTTGCCGCCCTGCAGCGTGATGCGGGCCAGGCTGCGTGCGCTGGCGCCGGGGCGGATGACCAGCGCCACGCCCATCGTGTCGGGCACCGGCCGCTTGCTGTGCAGCGGTTCCGGGTAATCGGTGTCGTAGGCCACCAGCAGCACCGGGGTGTCGTCGATGACGGCCTGCGTCATCGCTTCCAGCAAGCTGGCGGCAAAGCTGCCGTCGTAGGCGCACAGCACCGACGAAGAGGGCATGGCGCCGGTGGAAATGCTCCAGTAACCCGATGCCGCGTTGTGCACCGAATTGTGAAAACGGGTGGGAGAAATCAGCCGGTCGCTCGATGCCAGCGCCGAGCAGATCTCGTGGCAATTGACACCGTCACCACTTGAGGAGCTGAACACCGAGGGCAGTTCGGCGGCGCTAAGCCCGGCCGCGTTAACCGCCTCATGGCCGACCGCCAGTGAAACCTTGATGACCGCACCGGCACGCCGGCGTTCCGCCGCTGGCAGCGACATCGGCGAAGGCAGCAGCGTTTTTTGCGAGGCATAAGGTGTCAGGCCCGCCAGGTGCTGGCGGCCTTCTTCCCAGCTGGAAAAACCGGGGCCTAACAGTCCTATGCCCTCGACAAAAACCGTGAGCGGGTTGGCGGCGGGTGGGTTGGATGTAGTCATATCCGGCGTTTCACGTATTCGGCATTCAGCCGGCGCGGCCAAAAACAAGGCTGCAGTTGGTGCCGCCGAAACCGAAAGAATTGCTGAGCACATGCGTCAGCGCCTGATCGCGGTTTTCCAGCAGGTAGTTGACCGGCAGGTCGGGGTCTACGCTGTCGGTATTCACGCCGCCCGGCATGAAACCCTGCTGCAGGGCCAGCGCGCTGATCACGGCCTCTATGCCACCGGCGGCTCCGAGCGTGTGGCCGGTCGCCCCCTTGGTGGAGCTGCAGGGCAGCGCATGCGCGCCAAAAACGGTGGCGACGGCCTTGCTCTCCGCCGCGTCGTTGGAGGGGGTGGCCGTGCCGTGCAGGTTGATGTAGTCGATCCCGGCGGGCGGCAGGCCCGCGCTGGCCAGTGCCTGCCGCATCGCCATGACGGCGCCCAGCCCTTCCGGATGCGGCGCCGACATGTGGTGAGCGTCGCTGGATTCACCGGCGCCGCGCAGCAGCACCGCGCTGGCGTCCAGACTCCCAGGCGTCCTCTCCAGCAGTGCAAAGGCCGCACCTTCGCCGATGGAGATGCCCTTGCGCGCGGCGTCAAAGGGTTGGCACGGGCTGCGCGACAGCAGATCCAGCGAGTTGAAGCCGTACAGCGTGGTCAGGCACAGAGAATCCACCCCGCCGACGATGGCCGCGTCAATCAACCCGGCGGCCATCATGCGGCGGGCCGAAGCGAAGACCTTGGCGCTGGATGAGCAGGCCGAAGACACCGTCACCGCCGGTCCTTCGAGACGGAAATACTCGCGCACGAAGGCCGTCACCGAGAAGGGGTTGTGCGTGGACGCATACATAAAGCTGGCGGGCAGCGCGCCGGTGGCAGGGTCCAGGTCGCGGTAGGCGAGCTCGGTCTGCAGGATGCCGGAGGTGCTGGTGCCCAGGAAGATGCCGATTCGCCGGTGTCCTACGCGTGCGGCCACGTCCCGTACCGCCTGCTCGAAATTGTCTTGCCGCAGGGCAAGCCGGGCCAGCCGGTTGTTGCGGCAATCGAATGCCTGGAGTCCGGCAGGCAAGGCCTCGTCGGCCAGGCCCTCGACGGCCCCAATCCAGGTGGGCAGGTCAGCCGAATCGAAATCGCAGGGCTTCAGGCCGCTGCGCTGCGCCCGCAGCGAGGCCAGCGTCTCGCCCAAGCCTTGGCCGATGCAGCTGGTGGCGGTGAAATGGGAGAGCCAGAGCGGGTTCAGAAAAAACTAGCCAATCAAAAGATGAAGTGAGATGTTAGCAAATACAGGGGCCGGGCAGTCGGGCGGTCGGGCAGAACGTCAGGAGGAAGCGTTGCGGACTTTTCCCGCAACTTCTTCGATTTTCGCGGGCACGAGCCGGCGCAGTGACAACCAGGCCGCCAGCCCGCCGAGCACAAGGCCCCCTGCGACGTCCACCGCCACGTGCTGGCGGACTGCCAGTGTCGAATAAATGATACCGATACACCAGGCCCAGTTGAGCAGGAGTATCCACAGCGGTCCACCGAAGCGACGAAGCAGGCGATGCAGCCAGAAACCCGAAAAGAACGCGGTGGCGACGTGCAGGGAAGGGCAGGCATTGCCCGAGGCATCGATATTTTTGAGAAGGCCCATATCAGGATACCGGGTCCAGTCGATATCGGGCGTGGGTGCGGCCGTGGGCCAGAAATAAAAAATGGACAAACCGGCCATGCACATCAGCGCCATGGCGGCGCCATACCGGTAGAGTTCGCGCCGGTTTGCAAAAAAGGCCGGCAGTATGGAAACATAGACCCACAGCGACACATACAGCGGCAAGGCCAGCGGTTCAAAGCGAATCAGGTGATCCAGCCCGGTGACAGGCATCACCGTCGTTGCGTAGGCAGGGTTCCTGAGCAGGTAGAAGTAAGCGCAAAAAAACAGGCTGATGAAAATCGTCGTGCCGATGCTTTTCAGATACAGGTGCTTGGGAATCACCGCGGCTGCCTGACGGTACCAGGCGGTCTTTGGATTGCTTGGACTGTTGTCGATCACGGCGCGTACTCCACCGGGCAGCTGTTGCCTGGCCACCCTCCGGGCAAGCCGGCTTGACGCAGGCTTGCTGGCCGGCAACAGCGGGTGGTCATGACAAGGCCTGGCGCAAGGTGACAACACGCAGGCCGGCGGCTGCAGCGGCGTCGAGCACGGCGGGCAGCACCTCAAGAATGATCGGGACACCCCGGGATGTGCGCGCGGCATGGCCATCGTGCAGCAGCAGGATGGCGCCCGCCCGCAGGCCGCGCAGCAGGCTGCTTTTCACGCGCTCGGCATCGTCGATGCGGGTGTCGAAACCCCGCGCGGACCAGCTGGCGAGCCTGAGCCCGAACCGGGCCAGTACCGGCTCCAGAAAGGGGTTGCGCAAGCCGGCCGGGGCACGGAAGAACAAGGGGCGCTGGCCGCAGATCCGGGTGAGCGTCTCTTGCGCGGCGTGCAGTTCCCGCGCCAGGCCGCGCGGGCCCATCAGGGAAAAATAATGGCGGTGATGCTGGCTGTGGTTTTCGACGGCATGTCCGCGGCTGACGATTTCGCGGCACAGGTCCGGGTAGCGCGCGGCCAGTTCACCGATGCAGAAAAAAGTGGCCTGCACCGCATGGCGATCCAGCAGGTCCAGTACTTGCGGGGTGACGACGGGGTCGGGGCCATCATCGATGGTCAGGGCGATTTCATTTCTGGCCGTGGCGGCGGCGGGCAGCCGTGTCCAGTTCGGCCCCAGCCAGTGGCTGCGCGGCCACAGGCCAGCGCCGGCAATCAGCAGGTGATTGGCCACCACGGCGGCCAGCGCCCAGGGCCACAGCCCGGGTACGGTGACGACGGCGGCCAGTGCCAGCCCATGCAGCGCAAGGGATGCGCGGATCAGCGGCGTGGAGTGCCAGCGCGGATCAGGCACGGGATGGTCTCGCAAAAATCGCTGCATACACCAGCGCCAGGATGACGCCCGGTGCCACGGTGACGCCCATGGCGTGCAGTATGGATACCTTGGAAAAAGCCAGCAGCCCAAAACCTGCAACGGTGGTGAGGTTGGCCAGCAGCATCGAGGCAAGGGTGCGGTGGGAGATCGGCTCCAGCGGCTCGGGCCGGTCAAAAAACAGCGCGTAGTTGGAGCCCACGGCTACCACCAGCAGCAGGCCCACCAGATGCAAAATGCTCAGTTGCTGGCCAAACAGGGCCAGCCCCGCGGTGACTGTAACCACAGCGGCGGCCAGGGGGGCGATGGTGCGCAGCACGCGCTGCGGCGAGCGGAACACCACCAGCAGCAGCCCGACAATGGCGACCAGCCCGCCCAGCGAGAGCAGCGTGGCTTCATGCAGGTAGCCCGAATACAGCCGGTCGGATTCGGCTTTCATGTCGACAAACAGCACGTTCGGCAGGCCCGTGGCGCCTAGGGCGGCGCGAATCTTCCCGGCGTTGATGCCGGCGCCTTCAGGGGCCTTGAGCGGTAGCAAGGCCGTCCAGCCGCGGTCTTGCCGGAGCAGCAAGGCATCTACCGCCATGGCCATGGAGGTCCGCTCCAGGTCGCCCGCCTGCAGCAAGGGCCTGCTGCGGGTGGCTTCAACGTCGGCAAGAAATGGCGTGAACAGTTGCGCGCGCACCGGCAGCCCCTGAACGGCCTCTGCCAGGCGCACCTGCAGCGGGCCGGGCGGGGGCAGGCTGGCCTGGCGGGCGCGTTGGGTCGCGGCGCTCGGGAGATAGCGGCTGGGGCTTTCAAATCCGGCGAGTTCGCCCTGATCGACCTGCGCCTGCAGCAGCGTAGCCACCTGCTCGGAATAATGCAGCACGGATTCCCGGCTGGTGCCGGACACCACCACCAGGTAACGCACATCAGGCGCGCCCATGTCGGCACGCAGGCGCTCGTCCAGCGCCACCTCGGCTTGCGACACCGGGCTCAACGAGGAAATCTTCTCATTGAGCAAGGTGGCGCGCTGGCTCACGAGGACGGCGCAGGCGCCCAGCAAGAGGATGGCCGCCGGCCAGCGCAGTGCCCCGGCGCGCAGGGTCAAGCGGCTCAGCACGCGGCCTATGGCCGATACATCATGGATGCGAAACTTTGCCGGCAGCAGGTGAGGCAGCACAAAGCGGGTCATGATGGCCGCCGCGACCAGGCCGGCAATCGCATACAGGCCAAGTTGCGCCAGACCCGGAAAGCCCGACAGCAGCAGCGATGCAAAGCCGAATATCGAGGTCAGCACGCCGAGCCGCACAGTGGGCCAGAAGCGCTTGACCCAGTTTTGCGGGTCGGCACCGGCCTGTTCGGATTGCACAAAGAGGTAGATCGAATAGTCCACCGCCTCGCCGATCAGCGCAGTGCCGAATCCCAGGGTAATGCCGTGCACCGTCCCAAAGCCCAGGCTCACGGCCGCAATACCTGCCAGCACACCGCTGAGGACGGGTAAAAAACCCAATGCCAGCGCTGTCAGGGAGCGGTAAACCAGCAATAACAGCGTGGCAATGAGCACGACGCTGATCAGGGACAGGCGGCTGACCTGGCTCTGGATGGTTTCGCGGGAGGTCACTGAAAACACGCCGGGGCCGCTCATCACCAGCCGGGCGGCGGGGCTGGCCTGGGGTGCCGCGTCAAACGCCTGCCGGATGGCGGCCATGGCGCGCTGCTGGGCATCGGTGTCGGAGCCTGCCGCACGCGTTTGCAGCAGCATCAGGGCGCGTGCACCGTCGCGTGAAGCCCAGGCGCCGTCGACCAATGGCGGGCGTTTGCCGCTGTCGAGTTCGCCGAGCAGCTGCACCATTTCGCCGGTCGGGTCGCGGGGCAGCAAGGACTTCATCAGCAAGCCGGCGGGCGAGGCCAGCAGGTCTATGCTTTCGCCCAGGGCTGCATGCAGGCCTTCCGCGCTGAAGCGTTCAGGCGTCACGGCGGAGCTGAGCAGGTAGCGGTTGTTGAACAGGTAGGCGCGGTCGCGCTCGGTGTTGACGGGCTCGCCGTTGTTGACGGAGATAAAAGCAGGATCGGTGCGCAGGCGCTGGGCGACCTCTTTGGAAAGCCTGGCGCGGGTGGGAGCGTCCGCACCTTCGATGCCCACCAGAATCAGACGCGAGGCCAGGCCCTCACGCAGTTGATCCATCAGCAGTTGCTGCTCGGCCGTGGGATTGCGCGGCAAAAATGCCGACAGGTCGGTGGTGATGGTGGTCCGGCTGATGATGGCGCCGCAGGCCAGTAAAAATGCCAGCCAGATCCAGACCGGCAAGAACTGGCGCCGGAACAACCTTGCCATCATGGCGCGGCCAGCTTGTCGATGAGCATCACCGAGCGATCCTTGTCGGTCTGCTCGATTTCAATCGACTTCACCTCGGCACGGCTGCCGGCAATGCGGATGCGCTGCACCACGTCCAGCATCTTTGTTTCGATCGGACGCAAGGTCAGCGTCCAACGCTCCTCGCTGCCTTCCAGGTCCAGGTTGTAGATGCGTTTGAGCGCGACCGTGTCGCCGGCCAGGGTGCCGCGTATGCTTTCGGTGAATGCGGCCAGTTCGGGATGCTCCTGCAGGCTCAGCACCATGCGGCGCTTGCCGCGTTCGACGGTGAGGTTGCCGCCTTCAATCAGCAGCGACTCGGGCTTGGGCTTGAGCGTGCGTTTTTCCAGCCGGTCGGGCGCGGTGTAGAGCAGCTCGCCGGATGATTCCACCGGCTTGTCGAGCAGCGCGATGTATTTGGTTTCGACAAAGCTGGCGCGGCCCGACTTGTTCTGGGCCAGCCCCTGCATCAGCTGCGCCACATCCCAGGCGGCGAGGGCCGGTGCGCAGCACAGGCCCAGCAGCAGGCCGACCCCGGCCAGAAGGACCTTCAGGCCTGGCACGGGCCTGATCATCGGGGATTGCGTTTCTGGCATTTCAAGCGTTTGAATCATGGGGGGAAACCGGGTTTGCGGCGGGCAACGGATTGTCCGCCTGCCAGAAGTCAAAAAAGTTGAACCAGTTGTACGGCGCCGTGCGGCAATGCTGCTCCAGCAGCAGCGCGTAACGTGCCATCGCGGCCTGCACCGCGGCCTCGCGTCCGCCCGCGGCAATGCTGGAAAAATCGGCCAGCGTTTCAAAGTGGATATCGTAGCGATTGCCGCCACGGTACAGCCCGACCATGAAAAACACCGGACGCCGCAAGATGGCCGCCATCCGGAACGGCCCCACGGGAAACTCGGCGGGCTCGCCAAGAAACGGTATGGGACGGGTCGCGTCACGGTTCAGGCGGCGGTCGGCGAGCATGCCGACAACGCTGCCGGCCGACAGCAGGTCGTTGACCCGGAGCATCGAATCGGCATGGCCCAGCGGGACGATGTCCTGCTGCGCCGCCGGGTTGATGGCGCTCAGGGCTGCGTTGAGTTTGCGCGCGTTTTCCTCGTACATCACCATGGCCACGCGCAGGCCGGGTTGCCGGCGACCGATAGCGCGCAGCACTTCAAAACTGCCGGCATGGGCGCCCATCAAAAACACGCCTTGATGCGCAGCGGTGAGTTCAGCCACCAGGTGTTCCTGGTGAACGCGGATGTCGAACAGGTTGAAGCGGTCGTTGATCAGGTAGATCCGGTCATGAATGGTCGAGGCAAAGCACAAAAAGTGCCGGAAAACATGGCGCCAGCCGACCCGGGCAGCACCGGGCAGCCCGAGCACGCGGCGCAGGTAATCCCGGGAGGCCCGGCGCGCCGCCGCGTCGGCAAGCAGAAAATAGGCAGCGATGCCGTAAAGCACAAAGCGGCCGGCACTGCGGCCCAAACGCAGCGAAATCCACGTCATCACGCGCAGCATCAGCATGTTGCTGGGCTCCGGGCGTTGCCGCCAGGCGGCTTGTGGCTTCGTCCCGTCGGGCGACCGGAGCGAGCCTTCTGGTAGGTGGCCCGGCGAGGGGTTCATGGAGCGGTCCCGAAGACAAAAGTGCCGCTCGCCACCGGGCGTTGGCCGCAGGCGATCTCAAAACGGGTGGGGCCCTTGTCGGTGCGGGTGTAGGCGATGGTCAGCGTTTCGCCGGGCTGCACCGGGCTCAGGAATTTGGCCGAGGCAATCTGGCAATGCAGGGCCGCCCCGGCCGCCGGTTGCTCGCCCGGGGTCAGGCAGGCCTGCTCCACCGCATGCAGGGCCGCATCGAGCAGCACCACGCCCGGCACAATCGGCCTGCCCGGAAAGTGCCCGGGGAACGCCGGGTGATCGGCGGCAATAGTCAAGGTGGTTTCACCCCGCATGGTGGCCAGCTCCCCGGCCCGCAGGCACCTGATGCAGCCGGGCCAGCGCCTGGAGCGCTTCGCGCGGGAGTTTTCCGGTGCTGTTGCGCGGCAGGGAGTCCAGCAACACCAGGGGGCGCGGCAGGAAGACCGGGTCAATGCGCTCTTTCAGCGCAGCCTGCAGTTCGGCAGCCGACAGGCCGGGCGCCACCGCAAAGGCCATCAGGCGCACCACGGCGCCGTCGCTGCTGTCGTCGGGCATGAAAAAAGCGCCGTCCAGCACGCCGGGAATGCAGGTCAGTTGATGGTTCAGGTAGGCCAGCGAATTGCGCTTGCCGGCGATGTTGATCAGGTCGCCCAGGCGCCCATGCAGCAAAAAACGCCGGTCGTCGATCAGCTCGAGCACGTCGTGCATGGGCATGGCCTGCGCGACATGGCCCCCGCCAGCCCAGATGCGGTCGCCTCGCGGCGTCAGGCTGACGTCGGGGAACAGTTCCCACTCACGGGTCTGGGCGCTTCGCCGCGAGGCGATCTGGCCGGTTTCGGTGGAGCCGTAAATTTCAAATAGCGGGGCGGCAAAACGGCTTTCGCAGGTCTGCGCCAGTTGGGGCTCCAGGGGCGCGGTGGCCGACAAGAGCAGGTCCAACGCAGGCAGGTCAGCGTCTGAGGACATCAACACCCGCAAATGCACGGGCGTGGTGACAAGCAGCCGGGGGCGGGCGACGGCGCGGATGGCACTGACGATGTCGGCGGGGTAAAACGGGTGTCCGGCGTGGATGGCCGCGCCGCTTTGCAGCGGCAACAGCACCGTGGACTCAAAGCCGAACATATGCTGGGGCGGCACGGTGCCCACAATGCTGTAAGGGCGGTCTTCATCCAGGCCCAGGCCCAGCCGCAGCGCCTCGGCGCGCGCACCCTGCGCCAGCGCCCCCCAGGTCTTGCGGTGCGGCAGCGGCACGCCGGTCGAGCCCGAGGTGAACACATCGGCCACCGGCTGGTCGCCGGGCAGGTGCGGAATGTCGCAGGGCGCGTCAGCGTCGACCTCTGCCGGACCTTGTGCAAAGGCTTGCTGGTAAACAAAGCGCGGCAGGCTTATCTCATGAAAGGTGTCGGACAGGCAGAACACATCGGGTGCAATGGCCTGCATCTGGCGCATCATTTCCGGCGTATGGGTCGGTGGCAGCAGGCTGATTTTTTGGGACAGCAGCGCAGCGCCCAAGCCCACCGTGAAGTGATAGCGGTCGGTGCAGGCATTGAGCATGTGCTTGCCGGCTGGCAACGCGGCAGCCAGCTGCCGGACGTCGCCGAGAAACTGGCGCACGGTGATGCCCTGGCCGTCGCGCCAGGCGAGGATGTCGTCGGAACTGCGGTGGGTCAGGAGCGCAAAAGTGGGCATGGACAAAGGCGGCTTCTCAGGAACTTCTCAGGAAGATGGCGGCAGTCCGCCCGAGCTGGCCTGCCGGTAGGCGCGAATGGCCTCCAGCGGCCCGGCCCGGTCAGCGGGCGCCAGCAGGCACAGGCGTGCCGCATACTCCGCCGCAAACATCAGGACCAGCAATGGCAGGTTCAGCAGGTTGGCAAAGGCTGACCAGACGGCGACCGGCGCCAGCCAGAACAGCAGCAGTGACAGGGCCGTCATCGCGCCGAAATACAGCGTCCAGGCCCAGGTGACCTGGCGGGTGTAGCGCGCCAGCGCGGGTGACAGGTGGCCATGCACGATGGCAGCGAAACGCGACACCATCGGGACCTGGCCGGCGCGCAGCGTGCGGCCGAAGGCCAGGCCGAGCAAGGCTTGTATGCCTGCGTGCTGCAGCAGAAAAACCCAGTTGTAGTGCTGCACCAGCCAGTCCGCCATGCCGTAGAGGGTGGCCGAGCCCGCCAGGCACAGCAGCAGCATCCAGGGCCGCTGCGGCGAACGCCAGGCCAGCACCAGCGCCAGGCCAATCAGCGGCGCGATGGCCACGGCCGCATCAAGCAGGTCGGGGGTGGGGTCCGCCGCCGCCAGATGGGCGACGATGGAATAGGCGGCGCAGAAGGCGGCAATGGCCGCCCAGCGAGCGCTGCGCAGCAGTGTTGCCTTCAAACCGGGTTTCACTTCGTTCTTTGCAGCGCGATGTGTTCGCTCAGACTGCGCAGCGACTGGAAGATGGCGGTGTTGTCTTCATGGTCTGCGCGCAGCTGCAGGCCGTAGCGTTTGGACACCACCAGCGCGATCTCCAGGATGTCGATCGAATCGAGGCCCAGGCCGTCGCCATACAGCGCATCGTCGGGCTGGATGTCGGCGGCAGCTGTTTCGAGGTTGAGCGAGGAAACCACCAGTTCGGCGACTTCACGCATCAGTGCGGCATCGGCTGCAGGCGTGGTAGCTGGTTGTGAAGAAGATTCAGGCATCGAGGACATGGACATGGGTTTTCAGGATTTCTGGGTGACGCGCCGGGGGTGCCTGCACCAAGGTTCGGTTATGTTTTTATGTTTTGATGGTAACTGACATTCACTGCCTGTCATCAGCGGGGTCGCTGCAGGTGTACAGCCCTGCAGGGCGCCAGCCGCAGACGAAACAAGACGTAACCCGTGTGGCTGGTGAAAGGCGCAAAGGTGGCCAGGAACAAGCCGGGCTTTGCGCGGAATGCCTCCTATTATCCTATGGATGCGCCAGCGCGGCCGGCCCCAGCGTGAACGCGAAGGTCGTACGTTCGCCCGGCGTCGACTCGGCACGGATGCGCCCGCCATGGCGCTCGATCAGCCGCTTGACGATGGACAGGCCCACGCCGGTGCCGGCGAAATCTTCAGCGCGGTGCAGGCGCTGGAAAGGCGCGAACAGCTTGTCCGACTGGGCCGCATCGAACCCCACGCCGTTGTCGCGCACAAAAATTTCGGTGCCGTCCGGCCCCTCCTGCGTGCCGATCTCCACACGCGGCGGGCTTTGCCCGGCGGAAAACTTCAGCGCATTGCCGATCAGGTTGTTGAAGACCTGGCCCATCAGCGTCGGGTCGGCCTGCACCACGGGCAGCGGGCCGGCACTGATGTGGCTGTTCGGACAGGCCGGCGCCAGCTCGCGTACCAGCTTGCCCACCAGCTCGTTGAGATCGACCGGCCGGAAGGTCATCTCCACGCGCTCGGCGCGTGAGCACGCCAGGATGTCCTCGATCATGCGATCCATCATCGCCGCCCCGGCGATGATGCGGGCCAATTTGTGACGCCCGCTGTCGGACAGGGCGGATGCTTCCGAGCGTTCCAGCAGCATGGCAAAGCCGTTGACGGTGCGCAGCGGGCCACGCAGGTCGTGCGACACGCTGGCGCTGAAGGCTTCCAGGTCGCTGACGGTGCGCTCCAGCGCCGCCGTGCGTTCCTTGACCAGTGCTTCCAGGTGATGGCGGTGGAGGTCCAGTTCGGCGCTGATGCGGCTGCGCTCGGTGATGTCGCGCGAGATGCCGAAGACGCCGGTCACCTCGCCCGCCGTGTTGCGCAAGGGGCCCTTGGTCGTGAGGAAGGTGGACAGCCCGCGCGGAGTGGGGAGTTCCACCTCGTAGCTGACGGTGCGGCCCTGCGTCATGGCTCGCGCATCGCTGGCGGCCAGGCGGGCGGCTTCGGCGGGCGGAAACAGCGCGCGGTCGTCGTTGCCAATGATTTCTTCCATTGTTTTGCCCAAGGCCTCGCAACCCGCCTTGTTGCACAGCAGGTAGCGGCCTGCCCTGTCCTTGGCGAAAATCGAGTCGGTCGAGCCCTGTGCGATGGCATCCAGCAGTTGCAGCGCGCGCAATTTTTCTTCCTGGTGGGCGCGTTCGATGCGTGCAAACTGCAGAGCCTGACGCTCGCGGAACCAGTAGGCGCCCACCCCCATCGCGAGCAGCGCCAGCACCCCCGCAGCGGCGATCCACAGCGCGTTGCGCCACGCCTCGGCATAGGCCTCGTCGTGGTCGATCTTGGCCATCAGGAACCAGTCCGTGCCCGCTATCGGGCGGAGCACGCCCAGCACCGGCTGGCCCCGGAAATCCAGTGCGTCGACGGCCTGGCCGAGCGGCACATCGCCGCGTATGACCTTGGCCGCCAGCAGGTCGGGCGAGGACAGCGGCAAACGGGTTCTCGAATGGGGTTCGACCAGAAAGTCGCCTTCACGCCGTACCAGCACGGAGGTCGCAGTCCGGCTGGGCAGCGGCCATTCGCGCAGCGTCGGAAACAGAAAGTCACGGGGGTCAAGTCTCACCACCAGCGCCGCGCGCGCCGGCGTGCCGACGAGGTTGAATGGCGACACCACGTCGATCCGCGGTGCCGGCGGCGCGCCATCGTGCCCGTAGAGATCGGTGTACTGTGGTTTGCCGCTGTCAATGGCTCGCCGGGCCGCTTCGCGCAGGAGGGGCGACGCTTGCTGTTCCGCGTTGGGCGTGCCCGCGACGATCTGGCCTTGATCGTCCATCACCAGCACGCTGTGGCCTCCGCTGGCCTGGTGAAAATGGGACAAGCGGAACAACAGCCGGTCATGGGCAGCGGTTTCGCCCCCATCGCGCCAGCGCAAGTAGAGTTCGACCATCGGGCTGTGGCCGGCGAACTCTGCCCGACCGATACGCTCCTGCAGCCAGGTTGTGACCTGGCCGGCGCGCAGGGTGGCCATGGCCTCGATGCGGGCGGCCTCGCGTTCACGGTACTGGTCGTAGCTTTCAGCAATAGTCCATGCCGTCAGCGCCACGACGGCGGCCATCAAGAGCGATAAGGGCCAAAACAACGCCCGAACGCCTGCGACCGCGGCGCGGGTCGGCGCAGGCGTCTGGACTGGGCTGTCGTTGGCCATATTCAGGTCCTCCGAACCCACCCGGGCAGCTCGACTGCTTACCGGGAGGGCACCTTACTGGCATCGAACCCGCAGCAGCGCTGTCGTGGTTCCGGGGTCATTCTAGTCCGCGGCTTTACATTCGGGCAAGCACGGCCGCGTCAGGTATGGCGCCGTTTTTTCGTCGGTGCTGGCCGCTTCGGGCGGTGTTGCGGGCCGGATTCTTCGTGGTGTGGCTGCAAGAGGCCTCACCGGGGGGGGGCTCTCAGAGCTTGGGGCCGGCGGCAGGTATTTTTCGCGCACGGGTGAGGGTTCGCGCAGGCGCCGGTGTGGCACCGGTATCTGCTGCCGGGGCCGGTTCGGCCTCTTCTTCGGCCCCATCCACGGCCGGGCGGTCGCCGGAGCGCTCGACAGCGTGTGCGACCTGCATCTTCTGGGCGGCGCCGGCAAACTTGCTGTACTTGGCCAGCGTGGCCACCATCTGGCCGTAAATGCGCGGGTTGCCGGCCAGGCATTCGCCATGGTCCATGAAGTCGGCTTCGCCGGTCAGGTTGCCGATCAGGCCGCCGGCTTCGGTGACGAGCAACGAACCAGCCGCCACGTCCCAGGGTTTGAGGCCGGTTTCAAAGAAGCCGTCGCTGTAGCCGGCCGCGACATAGGCCAGGTCGAGCGCCGCCGCGCCGGGGCGGCGTACGCCGGCGCACTGGCTCATGATTTCGCCCAGCATGTTGAGATAGGTTTTGAGCTTGTCGCCGGGACGGTAGGGAAAACCGGTGCCGATCAGGCACTCCTGCAGCCGGGTGCGCTTGGCCACGCGGATGCGGCGGTCATTGAGGTAGGCGCCACGGCCCCGGGTGGCGCAAAACAGGTCGTTGCGGGTGGGGTCGTAGACCACCGCCTGCTCGATCTTGCCCTTGACGGCCAGCGCGATGCTGACGCAGTACACGGGAAAACCGTGGATGAAGTTGGTGGTGCCGTCCAGCGGGTCGATGATCCACACGAATTCGGAGTCTTTGGCGCCATGCTCGCTGCCCGATTCTTCGGCCAGGATGCCGTGGCCGGGGTAGGCCGTCAGCAGGGTTTCGATGATCGCGGCTTCAGCGGCCTGGTCGACTTCAGTGACGAAATCGTTGGTCTGCTTGACCGAGACGCGAACGGCTTCGACATCAAGGGCGGCGCGGTTGATGATGGCGCCGGCGGCGCGCGCAGCCTTGATGGCCACGTTGAGCATGGGGTGTAGATTGCTGGACATAAAGGGTAAGAAAGAGCGGGCAGAAAGCTGCGACCAGGACTGCGGCCCGGTAACCGGGGCAGGCGACAATATCCCCATTTTACCGGCATCGCCCGAATAGCCCCTGAAACAGGACGGCGACAGCCGTCCCATTGCAACATTTACCGATGAAAACCCGTTTTGTCCTGATCAACACCAGCCACGCCGGTAATGTGGGCGCTGCGGCGCGCGCCATGAAGGTCATGGGCTTTGACGACCTGGTGCTGGTGGCGCCCCGCTGGGCGAACGTACTGAACCGTGAAGAAACCATCCAGCGGGCCAGCGGCGCGCTCGACGTCCTGAAAAACGCCCGGATTGTGGCCACGCTGGATGAGGCGCTCGATGGCATGTCGCACCTGTGCGCCACCGCCATGACACCGCGCGACTTTGGCCCGCCGACCCGTGCGCCGCGCGAGCACTTCAGTAAATTGCTATCAAACGATGAGCCTTCGTCGTCCGAAAATAAAGGTCTGCAACCCGATTCGGTGGCCTTCCTGTTTGGCTCTGAGCGGTTTGGCATGCAAAACGACGATGTGTACCGCTGCCATGTGGCCCTGAGCATTCCGACAGACCCGAAGTTCGGCTCGCTCAACCTGGGCGCCGCGGTGCAGTTGATCGCCTATGACTGGCGCCAGGCGCTGGGGGGCTTTGCCGTGCAGCCGGCCACGCCTGAGTCCAAACTGGCGGACGCCGCCGAGGTGGCCGGCATGCTCGGGCACTGGGAAAAAGCGCTCACCGACATTGGTTTTCTGGACCCGGCCTCACCCAAGAAACTGATGCCGCGACTGAACCAGCTGTTCAACCGGGCGCAGCTCAGCCCCGAGGAGATCCACATCCTGCGCGGCGTGGCCAAGGCCATGTCGAGGACGGCGAATAAAGCTGTGCCGTCCGCGGTCAAAACGCCTGCGCCAGCAGACACGCTGGACCACCAGTAGACTCGGAGCCATGTTTTCCAGACTCCGCTCCGACATCCAGTGCATCCTCGACCGCGACCCCGCCGCCCGTACGGCCTGGGAAGCGCTGACCTGCTACCCGGGCCTGCATGCCCTGGTGCTGCATCGCCGCGCGCACTGGTGCTGGAACCACGGCTTCAAATGGCTGGGCCGCTTCATCTCGCATTTTTCGCGCTGGGTGACCGGCATTGAGATCCACCCGGGCGCCAAAATCGGCGAGCGCGTGTTTTTTGACCACGCCATGGGCGTGGTCGTGGGAGAAACCGCCGAAATCGGCGACGGCTGCACGATTTATCAGGGTGTGACGCTGGGCGGCACCTCGCTCTACAAGGGCACCAAGCGGCATCCGACCCTGGGCAAGGACGTGGTGGTCAGCGCCGGCGCCAAGGTGCTGGGCGGTTTCCTGGTCGGCGACGGCGCCAAGATCGGCAGCAACGCGGTGGTGATCAAGCCCGTGCCCGCCGGGGCCACGGCCGTGGGCATCCCGGCGCGCATCATTCCGTCCAAAACCGGTGAAAGCGCTGACGTCACGACGACCCCATTTTCGGCCTACGGCATCACGCTGGAAGACGACCCGCTGTCGCAGGCCATGCACGGCCTGATCGACAATGCGGCGGGGCAGGAGCACCAGATCTCGATGCTCTGGCAGGCGATTGAAAAGCTTTCCGGGCCTCAGGCCACCAGCACCCGGGAGTGTGTACCCAAGGATGCCGCACTGCACGAGACCTTTGAAGCCGACAAGTTGAACCAGCTGGTGGGCAAATAAGCCCAGGACAACCGGTTTTCAGGTCGCGCTCAGGTCGAGCGCAGCGACCGTTCCAGAAAGTCGGCGGCTTCAAGGCAGGCACGGTCTGCGTGGGGAGCGCCAATGACCTGCAGGCCCATGGGGCAGCCGTTCACGCCCACGGCGCCCGCCACATTCACACACGGCAAACCCAGCAGCGTCCAGGCGCGGTTAAACGTGGAGGTACCGGTGCTGCCATAGCCCAGCGGTGCTTCATCGGGGGCGCTGGGTGTCATCAGCACATCAAACTGGCCAAACCAGTCGGTGCAGGCCCGGCGGCCCTGCCACGCGGTCTGCTGCGCGGCTTCATAGGCCTGCGCGCTGATGTGGCGCGCAGTCATGAGGTAGTCGCTCAGAATGGCCGACAGCGCCTCGGGTTGCCGGGCCAGCTGGTCAACCTCGCGCGCCAGTGCACGCCAGGCTTCGTAGCCCTGGATCACATCCTGCGCTTCAAACACGTCTTTCATCCAGGCCGGCAGGGTGATGCCCAGCACCCTGGCGCTGGCGGCCCGCAACGCGCGGCTGCCGGCGTCGATCGCCCGCTGGGCGCTGGGCGATACCGGACCCCAGGGGTAAGCGTCGGGCACGCCCACCACCCATGACTTTGCCGGTGTTGCCTGCACCGCTGGCAGCGCCAGCGCATGTCCGCTCACGGCCTGCACAAACCACGCGACCTCGGCCACGCTGGGGGCGAACAGGCCCACGGTATCGAGCGACCACGAAAAGCATTTGAGGCCGGCCGTCGGCAACAGGCCGAAACTGGGCTTGAAACCCGTGACGCCGCAGTACGACGCGGGGCGAATGATGGAGCCGCCGGTTTGTGTGCCAACCGCAAAAGGCACCAGACCTGCGGCGACCGCAGCCGCCGACCCGGCGGAGGAACCGCCCGGCGTTCGGCCCGGCGCATTCGGGTTGCGCGTCGCGGTGGGATGCAGAAAGGCAAATTCCGTGGTGCTCGATTTTCCGATCACCAGCCCGCCGGCGCGGCGGATCACGCTGACGATGGCCGCGTCACAACGTGGTTGGGCGCCGGCGTAGAGTGCCGAGCCGTAGCTGGTGGGCAGGTCGGCCGTGTCGAAGATGTCCTTCACGGCCACCGGCAGGCCCTGTAGCGGGCCGCCGGCTTCCTGGAGCTGCTCCAGCTGCTCGCGCGCGGCGCCGGGGTTCAGCAGCGCGACAAAGGCGCCCAGCGAAGCATCCTGCGCATCAATGCGCGCCATGGTGTCGGCCAGCAGCGTGGTGGCGTCAAGCTTGCCCGCCGCCAATTGCGCGGCGATGGCAATGGCTGACGGCGCGGCGAGAGTCATGGGGCTGGTATGCCCGGTGTGCCTGGTGTGCCCGGCGTACGAATCGCCGACTTGGGCCGGAAGGCCTTGCAGACCGCCGGGTCGGTTTCGAGGTAGGGGCCGCCGATCAGGTCAATGCAATAGGGCACGGCGGCAAAGATGCCGGCAACGACCGACTCGCCGGCTTCATTTTTCAGGCCTTCCAGCGTTTCCTGGATGGATTTGGGCTGGCCGGGCAGGTTGAGGATCAGGCTGTGGTCCCGAATCACCGCGCACTGTCGCGACAGGATGGCGGTCGGCACAAATTTCAGGCTGATTTGTCGCATCTGCTCGCCAAAGCCGGGCATTTCCTTGTGGGCCACTGCCAGTGTGGCCTCCGGGGTCACGTCGCGCAATGCGGGGCCGGTGCCGCCGGTGGTGAGCACCAGCGAGCAGCCGGCATCGACCAGCCCGATCAGCGTCGCGCTGATGCCAGCCTGCTCGTCCGGGATCAGGCGCTCCTCAAAGGTGATGGGGTTGCGCAGCGCGCGGGTCAGCCAGTCCTTGAGCGCCGGCAGGCCCTTGTCGACATAGACGCCGGTCGAGGCGCGGTCGCTGACCGACACGATGCCGATCTTGACGGCATCGTAGAGGTCAGGCGGCAGGGTTGTGCTCATTGGTCAACCTCCGCGCTGCGCGCTGCGGTGCCATTCGCCTTGGGAACGGCCCGGCGGCTCATGGATTAACCTCCGCGCTGCGCGCTACGGTGCCATTCGCCTTGGGAGCGGCCCGGCGGCTCATGCGTCTGCCTCCGGCGCCATGGCCTGCTTGACCAGCTGGAAAATCTCGCGGTAGGACTTGCCGTGGCGCGGCGCTTCGCCGGGCTTTTCGGGCTTGGCATCCTTGCGGGCCTGGCGGATGAGGGTGCGCAGCTGCTGCGAGTCGGTCGCGGGGTAGGCCGTGAGCCAGTCGCCCAGCGCGTCGTCCGAGGCGATCAGTTTGTCGCGCCACTGCTCGGCCAGGTGCAATTGCAGCGTGAGCTGCGCCGAGCCGCTTTGCTGCTCGTTGATGGCTTCGCGGATCGGGCCGGCATCGAGGGGGCGCATCAGCTTGCCGATGAACTGCATCTGGCGGCGCTTGCCCTCGAAATTGGTGATTTTTTTGGCCTCGGCCAGCGCATCCAGGAGTTTGTCGGGCAAATCCAGTCGGGCCATCAGGTCGGCGCGCAGGGTCAGCAGGGCTTCGCCCAGGGCCTGTTTTTCATCGGCCTCGGCTTTCAGTTGGGTTTTGCTGGGCGGGCCTGTTTCTTCGGCAGCGATTTCTTCGGGTTTGACGAAGCGGCCGTTGGACCAGTATCCCTTGATGGCCTTGGTAGTCTTGGTGTTCATAGCAGTCAGTATCATAGCTACCCATATGACCCAAAAGCCTTCCACCCGCCATTCCACCCCTTCAGCCAGCAGCGTTTCCGGCCTGAAGAGCCGCACCACCCGCGAGCCTGAATCCGGTTTCAGCTACCACCGCGACTTTTTCGAGGAGCTGGTGGACACTGCGCTGGACCATGCGAAGAAGCTGGGCGCCAGCGATGCGGCGGCCGAAGCGTCTGAAGGCTGCGGCCTGTCGGTCAGCGTGCGCAAGGGCGAACTCGAAAACGTGGAGCGTAACCGCGACAAGTCGCTGGGCATCACGGTGTACATCGGCAAAAAGCGCGGCAATGCGGCCACCAGTGATTTTTCCAAAGCCGCGATCCAGCAGACCGTGAAGGCGGCTTACGACATTGCGCGCTTTACCGCGGAAGATGAAACTTCGGGCCTGCCCGACGACCGCGACATTGCCCGCGAGTACCCGGCGCTGGACCTGTTCCACCCCTGGGCCGTCACGTCGGAGGAAGCGGCGCACCTGGCCCTGCAATGCGAAGCCGCGGCCATGGGCACCAGCCGGCTGATCACCAACAGCGAGGGGGCTGGCGTGTCGGCCCAGCAAAGCCATTTTTTCAGTGCCCATACCAAGGGATTTCGCGGTGGCTATGCCAGCTCGCGCCACAGCATTTCGGTGGCGCCCATCGCGGGCAAGGGCAACCAGATGCAGCGCGACGCCTGGTACAGCTCCATGCGCGATGCCAATGAACTGGCCCGCCCCGAGGCGGTGGGCCGTTATGCTGCCGAGCGCGCGCTGGCGCGCCTGAGAAGCCGGAAAATTCCCACCACACAGTGCCCGGTGCTGTTTGAATCACCCCTGGCGGCCGGCCTGCTGGGCGGTTTTGTGCAGGCTGTCAGCGGCGGTGCGCTTTACCGCAAAAGCACGTTTTTGGCGGACAGCCTGGGCAAGGCTGCTTTCCCCAGGCACATCGACATTTACGAGGACCCGCACCTGATCAAGGGCAAGGGCAGCGCGCCCTTTGACGAAGAGGGTGTGAAAACCAGCGCCCGCAAAGTGGTGGATGCCGGCCGGGTGGAGGGGTACTTCCTGAGCACCTACTCGGCGCGCAAGCTGGGCATGCGCACCACCGGCAATGCCGGCGGCTCGCACAACCTCACGCTGACCAGCCGCCACACGCGGGCAGGAGATGACCTGGATGCCATGCTGCGCAAGCTGGGCCGGGGGCTGTTTGTGACCGAACTGATGGGGCAGGGCGTGAACTACGTGACCGGCGACTACTCGCGCGGGGCGTCCGGCTTCTGGGTCGAAAACGGCCGGATTGCCTTCCCCGTTGAAGAAATCACCATTGCCGGCAACCTCAAGACCATGTTGATGGGGATTGAGGCCGTGGGGGCAGATATGTACACTTATGGTTCTAAATCCGTCGGCTCGATTTTAGTAAATCGTATGAAAGTGGCGGGAACCTAGGCTATAAATTGAATAAAAAAGTACTAATTTCCTCTACTCTGGCGGCATCGCTTTCCCTGCTTGCGCTGTGCCACGCACAATCGCCCCCGCCGCAGCCCAATCTGCCTGCGCCAGTCGCTGCACCCTTGCACCCCTGGCAAGCGGCATTGCCCCGGCTGACCGCCGAAGCCTACTTCACCAACCTGCAGGACGGCGCGAAAATCGAAACGCCGTTTCGTATGACTTTCGGGTTGGCGGGTGGTTGGGGGCTGGCGCCCATCAGCAAGCCCATCGCGGGGAAAAGCGGCCACCACCACTTGCTGGTCAATCGCGAACTGCCGCTCGACTTCAAGCAGGCCCTGCCTTTCAATGACCAGTACATCCACTTTGGCAAGGGGCAGATGGAGACGGTGCTGACCCTGGCGCCAGGCGTCTATTCGCTGCGGCTGCTGCTGGCCGATGACAAGCACCTGCCGCATTTCGTCTACAGCAAGCCCTTGAATATCACGGTGACGCGCCACAACAAGGACGTGGACCCCAAGAGCCTTGTGAAAAAAGGCATCAGCCTGCTCAACATGGCGCCGGATGCGCGGCTGAAGTCGCCTTTCAGGGTGCAGTTTCAGGCTTCCGGGCTCAACGTCGCTCATCTGAGCCAAAAAGAAAAGGACACCGGCCACTTTCGGCTGACGCTGACGCCTCAGGGCGGCCTCAAGCCGGCGGAAATGAATTTTGCCAATGGCCAGTCCGAGGTATGGCTGGCGCCGCCGAGCGGTGCCTACACCCTGAAGCTGGACTTCATGGACAACGTCAACCCGGGAAAAACACTTGTTGAACCGGTGTCGGTGCCTGTGCGGGTGGAGTAGCGCAGGTGGAGTAATGCAGGCTCAACCGGCCAGTGCTGCCTTGACCGCGGCAGACACCTGGCCCATGTCGGCCTTGCCCGCCAGCCGGGTCTTCACGGCGCCCATGACCTTTCCCATGTCACCGGGGCCGCTGGCGCCCAACTCGGCCACGATGGCTTTCACCGCGGCAGTGACTTCGTCGGCGCTCAGGCGCGCGGGCAGGTAAGCCTGCAGCACTTTTAGCTCGGCCGCTTCCTTGTCGGCCAGGTCGGTGCGTTCGGCCTTCTGGAACGCCTCGATGGAATCCTTGCGCTGCTTCATCAGTTTGTCGACGATGGCGACCACTGCCACATCGTCGAGCACCACGCGCTCGTCAACCTCTTTTTGCTTGATGGCTGCCAGCAACAGGCGGATGGTGCCCAGGCGCTCCGTGTCTTTGGCGCGCATGGCGGTTTTCATGTCTTCGGTGATCTGGTCTTTGAGTGACATTGCGGGCTCCTGAGGGCGGTGGGGGGATGGGGCAGGGGAATGGGGAAGCCAGGGGGCGGCGTGAAAGCGGCAAGGCCCGGCAGCAGGCGCCAAAAACACAAAAGCCCGCTAGAGCGTCCTCTGGCGGGCTTTGGGTGGCCGTGAGGCGCTACCGATCGGGGATCAGTACAACTTCTTGGGCAACTGCATGGCGCGGATGCGCTTGTAGTTACGCTTGACGGCGGCAGCCTTCTTGCGCTTGCGCTCGGCCGTCGGTTTTTCGTAAAACTCGCGGGCGCGCAGGTCGGTCAGCAGGCCGAGTTTTTCAATGGTGCGCTTGAAACGGCGCAGAGCCACGTCGAAGGGCTCGTTGTCTTTTACACGGATAGTGGTCATTGATGAATTGATCCAAAAGGTGCATCTTTAAGTGATCTGATCAGGATCAGGCCAGATGCGGGTTTGCTAGCAAAGCCTTGGATTATAGACCAGAAATATGGCCCCCACGCTTGTCCGCTTCGCGTAACTCGCTGCCCCCCGAGGGGGCCGCTGCGCCTGCGGTCTGGCAAAGCCAGTCCCGCGGCCCCGGCTGGAGGGAAGAGCCCCCACGGTCGCTCACTTCGTGTAGCTGTCTGCCCCCCGAAGGGGGCTGTTTTGGCTTGGGGCGGCCCTGCGCCAAAACGGGCTGTCGCGTTTTCGATTTTCTCTTGTGTTGCGCAGCGGAAAACTGCTCCTCTACGATGCCCGCCCAATCCCTTCGTCCCGAGGTATCGAAGGACCGTTCCAGTGCCTTCGCAAGGCGCAAATCAGACAGGCAGTGTAGCTTGCCGCGCTGGCAGGGCTTGTGCACAGGCGAAAGCCGACGCCCAGGCCCACTGGAAGTTGTAGCCGCCCAGCCAGCCGGTCACGTCGACCACTTCGCCGATGAAATACAGGCCCGGCTGCTTCGACTCCATGGTCTGCGAGGACAGGTCGCGGGTGTCGACGCCGCCGACGGTGACTTCCGCCTTTTTGTAGCCTTCCGAGCCGGTGGGCACAAGTTCCCAGTCGGCCAGGCGCTGCGCCAGCGCCAGCAGGGCCTTGTCGGTGGCCTCGCTGATGGGGCGCTGCAGCGCCGGGTCCTGGCTGGCCCAGGCGTCTGCGAGGCGGCTGGGCACCAGGCTGGCCAGTTCGTTGGCGATCAGTTTTTTCGACGTGGCCTTGGCGCGCAGCAATAGCGCGGGCAAATCAACGCCGGGCGCTAGGTTGACGCGTACTGGCTGGCCTTCGCGCCAGAAACTGGAAATCTGCAGCACCGCCGGGCCGCTCAGCCCGCGGTGGGTGAACAGCAGGTCTTCTGAAAACACCACCGCCTTTTTGCGCTGTTTGGGCGTGGCCTCCAGCGGGCTGGTGTCAATCCGTACCGGCAGCGCTAGGCCCGCCAGCCCGGCATAAGGCGCCCAGCCATCCCCGTCAAAGGTCAGCGGCACCAGGGCGGCCCGGGGCTCCACCAGGCGCAGGTTGAACTGCCTGGCGATGCGGTAGCCGAAATCGGTGGCGCCGATTTTGGGGATGGAGAGCCCGCCCGTGGAAATGACCACCTGCCGGGCTTCGATGGGGCCGCGGTCACTTTGCATCAGATAGCTGCCTGTGCCCGTGTGCTCCGGGCCGGCCATGCTGTTGATGCCGCAGGGCTGCCACCGTGTGACCTGCCCCGCATCACACTCGGCCAGCAGCAGGTTGATCACGTCTTCGGCCGAATGGTCGCAAAAGAGCTGTCCCTTGTGCTTTTCATGGAAAGGGACGCCGTAGCGCTGCAGCAGTTCGATGAAGTCCTGCGGCGTGTAGCGCGACAGGGCCGAGCGGCAAAAATGCGGGTTCTCGCTGAGAAACTGCGCCGGGGAGGCCTCGCGGTTGGTGAAGTTGCAGCGGCCGCCACCCGAGATGCGGATCTTCTCGGCCACCTTCTCGCTGTGGTCGACGAGCAGCACCTTCAGGCCCAGCTGCCCCGCGATCCCGGCGCAAAACAGTCCAGCCGCGCCCGCGCCGATAACCACCACATCAAATTTCTGAGTCAAATTGGCCTCTAGCCCGGGTAATAAAAAACAAGCGGCAAGCGCAAATAGCTATAAAAAGCATAGCGGAACTACGACGGCGTTTTTGGCCTGTCCGCCGGCAAATCCCGCCAACAGGCCGTGGCCGACAGCTGCGCTTTTAAAACACGAAAGTGTAGCCCGCCGGGATGATGGCGTCTGGCTTGCGGCTTATGCTCAAAGGTTGCGGGTTTATTGCTTGACGATCACGGGATGGATGGTGAAAACATTGGGACTCTTAGCATCCACCGTGACGCGCACCCAGTGAATCAGCGGACTGCCAAAGGTTTCCAGGCGGGTCAGGTTGGCTAGCAGTTTGCCGGGGCTGTACAGCGGCTTGTCCACCTTGAAGAAATGCGTGTCGCCGTGTACCAGCAAGACCTGGCCGGCGAACTGTTCTGTCTCGGTGGTCAGCTTGTCGATGAAGTTGCGATAGCCGCTGAACCTGGCCGCCTTGCTCTCGTCGAGGTCTTCGGTCTCCGGCAAGTCGAATCCAGGATCGGCCTGAATCACCAGGGCGATGCCGGGCGCCTTCAACTCCCTGGCAGCCTGAAAAGCCTGCTGCATCCACTGCACGTTGGCCGCGTCGCGCTCGAGGTACTCGGCATTGCCCGCCTCGCATTGAATGGCAGTGCGGGCGCTTTTCAACGTGCAATCCTTTTCATCCAGGATCAGGTTGTTGTTGCTGCCGGGCACATTGAGCGTGACGAAGACAATCCGGCGATGGCTGAAGCGGGTGTTTTCATAAAACTTTTCACCCGGCTGACCCTGATGGATCAGCGGCATCTGGCGCTTGCCCAGGCTGCGGGACGTGGGGAACATGGTTTTACGCAGATGGGCCAGACGCTCCAGCGCATCGTAGCCGCCATTGTTGAGGCGGTGACAGTCGGTCCATTCGTTATCCCCCGGGACATACACCACGGGTTTTTTCATCTGGCCAAACATGGCCAGCGCCGAGGTGTAGATGTCATCAGTGCACCGGGAACTGCCGTCCTTGATGTCGCCGTCATACAGCGAGAAGGCGATGTCGGACTGGTTGATGCTTTTGAGCAGGGCGGGAATTTTGGCGTCGTCGCCGGCCTTCTGGTACGGCATGTCGCCCCACAGGCCGAATGAAAAGCTTTGCGCGTGGGCGCAGGCCGCGCTGAGCGCCAGCAGGGCGCCGACCAGAAGACGGGTTGACATGAGCTTCGTCCGATCAAAAATGCGGAGCATAGCCGGTCTGCATGTCAAACCCATGAAATTCGAAGCGAGTGCGTACGTGAGGCGAAGCGCGTCGCGTTCAAAATAGGGAGTGGGGCGAGTAACGAAGCACGCCGGCACTCCTGCATGCCACCTCGTGGCTCAACGGTCATCGTGGACCGCAGGGCTCAGGGCCTCAGCGCCTCAGCCAAACTCCCGCAGGTTCTGTTCTTCCGGTTGCTCGGCCAGCAGGGCCACGCCGCGCAGTACATCGCCCACCACGATCACGCTGGGGCTCTGCAGGTGTTCGCGAGCGATCGTGGTGCGCATGGTTGCCAGGGTGGTGACCGCGTGGCGCTGGTCGGGCAGGCTGGCATTCTGGATGATGGCCACCGGGGTGTCCGCGGGCAGGCCCTGCAACAGCTGGTCCTGGATGTGCTGTGAACCCGTCACACCCATGTAGATCACCAGGGTGAGCCTGGCCTGCGCTGCCGTTGCCGCCAAGGCGGCCCAGTCGGTGCCGGCATCACCGGGCTTGGCGTGGCCGGTCACAAACACCACGCCGTGCGCATGCTGGCGGTGCGTGAGCGGCACGCCCAGCGAGGTCACGGCGGCCAGTCCGGCGGTGATGCCATTGATGACCTCCACCTCCACGCCGGCAGCCTTCAGGTGCTCGACTTCTTCGCCACCGCGGCCGAAGATGAAGGGATCGCCGCCCTTGAGCCGCACGACGTTTTCGCCTTCCCGGGCCGCCATGATCATGAGCTTCTCGATAAAGGCCTGCGGAGTGGATTTGCAGCCGCCGCGCTTGCCCACGTGGACAATGCGCGCGCCGGGTCGCGCAAAGGCGACGATTTCGTCACTGACGAGGTCGTCGACCAGCAGGACGGTGGCGTTCTGGATGGCCTTGAGCGCCTTGAGGGTGAGCAGCTCCGGGTCGCCCGGGCCGGCGCCGACAAGAAGGCACTTGCCACCGGGCATCAGGTTGCGTCTGTCATGGTGGGCGGGTTGGATTTTGCTTTTCATAGTTGCGAGACCAGTTGCAAGATATGTTCCACCTGCCGGGCAATCGATGCGGGTACGGCATGTGTACCCGAGAGGACCGCGCGGATATACGCGGCGGTGCTGGCGCTGTCAATCTCTCTGGGCAGGTCTGGCACGCTGGCCAGGGTGCCCGGCTGCGCGGCCTGCAGCAGGGTGCGCCGGCCGGCGATAAAGGCTTCCATTTGCGGTGTGCGGCGCGCGTCGGCCACCACCTCGCCCTCGGTGCCGCGCAGCAGCAGGGCGTTGGCTCCGATGAGCTCGAAGATCTGCCCCATGGAGATCGCGTATTCGGGATGGGTGTAGCTGCTGACCACCAGCGCCTTGCCCAGGCAGGGGTTCATGATCTTGACCAGGCTGTGCGCCGGGTTGCGCAGCCCCACAGCACGCCGCACGTCCAGCAACTGCTTGAGGCCGGGGCACAGCAGTTCGGTGGCGGCAAAGGCCACCTCGCCGTTTGCTATGGTTCTGGTAGCTGTCAGCGCGTGGATATCAAGGGCTGAGAGCACGTCTGATGCAAAAATCCGGCTCGACTCGGTGGCTGTGCCGTGCACCAGCACCGGCAATCCTTCGCGCGCCAGCAACAGCGCCAGCAGAGGTGTGAGCACCGGCAGCTTGCGGGCGCCGTTGTAGCTGGGCAGCACGACCAGGGGCCGGTCGGTGGCGGGCAGGTGGTTCAGCCGCTGGTAGGTGGCGTCCAGAAACCCCGCCATCTCTTCCGGGGTTTCGCCCTTGATGCGCATGGCCAGGCAAAAGCCGCCAATTTCGAGATCGGTCACCGTGCGGTCCAGCACCTGGCCGAACAGGTCGCTCGCCTGTTCGCGCGTGATCGAACGCGCGCCCTGCTTGCCACGACCGATGACCTTGATGTACTGACTAATGCCCATGAGGCAATTGTCTGTCAAGAAAGATAACTTTTCATTATGAGCTTAAGCGAGCTGCCGGATCGGGATTACCGTACGCCCGGCGGGCCCCGCCCCGGGAGGTTGCGCACTTCTGGCGGAGCGCACCAGCCGTTTGAGTTCAGGGACACAGGAGCCGCAGTTGGTGCCGCATTTCAGTGCGCCCTGCAGCGAGGCCAGGCGCTCCTCGTCGGTGCCCAGGTAGCCGGCTCCGCCCTCACCGTGGCTGAGCGCGGTCAGGTGATCGGCGATGGCCGTGTCAGTCACGTTCAGACAGGTGCAGACCTGTTTGCCGCGCGACTGCACCGTGACAGGCGGTTTGGCGCCGGGCAGCAACAACAGGCGGCCGTAGGTCTGTGCCGGGAGTTCGTCCTGCAGCAGGGTCTTGATCCACGCCTGGGCGCTGGTGTCGCCGGCGAGCACAAACCCGGCCAGCTCGGCCTGATCGCCGTTGCGAACCAGCCGCACGGTGCGGTGCTGGCCTTTCTTTTTGTCGGCATAGCGCAGCGCGTCGCTGCCGGCCAGACCCAGAATGCGTTCGATGCTGGCCAGCGTTTCGGCAGATGGTGCTTCATCGGCCGCGGCGCGAAACAGCAGGCCGGTGCGTTCGCGGCTGCTCTGCGCAAGCGGTGTGTTGTTGGAAAAGGGCACGCAACTGGAGAAGGGAAACGCCGCCATCAGCGGCTTGAGCTGTTCCCGCGCACCCAGCGCGTCGTCCTCGGGCAGCCAGGCCATGGCCAGCAGCGACCAGGGCAGCTCGGCCTTGAGGATTTTGACCGCGGCATGCTTGAGCTCGGGTTGTTTGGAGCTGGGGCAGTAGGCCGACGTGGTGAGGGCATTGACGCCGGCCAGCGGCGCGCCGGTGCTGGAGCGGCCGCTCAGGTACTCCTCACCCCAGTGCATGGCCATGAAGGCCTGGCTCATGCCGATCTCGCTGCTGGACTGCACCGGCACCACGATGGAGCCGCGCTTGGAGGTGACGTGAACCAGGTCGCCTTCATTGAGCAGTCGGCGTGCCATGTCCTGCGCGTTCATCTGGATGGCCGGCTCGGCCACATGGCCGAACAGCCGCCCCAGCGTGCCGGTGCGGCTCATGCCGTGCCACTGGTCGCGCAGGCGCCCGGTGGTCAGCGAGAACGGATAGCGGGATTCGCGCGGCTCGGCCACTGGCTTGTAGACGGTGTTGACGAATTTGGCCTTGCCATCGGCCGTCGGGAAGATGCCGTCTTCATACAGGCGAACCTTGCCCGTGGTTTCACCTTCGCGCAGGGGCCATTGTTGGGGCGATTCTTCCAGCATGGCGTAGCTCATGCCGGTGATGTCGAGGTCGCGGCCGCGGGTGGATTCGCGGTGTTCGTTCCAGATGGTTTCAACGCCAGCCGCTTCATCGCTTAGCGAATAAGGAAAGAGCGAGCCTGTTTGCGCACCCTCACTCCTGCCCACTCCCAGAGAGAGAGGGAGTGAAGAAGGTGAATTGCTTGTCTCTTGTGTCTCTTGTATGACTCCCTCTTCCTTTGGGAGAGGGTTGGGGTGAGGGCTCTGCGCTCCCAGCAGTTTCTCCAGCCGCTGCGCAAAGGCCACGGCAATCGACCAGTCATGCCGGGTCTCGCCGGGGGCGGGCACGGCCGGCCGCACACGGCTGATGCGGCGCTCGCTGTTGGTGACGGTGCCGGTTTTCTCGCCCCAGGTGGTGGCGGGCAGCAGCAGGTCGGCGTAATCGCAACTGCTGGTGGTGGCAAAGGCTTCCTGCACCACGACGAACTCGGCCCGCTCCAGCGCGCGGCGCACGGTGGCCTGGTCGGGCATGGACTGGGCCGGGTTGGTACAGGCAATCCACAGCGCCTTGATTTCGCCGTCGGCGGCGGCCTGGAACATCTCGACCGCTGTCTTGCCGGGGGCTTCAGGAACGCTGGGCACGCCCCAGTGCGCGGCAACTTCCGCGCGGTGGTCCGCGTTCGCCAGGTCGCGGTGGGCGCTCAGCAGGTTGGCCAGTCCGCCAACCTCGCGGCCGCCCATGGCGTTGGGCTGGCCGGTGAGCGAGAAGGGGCCCGCACCCGGTTTGCCGATCTGCGCGGTGGCCAGGTGCAGGTTGATGAGCGCCGCGTTCTTGGCGGTGCCGCTGCTGGACTGGTTCAGGCCCTGGCAGTACAGGCTCAGGGTGGCGGCCGAGGTGGCAAACAGCTTTGCCGCCGAGAACAGGTCTTCTTTCTTGATGCCGCAGGTTTCGGCGACCAGATCGGGCGTGTAGTCGCGTACCGTGGCCTTGAGCGCCTCAAAACCACTGGTGTGGGCCGCAATGTAGTCTGCCTGGACCCAGCCTTCCCAGAGCATGATGTGCAGCATGCCATTGAAGAGCGAGACATCGGTGCCGGGCTGAATGGGCAGGTACAGGTCGGCGATCTCGGCCGTGTCTGTGCGGCGCGGATCGCAGAAGATGATCTTGAGCTGCGGGCTTTTGGCCTTGGCATCTTCAATGCGCCGGAACAGGATGGGGTGTGCGTAAGCCGTGTTGCTGCCGACGATGAAAATGCACTGCGCATGGTTCACATCGTCGTAGCAGGCAGGCGGAGCGTCGGCGCCCAGCGTCTGCTTGTAGCCGGCCACCGCGCTGCTCATGCACAGGCGCGAGTTGGTGTCGACGTTGTTGGTGCCGATCAGGCCCTTGGCCAGCTTGTTGAAGACGTAGTAGTCCTCCGTGAGCAACTGACCAGAAATATAAAAGCCCACGGCATCCGGTCCGTGGTCGCGGATGATTTGCGCAAAACTCTCGCTGGCGAAGGCCAGCGCGCTGTCCCACGACACGCGTTGCGCCGCCTCGCGGCGGTGTTCGCGCCGCATCGGATACAGCAGGCGCGTTTGCCGCGTGACAGGCGCGGAGGCCGTGAGATGCAGGGTCGAGCCCTTGGTGCACAGGCGCCCGAAATTGGCGGGATGATCGGGGTCGCCGCGCACGCCTGTGATCTGATCGCCTTGTGATTCGATGATCACACCGCAGCCGACACCACAATAGGGACAGGTAGATCGGGTATCAGCCATGTTCAGCAGAGCTCCGGCTGCGGTGTTTCATGTTGTCGCCAAGCGATCCGCGCGCCAGCGCGAGATCGCAGCCGACACCACAACAGGGACAGGTAGATCGGGTATCAGCCATGGTCAGCGGAGCTCCGGCTGTATGTGGGCGTTAACACAAAGCGATCAGCTGCCCCGGCGGCTGGATGGCAGCAGGGGCGGTGGGAGCGCGTTTCTTGCACGGCGGTGTTTGTCATTGAATTTGCGGGGTCCCCTGGGCTCACGCCGTGTGCGGTGTCTGCACGTTGAAGCTTTCGTCGCCGATGGCGCCCGACGATGCACCCGGGCCGGCGCGTGGCGGTTTCACATCGACCGCCAGCGTCGCCAGCTCGACCGCATCCAGGAACACGTCGCCAGCTTCCACCTTGCACGCAAACTTCGTGGTGCAGCCTACGTCTGGCGCCTTGGCGCAGCCGTCATCCAGGCCAATCGTCCAGTTGTGAAGCGGACAGGCCACGCTGGTGCCGAAGACAATCCCCTGCGACAGGGGGCCGCCTTTGTGCGGGCAACGGTCGAGCAGTGCAAACACCTGGTCTTCGGAATTGCGAAACACGGCGACATCGATGCCTTTTGCGCGCGCCACCCGGCGCGAGCCGAGCACGGGGATCTCATTGACCAGGCAGATTTTTTTCCATTCACTCATGGTGTGGCTCTTTATGCGTTGATATTGGTGTACAGACCGGTGATGCGGTCCATGACGCTCAGCAGGTTTTCACTGGACACGAACACATCGGACATCATTTTTGGCGTGGATCGCACGCCGTCCAGCCGCTGCAGGCCCTGGTCGAAGAAGATCCACTGCGCATCGGCGAGGGCCAGCTCTTCCTTGATCTTCGAGGTCGCCTCGGGCGCTTTGCGCAGCACTTCCAGCGCGGCCAGGAATTCAGCGCGCGACTTTCCGATTTCAGCAATGCTGCCCTGCGGGTCCACATGCAGCGAATTGACCAGGTAGAACTTGGCCATGCGCTGCGACAGCATGCGCTGGCGGCCCGCGATGTTGACGAGCTTGCCCAGCGTGGCCTTGCCAGCCGCCTGCTCGTACTGCATCGTGCCCTGGTGGGCCAGCGCCAGGATATTCGTATCCAGCTGGATCAGATGGGGCACGTGTTCCTTGCCGGGCACGGTGCCGACCAGCACGGACTTGAATTCGCTCCAGGCGCCTTCGAGCTTGGCGTAGGTGTTGCGAATGTCCGGGCTGGGCGCATAGGCCTTCAGCTCGACCAGCTGGCGGTCGAACGTGGCCATCGAGCGGTCCAGTACCTGCTGGGCACTGCCGGTTTCCACTTTCTGGATGAGGGCCAGGTAAGCCTTGCTCATGCGCTGCGACAGCATGCGCTGGCGCCCCGCCTTGTTGATCGCATCGTGCATATCGGCCACCTGCGAGTGAACTGTCACGCCGACCAGGGCCGCAGACGCAATGAAAATTCTTCGCTTGATCATCAGTATTCCTTGTTGTTATGTCTGCGCGCTCAGGCCGGCAGCTTCTCGAACTGGCGGGTGTCCACCGATGCCTTGTCGGCTTCGAACCACGGATCGGGCTCGCCGTCCAGTGCAAACTGCAGCTGCTCCCACAGCGCCTTGCGGCCGGCGTGGTCCTCCAGAATGCGTTTCTTGACGTAGTCGAGGCCGACGCGGTTGACATAATGCACGGTGCGCTCGAGGTACCAGCCCTCCTGGCGGTACAACTCGCAGAAGGCGCCGGTGTATTCCAGCACTTCCGCTGCGGTCTTGAGCTTGGTGAAGAAGTGGGCGACCTCGGTCTTGATGCCGCCGTTGCCGGCAATGTACATCTCCCAGCCCGAATCCACGCCGATGATGCCCACGTCCTTGATGCCGGATTCGGCGCAATTGCGCGGGCAGCCGCTCACCGCGAACTTGACCTTGTGCGGCGCGTACATGCGCCACATCGCGCGCTCCAGGTCCTTGCCCATTTGCGTGCTGTCCTGCGTACCCATGCGGCACCATTCGCTGCCCACGCAGGTCTTCACCGTGCGCAGCGCCTTGGCGTAGGCGTGGCCGGAAGGCATGCCGATGTCTTTCCAGACGTTCTGCAGGTCTTCCTTCTTCACGCCGAGCAGGTCGATACGCTGGCCGCCCGTGACCTTGACCGTCGGGATCTTGTACTTGTCCACCGCGTCGGCGATGCGGCGCAATTCGTCGGCGGTTGTTTCGCCGCCCCACATGCGCGGAATGACGGAATACGTGCCGTCTTTCTGGATGTTGGCATGGCTGCGCTCGTTGATGTAGCGGCTTTGCGGGTCGTCCTTGGCTTCCTTGGGCCACGTGCTGATGAGGTAGTAGTTGACGGCCGGGCGGCAGCTTGCGCAGCCGTTGGGCGTCTTCCATTCCAGGAACTTGTGCACGCTGGCAATGGTGAGCAGCTTGTTGGCGCGGATGGCGTCGCGCACGGCCTGGTGGCCATGGTCGGTACAGGCGCACATGGCCTTGAGCTTGGGCGTGGCTGAATAGTCGCCGCCGGCGGTGAACATCAGGATCTGTTCGACCAAACCGGTGCAGGAGCCGCAGGAGGCGCTGGCCTTGGTGTGCTTGCGCACTTCATCCAGCGTGAACAGGCCTTTTTCCTTGATCGCCTTGCAGATCGTGCCCTTGTTCACGCCATTGCAGCCGCAGACCTCCGCCTCGTCGGGCATGGCGGCGGCCTTGTTGTGGCCTTCGTGGCCGGCGTCGCCTATGTTGGATTCGCCAAATACCAGCTTGTCCCGAATGTCGCCAATACTGCGCCCGTCGCGCAACAGCTTGAAGTAGTAGCTGCCGTCGACGGTGTCGCC
The DNA here is from genome assembly GCF_056401235.1 of Polaromonas sp. P4_F9. Classification (NCBI taxonomy): domain Bacteria; kingdom Pseudomonadati; phylum Pseudomonadota; class Betaproteobacteria; order Burkholderiales; family Comamonadaceae; genus Polaromonas; species Polaromonas sp. P4_F9. Next base: position 53,818 of record NZ_JBFUJT010000019.1, on the reverse strand, counting down.
GTAGAGGCAGGCGCCAATCAGCTTGTCGTTCTTGATCACGAGTTTTTTGTAGACGCCGCCGAAGGGGTCGCTCATCACGATCTCCTCGGTGCCTTCGCCGCCCATGAACTCGCCGGCCGAGAACAGGTCGATGCCTGTGACCTTGAGCTTGGTGGAGGTAAGCGAGCCCGTGTAACGGCCAATGCCGAACTGCGCCAGGTGATTGGCGGCCACCTTGGCCTGCTCGAACAGCGGCGCCACCAGGCCGTAGGCGATGCCGCGGTGCGCAGCGCACTCGCCCACCGAGTAAATGCGGGCATCGGTCACGGTCTGCATGGTGTCATTGACGACGATGCCGCGATTGCAGTGCAGGCGCATCTTTTCGGCCAGTTCGGTGTTGGGGCGGATGCCCACGGCCATCACCACGAGGTCGGTGTCGAGCTCGGTGCCGTCCTTGAACTTGATGGACTTGACACGGCCATCGGCACCGCCGGTCAGTTCCTGGGTTTGCGCGCCAATCATGAATTTGAGGCCGCGGTCTTCCAGCGACTTTTGCAGCAGCTTGCCCGCCACATCGTCGAGCTGGCGCTCCATGAGCCAGGGCATGACGTGAACCACGGTGACCTCCATGCCGCGCAGCATGAGGCCATTGGCCGCTTCCAGGCCCAGCAGGCCGCCGCCAATCACTACGGCTTTCTTGTATTTCTCGGAGGCCTCGATCATCGCGTTGGTGTCGGCGATGTCGCGGTAGGCGATCACGCCCTGGAGGTCTTTGCCGGGCACCGGCAGGATGAAGGGGTTGGAGCCGGTGCACATCAGCAGCCGGTCGTATTTCTCTTCGGTGCCGTCGTCGGCGCGCACGACACGGCGGACGCGGTCGACTTCAACAACCTTCTTGCCGGCGTGCAGCGTGATGTGGTTGTCCTTGTACCAGTCCCAGCTGTTCAGCACGATCTCGTCGAGCGTCTGCTCGCCGGCCAGCACCGGGCTGAGCAGGATGCGGTTGTAGTTGGGGTGCGGCTCGGCACCGAAGACGGTGATGTCGTACAGCTCGGGTGCGACCTTGAGCAATTCCTCGATGGTGCGAACCCCCGCCATGCCGTTGCCGACCATTACCAGTTTCGATTTTTTCATGGGGTCACTCCAGTGGATTCAATGTTGTAAGTGCAAGCGTCATGCCAAACCTGCCGCGACTGAGCGCCGGCAACGCAGGGCCGACCAGTCGCAAGGCCGCGGTCTCGCAGCTGCCCACGCGGGCAGGCGTTCCGGCCGTCAGCCAGGCAGCCGAGCCTATGGCCTTGCAGCCCGGTGGACTATGGAAAAATGAGGTAGGAACCATGATGCTCTCTCCTGTCAAAACAGGGAACCGGCGGTAAAACCGGTATGAGGCACATCAATACGCACGTCGTTATGCGCAGAACCCGCAGTGCTTTCGCTAAGGTTGGGCGCTCCGTTACGCCCGCGATTGTTAGTGCAAAATCTGTGCCAGATTCCCGGCCCGAAAGCTGCATGGCATCGGCGGGGGCGGTTTCAGGGCGCGCGGCGGGGTGTCGCACAGGCCGGTTTTCTCTCATACTCCCTCTTAACCCATTGATTTTTATGACTTCCGCACTGGTACATCTGAACGGCCCGCCGGGCGCGCATCCGCTGGCGTCCGACCTCGAGGCGACCGGAATCCAGGTTCTCGGCTGCATCGAGGAGCGCAGCAAACTGGTGCAGGAGGTGCTGCGGCACGCACCAGACCTGGTGATTTGCCATGACTCGATGCCGGATGAGGCGCTGTTCAGGGCCCTGCAGGTCATTTCGGAGACCTCGCCGCGTACCGTCATCGTGTTCACCAGCGATGGCGACGCCGAAAAGATCACGCGGGCCCTGGCCGCGGGCGTTCATGCCTATGTCATCAATGGCTATGGCCAGCAGCGCCTGCGCTCGCTCATTCATCTGGCGCAGGCCCGCTTCAGCCGCGAGCAGGCCTTGCGGGCGGAGATGTTTGAGGTGTCACGCCGCCTAGAAGAGCGCAAGATGGTGGACCGTGCCAAGGGCATCCTGATGCGCGCGCGCCAGGTGTCGGACGACGACGCGTTCCAGATGCTGCGCACCGCCTCCATGCACACCAACCAGCGCCTGGGCCAGGTGTCGCAGCAGATCATCCATTCGGCGCGTTTCGCGGAAGATGTCAACCGTTCCGGACAGTTGCGCATGCTGTCGCAGCGGCTGGTGAAGCTGGCCCTGCAGCAATTGGCGGGGGTGCAGGTCGCGCAGGCCAAAGAGCACCTGAAGGAGTCCGTCCTGCGCATTGACGCGAACATTGCGGCCCTCGGCAAAAGTCTGTCCCAGCCCACCTTCGGGGACTTGTTGGGGCAGGTCGTGCAGACGTGGGGCCAGCTCAAGCAGGCATTGCAGGACGAACCGCAGGCTCGCCATATGGGCCCGCTCGACGAACTCGCCGAGCAGCTGCTACAGGAAGCCGAGCGGCTGACCAGCAGCCTGGAAAATGCGGGTGCCATGCCCCCGCTGCAGGTCCTCAACCTGGCAGGCCGCCAGCGCATGCTAAGCCAGCGTTTCGCAAAATATGCCTTGCTCGAGGCGATGGGGGGCAGGGCCGCCACGTCGCGCTACATCGAGGGCATGGCCGAGTCCCGGGCGGCCTTCGAGCAGGCGCTGAAATACCTGAATGAAATCCCCCTCACCAGCGGGGACATTCGCACCTCGCTGGACGCTGCCGCCGCGTGCTGGGAGCACATGCTGGCCGGCGCCGCACCCGTCGGGCAGGGTGCCCCGGAACTGCTGGCGCGCCTGGAGCGCCTGGCGGTGGCCAGCGAGGAATTGCTGGATGTCTTCGAGAGACTGTCGGTGCATTACGAGCGCAGCATGCAGATGCTGGTGGGGTAACGGGCATGTTTTATATTGCAGTGCACCAAATTCGGGCATGGGACTTGCTTATGTTGGTGCATGGCATTTGACCTGGACATTGGCTTCGCAACGCTTGCGGGCCGCAAAGACAGCAACGAGGATTTCTGCGCAGCCATGCTGCCGGAGCCCGGCCGGGAGGGAATGGGTTCCATTGTGGCGATTGCCGACGGCGTGAGCACCGGCGGCATGGGCAAAGAGGCGGCACAAACCACCGTCACCAGCCTGGTACGCGATTACTACGGCACCCCCGAAACCTGGGACACCACGGTGGCGCTGGACCGGATCATTGGCGCGCAAAACGCCTGGCTGGCGGGCCTGAACCGGCGCAGGCATCCGGCGATCGGCCTGACCACCCTGACGGCCGTGGTGTTGCGGGGTCAGTCGTATTCGCTGGCCCATGTCGGCGACACCCGCGCTTACCTGCTGCGTGCCGGCCACCTGGTGCAGCTCACCAGCGACCACGTGGTCGACCACCCGGATTTCCGGCATCAGCTGCTGCGCTGCGTGGGCGCGGAAGACCGCCTGGTGGTGGACTACTCCCAGGGTGACCTGCAGGTGGGCGATATTTTCGTGCTGCTGTCTGATGGGGTGCACAACGTACTGTCGGGCAAGCGGCTCGATGCCCTGGTTCTGCCCGCCAGCATTCCCGGGCGTGCCGGAGACACCGGGGTTGATGCGAAAACCCTCAGCCAGCAGCTGGTTGATGCCGCGATGGCCGCAGGCACGACGGATAACGTCACTGCCCTGGTGGTGCGCGTGCTGGGCTTGCTCGATGCGAATCTGCAGGATGAAAACCGCCAGGCGCTGGCCTTGCCGGTGCCGCGGCGGCTCAAGGTAGGCAGTGTGCTGGATGGCCTGTCCGTGACGGCCCTCGTTGCAGACAATGGCGTCAACCTGCTCTACCAGGTACGGGATGTCGCGAGCCAGAAACTCTATGCCATCAAGACGCTGCACCCTGCACGTGCGCAGGATCCCGAGGAGCGCGCCATGCTGGCCCACGAAGCCTGGTTGGCCAAGCGCATGCAGTCGTCCCGCGCGGCCGACCATCTTGTCAATCTGCATGACCATCCGCCGGGCGTCGAGGCAGCCAGTGCCTTTTATCTGCTCTACGACTGGCATGCCGGTGAAACGCTTCAGCAGCAACTCGACCGCAAGCATGCCTTCAGCCTGCCGCAGGTCCTGACGGTGGCCACCCAGGCTGCGAAAGCCCTCGGTCGCCTGCACCGCCAGAGTGTGATCCACCGCGACATCAAGCCCGCCAACCTGCACCAGGGTGAGGACGGCATGCTTCGCGTGCTCGATCTGGGGGTTGCCCTGACGGGCCGCGAGCCCGAGGCCATGCGCCAGCTGCATGCCGGAACGCCCAGCTACATCAATCCCGAGCAGTGGGGTTTTGGTGTCAAGACCGGCGGGGCCAGCAGCGACCTGGCCGCAGAGTTGCCTGATGCGCAAAGCGACCTGTTCGCGCTCGGCGTGACGCTGTACCAGCTGCTGACCGGCAAGCTCCCGTATGGCGAGGTGCTGCCCTATCAGGCGGGGCGCTACTACCACGACCCGATTCCGCCAAGCCGCCACAACCCCGAGGTACCGATCTGGCTGGACCATGTGGTGTTGAAGGCCGTGGCGCGCGACAAGCGCCAACGCTTCGAGACGGCCGAGGAGCTGCTGCTGGCGCTGGAACGGGGCGCCTCGCGGCCATTGACGGCGCCGCCCGCATCCCGCCTGATCCAGCGGGATCCCGCTGCGCTGCTGAAGGTCGGCCTGGTGATCAGTGTGGTGGTGAACCTGCTGCTGATTTACTGGCTGCTGTTCTTGCCGAAATAATCATTGCGGGCCATTACGGGCCACCTGGCGCTACAGCCCGGGAAGTGCGGAAAGAGAAGGGTGGGGGAGTTTCCGGCCTTCCGGCTTTCCGCCTCCCACCCCTGCTTCGGCGCAACCCTGGTTGCAGGCGCTTACTTCTTGCTGCGGATTTTCAGCAGTTCGTTCTGCGTTTCGATCCAGGTCTCCATGCCGACATCCGCACCGATCAGGGCATAGACCTTGGTCAGCTTGTTGCGCATGCGCGAAGCTTCGCCGTCAGACAGTTCATTGACCTTCATGCCCTTGGCCTTGAGTTCGGCCACGGCTTGCGCGGCTTCCTGGCGGGTGTCCTTGCGCTCGAAGTCGCGGCTGGCCTTCGCCGCATCCATCAACACCTTCTGCTCGTCTTTCGAGAGCTGGTCCCACCATTTCTTGCTGACCAGAACAATCCACGGGCTGTACACGTGATTGGTCACGGTCAGGTATTTCTGCACCTCATAAAACTTGCTCGACAGGATGGTGTTGTAAGGATTTTCCTGGCCATCCACCGTGTTGGTCTCCAGTGCGCTGAACAGCTCCGAGAAGGCCATGGGCACGGCGTTGGCGCCCAGCGTCTTGAAGCTGGTGAGAAAGACGTTGTTTTGCATGACCCGCAGCTTGATGCCATCGAGGTCTTCCATCTTGTTGACCGGGCGCTTGCTGTTGGTGAGGTTGCGAAATCCGTTTTCCCAGTACACCAGGCCGACCAGTCCCTTGTCCTGCAGCTTGGCCTTGACCTTCTCGCCAATCGGGCCGTCCAGCAGCTGGTCTGCCTCGCGCGCGTTGCTGAACAGGAAGGGCGTGTCCCACAGCGCCATCTCCTTGGTAATGCCCACCAGCGTGGCGGTGGATCCCACCATCATCTCCTGGGCTCCGCCAATCAGGGCCTGCTGCATCTGCGTGTCGGGGCCCAGCGCTGCTGCGCCGATGGCCCGCACCTTCATCTTGCCGCCGGAGGCCTTTTCGACCTGGTCGGCAAAGACCTTGGCGGCGCGGCCCTGGTTGCTCTGCTCGTTCAGGCCATAGCCGAAGCGGATCAGGCGGGGTTTGATGTCTTGTGACAGGGCGGCAAACGACGCGGTCAGGGCGGCTGCGGCGGTAAGGGCCATCAGGGTACGGCGGAAATGAATCACGGAAGTCTCCTTGGTTTGAAAGTGAAAATGAAAGAGGTCAGAGAAAGCGGTCAGCGCATCCACGCAACGGGTGCGGTGACGATCTGCGGGAACATGACGAACACGGAAAGGATCAGCAGGTAGGTGACGAGGAAGGGGTTGACCCCCTTGATGACCTGGTGCATCGACAGCCGGCCGACGCCCGCCACGACGTTGAGCACGGTGCCGACCGGTGGCGTGATCAGGCCGATGGCGCCATTGAGGATGAACATCAGCCCGAAGTACACCGGGTCGATGCCGGCCTTGACCGCGATCGGCAACATGACCGGCGCAAAGATCAGGATGGTCGGCGTCAGGTCCAGCGCCGTGCCGATGATGACGAGCGTGACCATCATGACGGCCATCAGCAGGCGGGGGCTCTGCACCAGCGGGCCCAGCCAGGACACCAGCACGCTGGGCAGGTCGGCCAGCGTGATCATGTAGCTGGCCACCTGCGCACCGGCGCACAGGAACATCACGATGGCGGTGGTCTTGGCCGCACGAACCAGCACGCCATGCACTTCGGTGAGTTTCATCTCGCGGTGCACAAACAGGGCCACCACCAGCGCGTAGAAAGCGGCCACCACGGCGGCTTCCGTCGGTGTGAAGATGCCTGACTTCATGCCGCCGATGATGATGAGGGGCATCAGCAGGGCCCAGAAAGCCTTGGCGGTGGCTCGCAGGCGCTCTGCCATGGACAGGGGCTCACCGGAAGGCAGCTCGATCTTGCGCAGCACCAGCTTCCAGGCCACGATGAGGCCCGCACCCATGATCAGCCCCGGCACGATGCCGGAGATAAACAGCGCCGATATCGACGTGTTGGTCGTGACGCCGTAAATCACAAAGGGCATGGACGGCGGGATGATGGGCGCGATGATGCCGCCCGAAGCAAGCAGGCCCGCGGAGGTGTGCATCGGATAGCCCTGCTGGCGCATCATGGGCAGCAGGATGGTGGCCAGCGCGGCCGTGTCGGCCAGCGCCGATCCGCTCATGCTGGCCATCAGCACGGCAGCGCCAATGGCGACAAAGCCGAGGCCGCCGCGGATGTGGCCCACCCAGGCCTGGGCCATGGCGATGATGCGGCGGCTGATGCCGCCCGAGTTCATCAGCTCGCCGGCCAGGATGAAAAACGGAACGGCCAGCAGCGGAAAGCTGTCCACGCCGGCCACCAGGTTTTGCGCCAGCAGCTGCGTGTCCCAGAATCCGAGCACCCAGGCCATGCCGGCGCCTGTCAGCACCAGCGCCAGGGCCATGTTCATGCCGATGCCCATCAGCAGCAGCATGCCCGCGGAAAAAATGATGAATGCCAGGCCTTCGTTGCTCATGCTGCTTACTCCACTTCCACACCGTGACCGAGGTCCAGCGGTGTGCGTTTAATCAGTTCGACGAGCGCCATCAGCCCGATGGCTGTCGCGCACAAAAAGGCCGGCAGGGGCAACAGCGCCGTCGGGTAGCCCAGCACCACGGAACGGCTGTCTATGCCGACAACCACCTGTTGCCACGCGCCCCAGGCCAGCAAGGCGCTACCCAGCAGCACCAGCAGCCGGATCAGCAGCGTCATGGCTGTCATCAGGCGGGGCCGGTTGCGCAGGGCCCCGACCAGCGACGTGAATGCCATGTGCTCGCCGGCCGGGTAAGCGGCCGTGGCGCCAATGAAAACCATCCAGACGAACAGCAGGCGGGAAAGCTCTTCGCTGGCTGCGACGCCGCTGCCGAAGCCGTAGCGCAGAACGACGTTGACAAAGACGGCGACCGCCATCACGCCCAGGCAAATGGCCATGGCGGTGTTGCTCAAACTCCGGAAAACGCCGGACGGTTCTTCCTGATTCATGCTTGCTCCTTGGTGCCCAGCCACGCGGTGACTTCGGCTTGCAGTTGTGAAATGGGGGCCAATGCATCGACGGGCAGCACGCCGGCCTCGCCGGTGGGCGGCTCCAGTGCGGCAAACTGGCTGTCGACCAGGCTGGTGGAAAAGAAATGCGTCGCGGCGCGGGCTTGCACACGGGCTTGGGACTGCGCACGGCTGATCTCAAGGTAAACAAACCGCAGGCCGGGGGCGGCCTGGCGCAGCCGTTCGCGGTAGCTGCGCTTGAGCGCCGAGCAGGTGAGGACCAGCCCGCCGGGATGTGCCCGCAACTCGGCACTGAGCCTGCCCAGCCAGCCATCGCGGTCCGCGTCGGTCAGTGCGATGCCCTGGCTCATTTTGGCCAGGCTCTCGGGGCTGTGGTGGTCATCTCCCTCGATCAGCTGCAGGCCGGTGAGTTGGGCAACCGCCCGTCCCAGGCTGGACTTGCCGCAACCGGCCACACCCATGATGACGATGGAATCACTCATTTTGAAAATTGGATAGCGCTATCCCAATGGGTTTTAAAAAATAGCGGCCGATTTTGGACTTCTCCCCAGAAGAATTTCACTTCCAGTTAGGGAATTCCCATGGCTCGCTTACGTTTGGATAGCGCTATCCTATGCGAATATGATCATTTGCCAACTCGGTATTTACCCTAAACCATGAACTCACACCCAGCACGACCCCGTGCGACTGGCCGCGTGACGCTCGCCGATGTGGCGCAGGCGGCCGGGGTGAGTCCCATCACGGTTTCGCGCGCCCTGCGGGGCGAGCGAGCGGTCGACCCCGAGTTGGTGGCCCGTGTCCAGGCGTCGGCCAGCAAGCTGGGCTATGTGCCGGACCCGGCGGCGCGGGCGCTGGCGTCGCGCCACAGCTCCCATGTGGCGGTGCTGATACCGATGCTGTCCAACGCCCTGTTCGTCGACCTGCTCGAAGCGGTCCAGCGGACCTTGCGCCCCGCCGGCTTCCAGACCCTGATTGGCATCACGCATTACGACGCGAGCGAGGAAGAGCATTTGTTGCGCGAGCAGTTGCTGCATCGTCCGGCCGGGCTCATGGTGACCGGACTCGAGCGCAACGACGCCACCCGCGCCCTGATCCTGCAGAGCGCCGTTCCCTGTGTTCACCTGATGGACGCGGCCGGTGTGCCGGGCCTGTACTGCGTCGGCTTCTCGCAGGCCGATGCCGGTGCCGAGATGACGCGCCATTTGCTGCAAAGAGGTCGCCGGCGGATCGCGTTTGCCGGCGCCCAGCTGGACCCGCGGACACTGCAGCGGCTGGAGGGCTGGCGCCGTGAGCTTGGCTCAGCAGGCCTTTATGCGCCGCAGCTTGAATGGCTGAATCCGGCGCCTTCTTCGCTCGCGCTCGGTGCGCAGATGTTTGAGCAAATCATGGGGCAGCAGCCTGCAGTGGACGCGGTGTTCTTCTGCAATGATGACCTGGCGCAAGGCGCTTTGCTGGCCGCCTTGCGCCTGGGCGTTGCAGTGCCGGGGCGGGTTGCCATTGCCGGGTTCAACGACTTGACCGGAAGCGACCAGATGCTGCCGACCCTCACCACGGTTCGCACGCCGCGCGCTGAAATCGGCACGGCGGCTGCCAGCATGCTGCTGGCCCTCATGCATGGTGATCCGGTGGCGGAACCCTGCGTGAATGTAGGCTATGAACTGGTGGTGCGCGGTAGCACCTAGTACTCCGAACTAGTCACGCAAGAAAAGCAAAAGAAGCAAGCGGTTTTGTGCCGGCTCAGGCGCTACGCGCTCTACCGGCTTTTGTCTTCGGCTACCTGCTGCGCGGCCGTCACTCCGCGCCGCGAATCCAGCCTGTCATGAAAGCGAGGTCACGCGGGAACGGCGCGCGCACGACCTCCCTTTTCTGCCCAGGTGCGGGTCCAGCGGATCTGCATGACGCGGAGCATCGCCAGCATGATCAGCGACAGCGCAGCAAAAAATATGAAGCCCCACATGTAGGTTCCGGTGTATTGTTTGGACAGACCCATGGCATTGGGAACGAGGCCGCCACCCAGCGCGCCGATCTCGCCAATCATGGAGCCTGCCACCGCGGTAGCCAGCGGCCAGCGCAGCGGCACCAACTGGAACAGCGCGCCGTTGCCGGCACCCAGCGCTGCGAAGCACAGCATCAGCAGCAGCGTGGTCGCGACCAGGGAGGAGGTGGCCAGGCCGCAGGCGACCAACGTGCCGGCAATCGTGAGCAGCACCGCACTCAAGGTATTGACGCCACCCCAGTGGTCCGAGATCCAGCCGCCAAAAATGCGCAGCGCCGCACCCATGAAGGCCGCGAGCATTGACAACTGACCGGCCTGCACCTTGCTCACGCCGAACTGGTCGTAATAGTAGGACGGCAGAAAGGTCGCCAGGCCGATGAAGCCGCCGAAAGTCACGGCGTAGAGCAGGCTGAAGGCCCAGCCGTCTTTTTCGAACAGGCAGGCCACGTGTTCGCGCAGGCTGGCATGGCTGTCAACGTCGTCCGGCTCCTTGGCAAACAAGATCATGGCGGCCATCGGCAGCAGCATGGCCAGCGCGGCAATGCCGTAGACCGACTGCCAGCCAAAACGCTGGGCCAGCGCGGGCGCTACCAGCACCGAGACGGCCGTGCCCACGTTGCCCGCACCGACCAGCCCCATGGCCAGCCCTTTGTAGCGTGCCGGGAAGGAGCCCGAACCGAGGCTGAGCGCCACGCCGAAACTGGCGCCGGCAATGCCCAGCAGCACACCCATGGCCAGCAGGCTGTTATAGGAGTCGACTAGAAAATAGCCGAACAGCAGCGCGACCATGATCATGCCCATCTCGACCAGCGTGGCATTTTTGCGGCCGATGTACTGGGCCAGCACGCCCAGCGGAAAGCGCATCAGGGCCCCGGCAAAAATAGGAATCGACAGCATCACGCCTTTTTGCGTGGGCGACAGGCCGTAGGTTTCCGAAATAAAGGGCGCCATGGCGCCGTTCATGACCCAGATGCAGCACGAAAACGCGAAATAGAAAAACGCCGCGCCCAGCGTTGGCCCGTGGCCAGCCTTGAGAAAATTACGAAACCCCAGCATGGTGCAAACCTTCTATGAAGATGATTGATTCACAGAATGAGTGCGAAAATCATGCCACCTTGGGGCGTGGAAAGTGCACTGTTGAGGCGCAATTTTTGGCCGAAAACAGGGGTATTTTGGTGCGGCGCACAAATATCGTGCACGCCCGGCCCTGATGGCAGGGCGGGGCGTTTGTTCGGGCGCTGTTTTGGCGGTCTGTCTGCTGTCTGCTCCTGCTATCGGTGTTGTCCGATCAGTGCCTGCGTTCCATGTCCACGCACACCAGGGCTTCATAGTGGTTCCAGCGCAGGGTGATCACATACGGATGCTTGCGCACCCTCGCCTTGATGCCCTGCACGCCATGCAGCTTGATCGGAACCGAGATCTGGAGTTCTGGCCCCAGGGCCTTGCGGGCATTGCCGGCCAGTGTGTTGGCGATTTCGCCGACAGCGTCCAGCAGGTTGCTGTCGCTCAGGTCGGTCTCGTGCTGCAGCAGCAAAATCTCGCGCACCAGTTTGGCCGGCATCGAGACGATGACATGGCCGTTGTGGCTGCCGGAAAAAGTGACGAGGCCGTTGAATTCAAAGCCTTCAACATCGCCTGTCCCGAGAAAGGCCGAGGTGATCTGGGGTTCTTGCCGGGTGGTGACCTTCAGGTAATGCCTGATGGAGTCGATGAACAGTTTGAGGTCGGTTTCGTTGAGCGTGGCCACAAAGCTCTCCTTAGCGGGCATCGGCAACGTCGAGCAATGCCATTTGCAGCTCTTCGTCGGTAAAAGGTTTGGCAACAAAGCCGCGCGCACCCAGCTTGAGCGCCTGGATCGCGGTTGATTTGTCGCTCAGGGCGCTGACCACCAGAATGTTGATCTTCGGATCAAATCTCAGCAGCGCCTGAATGCATTCGATGCCGTCCATTTCGGGCATCGTCAGGTCCATGGTGACCACCTCGGGGTGCGTGGCCTTGGCAATGCGCACAGCCTCCACGCCGTTTTTGGCAAGGCCCGCCAGCACGACGCCCTTGAGGCCGCCGTTCTGGACCACCCGCGAGATGCGGGTGCGGATCATGTTGGAGTCGTCAACGATTAACAGTCGCATGGTGCTACTCCTCTTTGTGGTTTTTCTGTGGGGGCCACAGTGCGCCGCGCCGGGCCCGCCCCGAGCAAGCGCAGCCCCCTAGGGACTTCAATCCAGATCAAGCAGGGGCCGCGGGACTGGCTTTGCCAGACCGCAGGCGCAGCAGCCCCCTCGGGGGGCAGCGCATTACACGAAGTGACAAGCGTGGGGGCCATATCTCTAGCCCGCAAAACTGATCTTGAATTCGGTGTGCTGGCCCGGCGTGCTCGACAGCAGCAAACGTGCGCCCAGGTTCTGCACATTCGCCTGCACCAGGTCCAGGCCAACGCCGCGGCCGGCATGCCGGGACGTGGCCAGGGCGGTGGAGAACCCGGGCTTGAAGATGTGCGCGATGACCTGCTTGTCGCTGAAACCCTGCAGCTGCTCTGCGGTGTACCAGTTCAGCTCCAGCAGGCGTTGGCGCACCTGGGCCGCATTGAGGCCGGCCCCGTCGTCGCGAACACTGAGCTGCCACTGGCTGCTTTCATCGCGGGTGAGGTTGACCGCAATTTGCCCTTCAGCGGGTTTTTGTGACGCGAGCCGGGTAGAGGGTGCCTCGACGCCGTGCACCACGGCATTGCGAATCAGCTGGATGGCGATTTCGCGCACCAGGTCGATCTTGTCGGCCGCCATGTCCAGGGCACTGCTCATGCGCACGGTGGCATTGATACGTTTGCCGCAGTCGTTGCCTACATCGGTGGCCAGTTTCGTCAGCGCAGCGTTCAGGGCATGCGCCGAGCCCTCCGTCGACTGGGTCTCGCCGCCTGTTTTTCTCCGACCGAGTGCCTTGAACGAGGCGACCTTGTTCAGTAGGTCCTCCAGCGGCAAAGGCAGGGCCAGCAGCGCGTCGCCGGTGGGGGCGCCGCTGTCCTTGAGTTTTTGCAGTTCGTTTTCGAACTGGTGGGCCAGCGTGGCCAGAATTTCCAGGCCCAGGGACGCCGCATCGCCCTTGATGGCGTGGACGCGGCGGTATGCACCGTCCACGGCCTTGAGCACCTGTATTTCGGAAGCGGCGGACGAGGTGCTTCGCAAGAGGTCGTTCACCTCCAGCAGCGAAGCTTCGGCCCGCTCGACAAACGCCCGCATCATGGCCGGATCGGTTTCAAAGGCCTTGAGCATCATGGACAGCTCTTTTTGCGAGCGCTGACGCTCGCTGGCCAGCCGGGCCTGCAGTTCCACTTTCTCCGAGATGTCCTGTACGGTCACCAGCAGGTGGTGAACGGTGTCATCTTCCTGCACCCGGTTGAAGTGAAAGGACAGGTAGCGGGTGGTGTCCTGACCTAGCCGGTTCCTCACCGTGAGTTCCACCTCGGCCAGCGGGTTGATGCCCTGGACCAGCTGTTCCTTGACGTGCGGCGAGAACAGGAGCTGGACATAGTCCCGCGCGTCGTTGAGCGCCTTCTCTGAAACCAGGGTGGACAGCAGTTCAAAAAAGTTCTGGCCAGGCACCAGTGACCTGCCGAACAGTTCATGGGCCGAACGGGACAGTTGTGAGCCCAGGCGGTTGTCGGGCGTGAGCAGGAACAGGCCCTCGCGCACGCTCACAAGAATCTCGCGGTTCTCCTCATTGGCGGCTTCGATGGCTGCATCCGAGGTATTGAGGCGGCGCAGGAACTTGAACAGGATGAAGGCAAAGTTGAGCAGGGCAAGGATGATGCCGCCGGTTTGCACCATGCGCAGAATGCTGGCGCGCGATCCGCCTATCTGCTGGGTTTCAGTGACGAAGTCGTTGGCAATGCCCAGCAGCTTGATGTTGTTGGCCTGGCTGTAGGCGAGCGCTGCGGCCAGTTCTTGCGGTGTGAAGTTGTCGCTGGCGAGCAGAGGTTGCAGCAGGTCGTAATAGGGTTTCCACAGCGCATCGACCTTGCTTTCCAGCTCGCGCCCGCGGCTGGACACCACGGGTTCCAGGTAGACCGGTTTGCCGTCGCCGCCGGGAACCGTCCCGCCGTCCCGAAAAGCGGTCTGCGAGATCTGGAAGATCTTGGTGCCGGCGCGCAGCTCGCTCAGCGTCTCGGGTTTGTAGGCAATGCCCGCGACGCGCATGGCGTCAAGCTCCAGCAAGGTCCGTGCGACGCGCTGCGAGACATAACGCTGGCGGCCTGACAGGTTGATGGCGACGGTGTCCTGGTCAATCTTGAACGAGGTGTAGAAGTTCAGGACCAGAACACCCAGGTCGAACAGCAGAAACAGGGCCACCGCAATGATGATTTCCCGGTATTTCCCCAATGAAGCAAGGCCGCGGGAGCGCGTTCGCTGTGTGCTGAGCGACCGGCTCTGCAGGGCAGCGGCCTTCCTGGATCCTGGGGCAGGTAATACGGCAGACATTGGAAATCCTTCTTGGCGGGAATTTGCGGAGCGACTCAGCTCATTGTTCAGGCAGCTTTCTCTACATGAGCCTGGCGCGTGTAAAGAAAATCAATCACGGCCTTGCGGTACTGCAGGTACTGCGCGCTTTCAGCCAGCGCCACGCGGTTGCGCGGCCTGGGCAGCTCGACACTCAGGACTTCACCAATGGTGGCGGATGGGCCATTGGTCATCATCACGATGCGGTCGGAGAGCAGCACGGCTTCATCCACGTCGTGCGTCACCATGACCACCGTGCTTTGGGTGCGGGCCACGATCTCCAGCAGCTCGTCCTGCAACTTGGCGCGGGTCAGCGCGTCGAGGGCGCCGAAGGGCTCGTCGAGCAGCAAAACCTTGGGTTCCATCGACAGCGCGCGGGCAATACCCACACGCTGTTTCATGCCGCCGGAGATTTCGCCGGGGCGCTTTTGTGCGGCCGGGGTCAAACCCACCATGGCCAGGGCCGCATCGGTGCGGGCCCTGAGTTGCGCCTTGCTTTCGGTTTCTGCAAAGACGCGTTCCACGGCGAGGTAGACGTTCTCAAAGCAGGTGAGCCAGGGCAGCAGGGAATGGTTCTGGAACACCACGGCGCGCTCGGGACCGGGCCCCGAAATTTCGCGGTTGGCGCACAACAGGCTGCCTTGGGTGGGTGTGGTCAGGCCGGCAATCAGGTTGAGCAAGGTGGACTTGCCGCATCCCGAATGGCCAATCAGCGCGACGAATTCACCGCGGGCGACCGTGAGGTTGATGTTTTGCAGTGCGCAGAACGGGCCTTTCTTGGTCTTGAAGGTCTGCTCGACACCCTGGATTTCGATGTACTTGGTGGTGAAAGATGTGCTCATGGTCGTCATCCTCGGTTGTTGGGGTGGATCAGTTTTTCAGTTCTTCACTTCTTCGAAGGTGAAGGCGGTGGCGAGCTTGATCAGCGCAAACTCCAGCACCAGCCCCACAATGCCGATCACAAAAATCGCGATGATGATGTTCTTGACATTCAGGTTGTTCCACTCGTCCCAGACCCAGAAGCCGATGCCGACGCCGCCGGTCAGCATTTCGGCGGCCACGATGACCAGCCAGGCGGTGCCGACGGCCAGGCGCACACCGGTCAGCATGTAAGGCAGTACGGCAGGGAAAAGAATCTTGCTGACGATCTTCCATTCGGACAGGTTGAGCACCCGGGCCACGTTCATGTAGTCCTGCGGCACGCGCTGCACGCCCACGGCGGTGTTGATGATCATGGGCCAGATCGAGCAGATGAAGATGGTCCAGATGGCAGCCGGGTTGGCGCCCTTGAACACCAGCAGGCCGATCGGCAGCCAGGCCAGCGGCGACACCGGGCGCAGCAGGCTGATCAGCGGATTGAACATGCGGCTCAGAAAGTCGAAGCGGCCAATCATGAAACCGACCGGAATGCCGACGATGGCCGCCATGCCGAAGCCCATGGCCACGCGCTTGAGCGATGACAGCACGTTCCAGCCCACGCCCTGGTCATTCGGCCCCTTGTTGTAGAAGGGGTCGCTGAACACCTGCACCGCCTGCGTGAAGGTGTCCCTGGGCGAGGGAATGCTGGCGCCGGTGCCCACGGAGACCAGCTCCCACACCAACACCAGCAGGCCCATGCCCAGCAGGGGTGGCAGGATGGCGAGCCAGAGAAATGACGAGTCCCATGGCTGCCGGGCTGTGGCGGGGGCTGCTGGGGCCGTGATGACGGACGGGGCTGGATTCTTCATGTCATGGAGGGCTGGCGCCCCGGGTTTGTGCGCGGTGGCAGCTATCGGATGTGCAGCGCTTCGTTCGCTGCTTCGAGCGGCTGGCGCTGCGGCGTCCAGCGGATTGTGGAATACGGCACTGACCATGGTGTCACGTCCTTTGGTGGGAGATTGATGAATGCTCAGCGGCTATTTCAGGCGTGGACCTTGAAGCCATCGGCGTACTTCTTCGGATCCTTGCCGTCCCATACCGTGCCGTCGATCAACTTGCTGGTGCGCATCGCGTCTTTCGGAACGCTGACTTTGGCCGCCGTGGCGGCCTGTTTGTAGATGTCGATCTGGTTGATCTGTTTGGCAATGCCGAGGTAGTCGGGGTGGTCCTTGATCAGGCCCCAGCGCTTGTGCTGCGTGAGGAACCACATGCCGTCGGAGAGGTAAGGGAAGGTGACCGCGCCGTCGTTGAAGAATTTCATGTAGTTCGGGTCATCCCAGGTCTTGCCCATGCCGTTCTGGTAGCGGCCCAAAATGCGCTGGTTGATGGCGTCCACGCTGGTGTTGACATAGGCCTTGTCGGCCACGGTCTCGGCCATCTTGTTCTTGTTCTGCAGGCCGGCATCGATCCACTTGCCGGCTTCGATGATGGCGGCGGTGACGGCGCGTGCCGTGTTGGGATACTTCTTGACGAAATCGCCGGTGGTGCCCAGCACTTTTTCCGGGTGGTCTTTCCAGATGTCCTGGGTGGTGACAGCCGTGACACCAATGCCGTCAATGATGGCGCGGTGCCCCCAGGGCTCGCCCACGCAGTAGCCGTCCATGTTGCCCACGCGCATGTTGGCCACCATTTGTGGCGGCGGTACGGTGATGACCTTGGCATCCTTCATCGGGTTGATGCCGTTGGCAGCGAGCCAGTAATACAGCCACATGGCGTGCGTGCCGGTCGGGAAGGTCTGGGCGAAGGTGTACTCGCGTTTTTCGCTGGCCATCAGCTTGGCCAGACCCGCGCCGTCGACGGCACCCTTGTCGGCCAGTTTCTTGGACAGCGTGATCGCCTGGCCGTTGTTGTTGAGGGTCATCAGCACGGCCATGTCTTTCTTGGGGCCGGCGGTGCCCATGTGCACGCCGTAAATCAGGCCGTAGAGCACGTGGGCGAAGTCGAGCTCGCCGTTGACCAGCTTGTCACGCACGCCGGCCCAACTGGCTTCTTTGGTGGGAATGATTTTTACGCCGTATTTCTGGTCAATGCCGAGCACCGAGGCCATGACCACCGAGGCGCAGTCGGTCAGCGGGATGAAGCCAATCTTCACTTCCTTCTTTTCAGGGGCGTCCGAGCCCTGGGCATAGACAGCAGCACGCAGCGCCGGGTTGATGCCCACGGCACCCACTGCGGCAGCCTGCAGGACGGTACGGCGTGTCAGGGAGGATTTCAGCAGATCAGTCACGGTTTTGACTCCAGAAGTGAAAAACAAAAAACAAAAAACAAAAAACAAAAAACAAAAAACAAAAAAGGCGCTCGACCCGGGCAAACACAATGGATGTGAGTGCAGGGTGCGAACGCCTTTGTTCAGGGAGGACATTCCACTTCGCCGTTGAAGTGATATGCCCGATAGGGAGTTCAACGCAAGACCTGTGCCAACAGGTTCTTGTGCTTCACATAGACTCACGACAGACGCGAGATGGCGCCTGGACCATTTGCCAATGGGCGTAACCAGCTACTGAATTGATAGCGTCGTGGGCCGCATGCCAGACCGGCTCACGATTTTTTTGATTCCGCACTGTATTTGTGCGGCGCACCATTTCGGAGCCAGGCCTGGCGGTGCGCCTGCATCCCCTGGCCGTTTTGATGTTGGGCTGCTGCGTCCATCAGGGGCGGGCGGAGCATCGCTAGCCGCATTGCCCCACGTAACCGCATGCCGTGCAGAAGTCGCAACCATCCTTCCTGATGACGGTCGGGTTGCCGCATTCCGGGCAGGCCTTGCCGGCCAGCGTGGTGGGCGCTTCCGCGTTCCTGGGGGATTCGAGCACGCCCATCTCCCGCAGCGGAAAGCCTTCTTCATTGAGGATGCCAAGCATGGCATAGCGGTGAATGATCAGGCGCGCCATATAGGCTACGGTCGAGGGCCAGGTCTGCTGGCGCCGCTCGCCGTGGGGCAGGCCCGGCACAAAAGCCATGAAGTGACCCAGCGGCTCGGCGTAGTTGAGCAGCTTGCGCAGCTTCATGCCAATCCATGCCGGATCAATCACCCGCATATCCAGCGACAGCAGGCGTGCCAGGCCATCGAGCGCGCGTGGGTAGTTACCCGAAAACCCCACGGCACAGGGCCGGGTGACGGTGCTGCCGTCCGGACCCGGCAGGGTCACTTCTTTCAGCGTGAGGGTGAAGTTTTCGCCGGTGGCCGGGTTCTCGATGTCCACCGCCCAGGCCAGCGTGCCTGAGGGGCCGGTTTTCGGCTCCTCGCGGCTGAACATGGCGTCCATGACTGGCGTGGCGCCGGCCTTGACGGCCGGCTGCAAGGACTTGAGCTGGTCGCAGCGCCAGCGGATGACCGCTGCGGTGGCCGCAACAACGCCCGGGAACAGGCGCAGTTCGCCATGCGGCGGGAACGGCATCTCGAACGCGCGTTCTTCGGCCACGGTGGCCAGCGCGTCCAGCTTGAGCTGCAGCCATGCCGGGTCGTTGGCGCGCAGATCCATCGACAGCGTCTTGGCCATTGCGCCCAGGCCGCGTGGCTGTTCGGCACCGTTGACCCAGACTTCAAAGGGCTGCGACGCGCCGCCACCTTCGGGCGCGAGTTCGCCGACGAACAGCGCAAAGTCGCCAAAGGGGTGGTGCACCATGAAAGTCCAGGCCGGATTGCCTCCCGGCAACTCGGGCCGGCCCGGCCAGCGCAGGGACGACAGCACGGGCGCGGGCAGGCGCTCCAGCGCCAGACGCCGGTTGGCATCATTGATCTGCAGCGGAGCGGCCGTGGGGCCGACGCTGAGCACCGAACCCAGCACGGAATTGGGCCGGTAGGTGGCCAGCCCCTTCAGTCCGGACTGCCAGGCTTCGAGGTAGAGGTTCTGGAAGTCTGCATAGGGATAGTCGGCCGGCACATTGACGGTTTTTGAAATCGCCGTGTCGATATAGGGTGCGACGGCCGCCACCATGGCTTCATGGGCCTGCGCGCTCATCTCCAGTGCCGTCACGAAGGCCGGAGTCAGCGCAGCGTCGTCGCCGCGCAAATGGCGGTAGAGCCGCCAGGCGTGGTCTTCCACCGCGTATTCCTTGAGGCTGCCGTCGGGCATGCGTTTCTTGCGGGTGTAGCGCCAGCTGAAGGCGGGCTCGATGCCGTTGCTGGCGTTGTCCGCAAAGGCCAGGCTGATGGTGCCGGTGGGCGCGATGGACAGCAGGTGCGAGTTGCGCAGCCCGTGGGCGCGGATGCGCTCCTTGAGCGGCTGCGGCAAACGTGAGGCAAAGCGCTGGCCGCTCAGGTACAGGTCGGCATTGAACAGCGGAAAGGCGCCGCGTTCGCGCGCCAGCGCCACCGAGGCGTCATAGGCCGCGTCGCGCATGACTTCGGCGATGTGCCGCGCCATGTCGCGGGCCTCGGGCGTGTCATAGCGCAGGTTGAGCATGACCAGCGCATCGCCCAGCCCGGTGAAGCCCAGGCCAACGCGGCGTTTGTTGCGCGCCTCTTCCTGTTGCTGTGGCAAGGGCCAGACCGTGACGTCCAGCACGTTGTCGAGCATGCGAACCGCCACGCGGGCCATCTCGGTAAACGAGGCCTCGTCGAAGCGGGCCTTTTCATCAAAGGGATCCAGCACAAAACGGGTCAGGTCGATCGAACCCAGGCAGCAGCATCCGTATGGCGGCAGCGGCTGCTCGGCGCAGGGATTGGTGCTGGAAATCGTCTCGCAATACGACAGGTTGTTGTCGTGGTTGATGTGATCGAGAAACAGGACACCTGGCTCCGCATGGTCATAGGTCGAACGCATGATCTGGTCCCATAGATCCCGCGCCCTGAGTTTGCGGTAAACCCACAGTCCATTGTCGGGGCCCTGAAAGGCCCCTGCGGCTTTCTGCTCCACGCCGGGCTGGGCACGATGAACCAGTGAGACCTCTGCATCGGCGACAACGGCCTCCATGAAGGCGTCGGTGACGCCCACCGAGATGTTGAAGTTGCGCAGGTCGCCGCCATCCTTGGCGTGGATGAACTCTTCGATGTCGGGATGGTCGCAGCGCAACACACCCATTTGTGCGCCACGCCTGGAACCGGCGGATTCGACCGTCTCGCATGAGCGGTCAAACACGCGCATGTAGCTGACCGGCCCTGAAGCACTGCTCTGGGTGCTGCCGACCCAGGCGCCGCGCGGGCGGATGCGCGAAAAGTCGTAGCCGACGCCACCGCCGCGGCGCATGGTTTCCGCCGCCTCCGTGAGGGCGGTATAGATGCCGGGGTGGCCGTCTTCCGTCTGCGAGATGGAGTCACCGACCGGCTGCACAAAGCAGTTGATCAGTGTGGCCGACAGGTCCGTGCCCGCAGCGGACTGGATGCGGCCGGCCGGCAGGAAGCCCTGCTGCAGGGCTTGCAGGAAGCGGCCTTCCCATTGCTGGCGCAACTCCGGCGCTTCAGCCTGTGCCAGGGCGCGCGCCACGCGCTGGGTGACATCCAGGATGCTCTTCTCGGTTCCCTTGCCATATTTCTCCAGCAGAATCTCTTCGCTGATGTCCTGGGGGGGGAGGGCATGGACGGCGGTGGCGGGTCTGGATAGCTGGTCTGGCATGAGGCGGCTCCTGTGAATGGCTTGACGCATCGTACGAGTGGGATACGCCAGGCAGTTTGATTCAGAACAAACCTGGGGAAATCGATTTTTGCAGTATCGCCGTTCTACTTCAAGGGCGGTCTCAAGGATGACGTGCAACACCCCCGCCGCACAGCAAGCGGGGTGCGCGCATGAAAAGTCTGCGCATGAAATCAGCGCCAAGGCAGGGCCAAGGCAGCCGTGGCCCGGATACGCAGCCCGTGGGGCTATAGCCGTTGGGCTGGTGGGTTATTGGGTCAGTGGGCGCGAGCCCGGTTGAATGGGCGTGCCCTTGCCCGACAAGTCAATCGCCTGCCCACCCGGCAAGCCGGGACGATCTCGGGATTTTGTGTGTTGCGCACCACATTTGTGCGGTGCACCATTTCGGCTGCGGGCCAGTTCAACCGAGCAGGTCGGCCGCGTCGAGCATGCGCTGCGCCACTTCACCAAGGCGCAGACCTTTGTCCATGGCGGCCTTGCGCAGTTTTTCATAGGCCACCTGCTCGGAAAGACCCAGGCGCTGCATCAACATTCCCTTGGCCCGGTCGATGATCTTGCGGTCGTGCAGTTCGGTTTTGGCATGTGCCAACTCGCGCCTGAGTTTCTGTTCATATTCAAACCGCGCCATGGCGACGTCCAGAATGGGCCGGATGCGGTCGGGTGAGAGGCCCGCCACGATATAGGCGGACACGCCGGCAGCTACGGCATCCTTCACATGCGTGGTGTCGTTGTCGTTGGTGAACAGCACAATAGGGCGCCGCTCGTCGCGGGTGGCCATGACCACATGTTCCAGCGAATCGCGGGCTTCGCTCTCGGCGTCCACAATGATCATGTCGGGCTGCAGCTGGGCCAGCCGCTCCTCCAGAAAGGTGTCTGCCGGTAGCACCGCCACGATGTTGTAACCGTTTTCGAGCAAGCCAATACGCAACTGGCGTGAGCGTTCGATCAGCGCCAGGGCGGCCTCATCTGCCGCGTCGGATGTGGACAAATCCGGCGCAATCACAACAAGACGCAGGGATTGGGGCGATGACATGCGCCGTAACGTGCAAGATTCGCGCCAGTTTGGGGCTGCCCGTGCCGGTTTCTGCCGCCGGATGTTCCTCCCCAAGCCGGGGAGGAGCCCAAACCTTACACTTGGGACGATGCTAGTTCTTGGAATTGAGTCGAGTTGTGATGAAACGGGTGTGGCGCTGGTGGATGCCGCCGGCAGCGATGTGCCGCGCCTGCTCTCGCATGCCCTGTACAGCCAGATCCAGATGCACCAGGCGTATGGCGGCGTGGTGCCGGAACTGGCCAGCCGTGATCACATCCGGCGGGTCCTGCCCTTGACGCACCAGGTCATGGACGAGGCCGGGCGGACGCTGGCGCAGGTGGATGTGGTGGCCTACACGCGCGGGCCGGGGCTGGCCGGCGCGTTGCTGGTGGGCGCCGGTGTGGCCTGTTCGCTGGCGGCTGCGCTGGGCAAGCCGGTGATGGGCGTGCACCATCTGGAGGGGCATTTGCTGTCGCCTTTCCTGAGCGCCGACCCGCCGGTGTTTCCGTTTGTGGCCCTGCTGGTTTCCGGCGGGCACACCCAGCTGATGCGGGTGGACCGTGTCGGCAGCTACGAGCTGCTGGGAGAAACCATCGACGACGCGGCGGGCGAGGCCTTTGACAAGTCGGCCAAGCTGATGGGCTTGCCCTATCCCGGCGGGCCGCATCTGGCTGACCTGGCGCGGCAAGGCGATGGCACCGCCTTCAAATTGCCCCGGCCCCTGCTGCACAGCGGAGATCTCGATTTTTCGTTCGCGGGGCTGAAAACCGCGGTGCTGACCCAAGCCAAAAAACTGGGGCCTGAGCTGGAAAACCGCAAAGCGGATCTGGCCGCGGCCACCCAGGCGGCCATTGTGGAGGTGCTGGTCAAAAAATCGCTGGCCGCCATGGCGCAAACCGGCCTGAAGCGACTCGTCGTCGCGGGCGGTGTGGGTGCCAATGCCCTGCTGCGCAGCCAGCTGAATGCGGCCTGCCAGCAACGCGGCATCCGCGTGCATTACCCGGAGCTGCACCTGTGCACGGACAACGGCGCAATGATTGCGCTCGCTGCCGGCATGCGCCTGCAGGCCGGCCTGGAAACGCTGCAGCGCGGCTACACCTTTGACGTGAAGCCGCGCTGGAGTTTGACCCCCACGGTCGCTCGCTCCGCGTAGCTCCCTGCCCCCAGAGGGGGCCGCTGCGCCTGCGGCCCGGCAAAGCCGGTTCCGCGGCCCTGGCTGGTATAACTTCCCGCCCCTCGTGGGGACCGCCGGCGAACATTCCAGCGGATACTCGGCCCTGATCAGGGATTACTGTATGTTGAGGTGGGTGACGTTGCTGACAGGGATTTTTTTGCCCAGCGTCAGCGTCAGCACGCCGTTTTCAAGTTTCGCGCTGCTGTTGGCGACGTCGATTTCAAGGGGAAAGCGCCAGGCCGCCTTGACGCTGCGGACGGCCTCAGCCTTGCTCGCCACGCGCACCACATCGCCTTCAATGCCAATGTCCAGCTGTTCTTTGGCCAGGCCCGGAACGTCGAGCTGCAGCGTATAGCTTTTCTCCAGGTCTTCCACGGTGGCGGACCTGGCCGCACCCGTGTCAGACAGCGACGAGAAGGTGTCATTGAGGAATTTTTCCAGTGCGCCATTGCTGGCAACGGGCGGGTAGCTGCGCTGGAAGCTGCGGGCGGGACGGGTGGCAACGGAGTAAAACATGCGGGTTCCTTTGGTCGATGGGCGGGGAGGTTTTCCCCTTACACTGCGCGGCGTTCACCATGATTGCCGCATGCACATCAATTAGGTGTACAGACGATTTATTCAAGCGAAAAACCGGGATGTATTTATTCATGCAAAAACTCTTGAAACGCGTCGCGCTGGCCCTATGTCTGGGCGCTGCTCTGGCAGCTCAGGCGCAGCCGGCCGCCCAGCCGCCGGTGCGGATCGCGCTCATCGAGAGCCTGTCCGGGCCATTCGCCAATACCGGTGAAGCGGTCTTTCGCAACCTGGTCTGGGCCACGGAGCGTGTCAATGCGCGCGGTGGCGTCAAGCTGCCCGGCGGTGCGCGCAACCTGGCGGTCGAGCGCTACGACAACAAGGGGCAGAACGAGGAAGCCCTGGCGGCCTTGCGTTCGGCCATCGATGATGGCGTGACGGTGATCGCGCAGGGCAATTCGTCGGCCATAGCGGCGGTGCTGATCGATGCCATCAACAAGCACAACGAGCGCGAGCCGGGCAAGCGCGTGCTGTTCCTGAATTATTCGGCGGTCGACCCTATCCTGACGAACGAAAAGTGCAGCTACTGGCATTTTCGTTTCGATGCCCACGCCGACATGCGTATGGCGGCCCTGATGGATGTGCTCAAGGATGACCGGGCGGTGAAAAGCGTCTACCTGATCGGCCAGGACTACAGCTTTGGCCAGGCGGTGCTGCGCGAGGCACGCAAACAGTTGGGCGCGCAGCGTCCCGATGTGCAGATCGTCGGGGACGAACTGCATGCGCTGGGGCGCGTGAAGGACTTCATTCCGTACGCCGTGAAAATCAAGGCCAGCGGCGCGCAGGCGGTGCTTACCGGGAACTGGGGCAATGATCTGACGCTGCTGATCAAGGCCGCGAAGGAAGTGGGTTATGAGGGCAAGTTCTACACCTTCTATGGCAATGCGCTGGGCGTGCCGGCGGCGCTGGGCGATGCCGGCGTGGGCAAGGTGATTGCGGTGGCAGACTGGTTTCCCAATGAACCCGGCAATGCGTCCGAAGCGTTCTATCAGGCGTTTCGCCAGCGCTTTCCGAAACCGCAGGATGACTATGTGCACATGCGCATGCAGTTGATGATGGAGGCTTTTGCGCAAGGCGTTGAAAGGGCCGGTTCGACGGAGTCGGGTGCCGTGGCCGCGCAGCTCGAACGGGCTGCCGTGGCTGTGTCAGGTCACAAGGGCGCGATGCGTGCGGCCGACCACCAGTTCCAGCAGCCCCTGCTGGTGGCGATGATGGGCAAGCAGGGCGCACCCGGCGTGAAATTTGATGTTGAAGGGTCGGGCTATGGTTTTCGCGTCATCAAGACCATCGCGCCCGAGCGGGCCGAGCAGCCGCACAGCTGCCGGATGGTGCGGCCCTGAGTTATCCCTTATCCCGTGAGTCGGCGCAACAGGTCCATAACAGGTCGATCCATTGCACCTGCGGCATCCACTGAATTGAAAGGCAAGCATGCGACAGGCAGTATTGAATCTTGAGGAGTCGATGATCCGCCAGGTGGCCAATGCCGGCATGGGCCGCACCGACGTGCTCAAGTTCTGGTTTGGCGAGAGCGACGAGGTCACGCCTGCTTTCATCCGCGACGCCGCGATGGCTTCGCTGCAGCAGGGCGAGACTTTCTATGCCCACAACCTGGGCCTGCCCGAGTTGCGGGAAGCCATTGCCCGCTACGCCACCGCGCTGCGTCGCCCGGGCGCCGCCCCCATAGGTGTTGAGCGCATCGCCGTCACGTCGGGAGGCGTGAATGCGCTCATGCTAGCCGTGCAGGCACTGGTGGATGCCGGCGACGAGGTGGTGGCCGTGACGCCGGTCTGGCCCAACCTGACGGCGCAACCGGCCATCCTGGGTGCCCGGGTGAAGTGCGTCAGCCTCAGGCCGGTAGCGGGGCAGTGGCAGCTCGACATGGCGGAACTGCTGGCGGCCATCACGACCAGGACCAAGCTGCTGATCGTGAATGCCCCCAACAACCCGACCGGCTGGACGTTGACGCGCGCCGAGCAGGAGGCGCTTCTGGCGCACTGCCGGCGTACCGGCACCTGGATTCTGGCCGACGAGGTCTATGAGCGGCTGTATTTCGAAGCCACACCGAACGGCTGCGCCCCCAGCTTTCTGGATATTGCCGCCCCGGAGGACCGTCTCGTCGTCGTCCACAGCTTTTCGAAGAGCTTTCTCATGACGGGCTGGCGCCTGGGCTGGCTGGTGATGCCGGCTTCGATGACGCCGCACATGGGCAAGCTGGTGGAGTTCAACACGTCCTGCGCCCCGGTGTTTGTCCAGCGGGCCGGGCTGGTGGCGATTGAGCGCACGGCGGACATCACGCCCCGCGTGGTGGGCCACCTGAAGACCTGCCGCGACACGCTGATTCCCTTGCTGCAGGCCGTGCCCGGTGTGCAGGTGGCGCCGGCCAAAGGCGGGATGTACGCCTTTTTCAGGCTGGAAGGGCAGGCGGGGTTTAACGACTCGCTGGACACGGCCAAACGGCTGGTTGTCGAGGCCGGGCTGGGCCTGGCGCCAGGCAACGCCTTCATGGTCAACCCCAGGCCCGAAGCCCAGGGCTGGCTGCGCTGGTGTTTTGCCAGCCAGGACGTGGCCAGGCTGGGGCAGGGCGTGGATCGCCTGCGGCGCTGGCTTGGGCTATAATCCAAGGCTCTGCGCAGTCGTACGGCCTTTTCAAGGCTGGCCTGCCAGAACACGACGAAGGCGGTCAACTCTCATGTCGGGAACACTGCCTCGCTCGCAAGTGCACAAGTTGCAAGAGGAAAAACATGATCGAGAAATCAATCAAGGCCGAGATTGTCAAGGCCAACGCACGCGCTGCCAACGACACCGGCAGTCCTGAAGTTCAAGTGGCGCTGCTGACCGGCCGCATCAACGAGCTGACCCCCCATTTTAAGGCCAACGCCAAAGACCACCATGGTCGCCGCGGCCTGCTGCGCATGGTGAGCCGCCGCCGCAAGCTGCTGGACTACCTGAAGTCCAAAGACGCCGACCGTTACACCGCGCTGATCGCCAAGCTTGGCCTGCGTAAATAAACGGTAAAACGATTTGAGAGCGCCTGAGTTAGTTCACCTAGCTCAGGCGCTTTTTACTTCGGAGCAAGGCAAAACGAGCACGCGCTGTGTCATTCCACAAGAAAAGTCCTCATCACCCCTGTGAATCTGGCGTTTTGTGGAATGGCATCGTGTTCAGCCAGCCCCGCTCCGGGCCCCAGGGTGCAGCCTCATGCACCCGCATCTAGTGGAGCAATAACATGAGCATTTTCAACAAAGTCACCAAATCCTTCCAATGGGGCCAGCACAAGGTCACGATGGAAACCGGTGAAGTCGCACGCCAGGCCAGCGGTGCCGTCGTGGTTGACATGGACGGCACCGTGGTGCTGGCCACCGTGGTCGCCAAGACCGATGCCAAGCCCGGCCAGGACTTCTTCCCCCTGACCGTTGATTACCTCGAGAAAACCTATGCGGCCGGCCGCATTCCCGGCAGCTTTTTCAAGCGCGAAGGCCGCCCCAGCGAATTTGAAACGCTGACGTCCCGCCTGATCGACCGTCCGATCCGYCCGCTSTTCCCSGAAGGCTTCTTCAACGAAGTGCAGGTCGTGATCCACGTGCTGTCGCTGAACCCTGAAGTCGAGGGCGACATTCCTGCGCTGATCGCTTCGAGCGCTGCGCTGTCGATTTCCGGCATTCCGTTCAATGGCCCGATTGGCGCCGCACGCGTGGCCTACATCGACGGCCAGTATGTGCTGAATCCCGGCAAGACCCAGCTGAAAGATTCCAAGATGGATCTGGTCGTGGCTGGCACCGAAGCCGCTGTGCTGATGGTCGAGTCCGAAGCCCAGCAGCTGTCTGAAGAAATCATGCTCGGCGCCGTGGTGTTTGGCCACGAGCAGGGCAATATCGCCATCAACGCGATTCACGAACTCGTGCGCGACGCTGGCAAACCGGTCTGGGACTGGCAAGCGCCCGCGAAAGACGAGCCGCTGATCGCCAAGGTCAACGAACTCGCTGGTGCCAAGCTGCAGGCCGCCTACCAGATCCGCAGCAAGCAGGCGCGTACGCAAGCCTGCCGCGTGGCCTATGCCGACGTGATGGCCGCCCTGAAAGCCGACGGCGTTGCGTTTGACGGTGTCACCGTTGAAGGCATGCTGTTCGACATCGAAGCCAAAATCGTCCGCAGCCAGATCCTGGCCGGCGAGCCACGCATTGACGGCCGCGACACGCGCACCGTGCGTGCGATCGAAATCCGCAACAGCGTGCTGCCCCGTACCCACGGCTCGGCCCTGTTCACGCGCGGCGAAACCCAGGCGCTGGTCGTGACCACCCTGGGCACAGAGCGCGACGCGCAGCGCATCGATGCACTGTCGGGCGACTACGAAGACCGCTTCATGCTGCACTACAACATGCCTCCGTTCGCCACCGGCGAAACCGGCCGCGTCGGCAGCCCGAAACGCCGCGAGATTGGTCATGGACGGCTTGCCAAGCGCGCACTGATCGCCGTGCTGCCCACCAAGGAAGAATTCCCGTACACCATGCGCGTGGTGTCTGAAATCACCGAATCCAACGGCTCCTCGTCGATGGCTTCGGTCTGCGGCGGCTGCCTGTCGCTGATGGACGCCGGCGTTCCGATGAAAGCGCACGTGGCTGGTATCGCCATGGGCCTGATCAAGGAAGAAAACCGCTTCGCCGTGCTGACCGACATCCTGGGTGACGAAGATCATCTGGGCGACATGGACTTCAAAGTGGCCGGTACCACCTTCGGTATCACCGCGCTGCAGATGGACATCAAGATCCAGGGCATCACGAAAGAGATCATGCAGGTCGCGCTGGCCCAGGCCAAGGAAGCCCGCATGCACATCCTGGGCAAGATGCAGGAAGCCATGGGTGAAGCCAAGGCCGAGGTGTCTGACTTCGCGCCGCGCCTCTACGTGATGAAGATCAATCCCGAGAAGATCCGTGACGTGATCGGCAAGGGTGGCGCCGTCATCCGCGCGCTGACCGAAGAAACCGGCACCCAGATCAACATCGAGGAAGACGGCACGATCACCATCGCGTCGAACGACAGCGCCAAGGCCGACGAAGCCAAGCGCCGCATTGCCGAGATCACCGCGGAAGTCGAAATCGGCAAGGTCTACGAAGGCGCCATCACCAAGATCCTGGACTTCGGTGCACTGGTCAACCTGCTGCCCGGCAAGGACGGCCTGCTGCACATCAGCCAGATCGCCCACGAGCGTGTCGAGAAGGTCACCGACTACCTGAGCGAAGGCCAGATCGTCAAGGTCAAGGTTCTGGAGACCGATGAAAAAGGCCGCGTCAAGCTGTCGATGAAGGCCTTGCTGGACCGTCCTGCCCAAAATCAGGATCAGGACCGGGGTTAATCTTTTAACTGCTATTGATTTTGTAGCCGTCAGTCCCTGAATATGCGGCCTGACGGCGCAAATGATCTGGAATCCCTATGAAAGCCATTGAAATCACCTCCTATGGTGCGCCCGAGGTGCTGCGTCTGGGCGAACGCCCTGACGCGCAAGCCGGCGCCGGTGAAGTGTTGATTCGCGTCAAGGCCAGTGGCGTGAACCGCCCGGATGTCTTGCAGCGGACGGGGAACTACCCGGTCCCGCCTGGTGCTTCGGATATTCCCGGCCTGGAAGTGGCGGGTGAGATTGTGGCGGGTGATGCCGCAGCGATGGCGGCGGCCGGTTTCAAGATCGGTGACCGCGTTTGCGCGCTGGTTGCGGGTGGCGGCTATGCGGAGCTCTGCGTGGCTCCCGTGGGGCAATGCCTTCCCGTGCCCACGGGGAACGGCCGGGAACTGAGCGATGCGGAAGCGGCCTCGCTGCCGGAGACCTTCTTTACGGTCTGGAGCAATGTCTTTGAACGTGCGCGCCTGCAAGCCGGCGAGACGCTTCTGATTCAGGGCGGCTCCAGCGGCATTGGCGTCACGGCCATCCAGATGGCCAAGGCGCTGGGCGCCAGGGTTGTGGTGACAGCGGGCAGCGATGACAAGTGCGCAGCCTGCCTCGCATTGGGTGCCGACCATGCAATCAACTACAAGACTGCCGACTTCGTTGAAGAGGTGAAGAAACTGACGAACGGCCAGGGCGTCAATGTCATTCTTGACATGGTGGCCGGCAGCTACGTCTCCCGTGAAGTCGAAAGCCTGGCCGAAGATGGCCGTCTGGTCATCATTGCATTGCAGGGCGGTGCCAGGGCGGAAGTCAATGCCGGCCTGGTTTTGCGCCGGCGGCTCACCATCACCGGTTCGACGCTGCGGCCCCGTCCGCTGGCGTTCAAGGCCGCCATTGCACAGGCGCTCAAGGAAAAAGTCTGGCCGCTGATTGCCAGTGGGGCAATCAAGCCCGTGATTCACAGCACCTTTGCGGCGGTGGATGCAGGCGGTGATACGGGCAGCGGCGCAGCCCGGGCCCATGCACTGATGGAGTCCAACCAGCATGTCGGAAAAATCGTTTTAACCTGGTAATCAAGGCCAAGCAGGATGAAAAAGCTGATTGCGGGAAACTGGAAGATGAACGGCAGCCTGGCTGCCAATGCCGCGTTGCTGGAGGCGCTGGGGGAAGGGTTGAAAGACCTGAGCCTCCCGCTCACCTGCGAGGTGGCCGTATGCGTACCCGCGCCCTACCTGGCGCAGGTTCACGGCCTGACGTCGGGCCAACCCAGCCTGTCGGCCCTGGCGGTGGGGGCGCAGGATGTCTCCGCGCAAGCCTCCGGTGCCTACACCGGCGAGGTCAGTGCGGCCATGCTCAAGGATTTCGGCTGCCGCTATGTGATCGTGGGCCATTCCGAGCGCCGCCAGTACCACGGCGAAACAGATGCGCTGGTGGCCGACAAGGCCAAGGCTGCACTGGCGGCAGGGATCACGCCCATCGTCTGCATTGGTGAAACGCTGGCCGAGCGCGAAGGCGGCCACACGGAAGAGGTGGTCAAGCGCCAGCTCGCGGCGGTGATCCATGTCAACGGGCACTGCATCAGCGAGATCGTGGTGGCCTACGAACCCGTCTGGGCCATAGGCACCGGCAAAACGGCTTCGCCCGAAGAGGCGCAGGCGGTTCATGCGGTGCTGCGGGCCCAGCTCAAGGCGGCGACCGACCATCCGATGCGTGTGAAAATTCTGTATGGCGGCAGCATGAATGCGGCCAATGCGGCGACGCTCTTGGGCCAGCCCGACATTGATGGCGGCCTGATAGGCGGCGCCTCGCTCAAAGCCCCGGATTTTTTAAAAATTATTGCTGCAGCCCAGGTTTGACCGGCGCAGAACGCTATTAAATTAGGAGTAAATATGAACGTTGTATTGACCATTGTCCTTGCCCTGCAAATGCTCGCCGCCTTAGGCATGATCGGCCTGATCCTGGTGCAGCACGGCAAAGGCGCCGACATGGGTGCAGCGTTTGGCAGCGGCGGCTCGGGCAGCCTGTTTGGCGCCAGTGGCAGCGCCAACTTTCTGTCCCGCACCACCGGCGTGCTGGCCGCGGTGTTTTTTGCCTGCACCCTGCTGCTGGCGTACTTCGGCAATGCGCAGCCGCGCACCAGTTCCAGCGTGCTGGAAGGGGCTGCTGTCTCGGGGTCCGCTTCGGCGCCCGCGCCCGCCGCGTCCGGGCCTGCCGCACAAATTCCGGGCACCACGGCACCTGCGGGCGCCAGGCCGGCAGTTCCTGTGCCGCCTGCACCCGCTGCATCGGGGGCTGCGCAAATCCCGACGAAATAACGTGATTAAAAGGTGTCGCGCCCAGCCGGGAGTGGCGCGATTTCAGGTTAAACTCTAAAGCTGTCTGGAAAGCTCAAAACCGCAAGGTTTCCTCATGCCATCCAGACAGCTGAATACCGCGGACGTGGTGAAATTGGTAGACACGCTATCTTGAGGGGGTAGTGCCGAAAGGTGTGCGAGTTCGAGTCTCGCCGTCCGCACCAGATTGACAAGCATCGGCAGCGGCGCTTTGGGCGAAGCTGTCGGGGCAAACGGCAGGCTGAAATAAACCGCGCAGGTGGCTTTTCAGAAGTTGAATCCACGATGAACCTCGATCAATACCTTCCTGTTCTCCTGTTTATTCTGGTCGGTGTGGGTGTCGGTGTGGTGCCCCAGGTGCTGGGCCGTTTGCTGGGCCCGGTGCGTCCCGACAGCGAAAAAAATTCCCCCTACGAGTGCGGCTTCGAAGCTTTCGAGGATGCCCGCATGAAATTCGATGTGCGCTACTACCTGATCGCCATCCTCTTCATTCTTTTTGACCTCGAAATCGCGTTCCTTTTTCCCTGGGCGGTTGCGCTCAAGGAAGTCGGTCCGGTGGGTTTCTGGTCGGTCATGATTTTCCTGGGCATTCTGGTCGTGGGCTTTGTCTACGAGTGGAAAAAGGGTGCGCTGGACTGGGAATAAGAATCCCGAGGGTTCTTCGCGACAAGGTCGCCACCAAATCCACCAAATAAGGTACGGGTATGTCACTTGAAGGTGTTTTCAACGAAGGCTTCATGACCACGAGTTACGATTCGGTGGTCAACTGGGCCAAGACCGGCTCGCTGTGGCCCATGACTTTTGGTCTGGCCTGCTGCGCCGTGGAAATGATGCATGCGGGCGCAGCCCGTTATGACCTGGACCGTTTTGGCATGCTGTTTCGCCCCAGCCCGCGCCAGTCCGACCTGATGATTGTTGCCGGCACGCTGTGCAACAAGATGGGGCCCGCCCTGCGCAAGGTGTACGACCAGATGTCCGAGCCGCGCTGGGTGCTCTCCATGGGCTCCTGCGCCAACGGAGGCGGTTACTACCACTACAGTTATTCCGTGGTTCGCGGTTGCGACCGCATCGTCCCGGTGGATGTCTATGTGCCGGGCTGTCCACCCACCGCCGAAGCGCTGTTGTACGGCATCATCCAGTTGCAGCAGAAAATTCGCCGCACCAACACGATCGCGAGGGCCTGATGCTGTCCTCGTTTCCCGTTTCCGCCACGCAGCTTGGCGACACCATCACGGCGGTGCTCGGCGACAAGGTCAAGAGCCTGAAGATCGCGCTGGGTGAGGTGACCGTGACGGTCGGCGCCGCCGATTACCTCGCGTCGGCCGTTCTGTTGCGCGATGCGGCAGGCTGCCGCTTCGAGCAGCTGATTGACCTGTGCGGCCTGGACTACTCCGAATACAAGGATGGCCAGTATGATGGCCTGCGCTACTGCGTTGCCACGCATCTGCTGTCGGTCGGCCTGAACCAGCGCGTGCGGCTCAAGGTGTTTTGCCCTGACGACGATTTTCCGGTCGTTGATTCGCTCAACGGCGTGTGGAACTCGGCGAACTGGTTCGAGCGCGAAGCGTTTGACCTCTACGGCATCATCTTTGAAGGCCACAACGATCTGCGACGCATTCTGACCGACTACGGTTTCATCGGCCATCCTTTCCGCAAGGATTTTCCGACCACGGGCCATGTGGAAATGCGCTATGACGCCGAGCAAAAGCGCGTGATTTACCAGCCGGTCACCATCGAGCCCCGCGAGATCACGCCGCGCGTGATTCGTGAGGACAACTACGGTGGCCTTCAATAAGCCGTACCTACAAGAACACCCGGCAAGAAATACGACATGGCTGAAATCAAAAACTACACGCTCAATTTTGGACCGCAGCATCCAGCGGCACATGGCGTTTTGCGCCTCGTGCTGGAGCTTGACGGTGAGGTAATCCAGCGCGCCGACCCGCACATCGGCCTGCTGCACCGCGCCACTGAAAAACTGGCCGAAAGCAAAACCTACATCCAGTCGCTTCCCTACATGGACAGGCTCGACTATGTGTCGATGATGTCCAACGAGCAGGCCTACTGCCTGGCCATCGAGAAATTGCTGGGCGTGGATGTGCCCATACGTGCGCAATACATTCGCGTGATGTACGCGGAAATCACGCGCCTGCTCAACCACCTGCTGTGGCTGGGCGCGCATGGTTTGGATTGCGGCGCGATGAATATCCTGATTTACTGCTTCCGCGAACGCGAGGCACTGTTTGACATGTACGAGGCCGTTTCGGGCGCGCGCATGCATGCGGCCTACTTCCGGCCGGGAGGCGTTTATCGCGACCTGCCCGATACCATGCCGCAGTACCGCGTCAGCAAGATCAAGAACGCCAAGGCCATTGCGGCGCTGAACGAAAACCGCCAGGGCTCCCTGCTCGACTTCATCGACGACTTCGTGGCCAAATTTCCCAAGCTGGTTGACGAGTACGAAACCCTGTTGACCGACAACCGCATCTGGAAGCAGCGCACCGTGGGAGTGGGCGTGGTGTCGCCTGAGCGCGCGCTCAACCTCGGTTTCACCGGCCCCATGCTCCGGGGCTCCGGTTTTGCCTGGGACCTGCGCAAGCAGCAGCCCTATGACGTCTACGACCGCATGGATTTCGACATTCCCGTTGGGAAAACCGGCGATTGCTACGACCGCTACCTGGTTCGCATTGAGGAGATGCGCCAGTCCAACCGCATCATCAAGCAATGCATCGACTGGCTGCGCGTTAACCCCGGCCCGGTGATTACCAGCAACCACAAGGTCGCGGCACCTGACCGGGAATCCATGAAGACCAACATGGAAGAGCTGATTCACCACTTCAAGCTCTTCACCGAAGGTTTTCACGTGCCCGAGGGCGAGGCCTATGCGGCTGTCGAGCATCCCAAGGGCGAGTTCGGCATTTACATCGTCAGCGATGGCGCCAACAAGCCATACCGCCTGAAAATCCGTCCGCCCGGCTTCCCGCACCTGGCGGCCATGGACGAAATGTCGCGCGGCCACATGATCGCCGACGCCGTCGCCGTGATCGGCACCATGGACATTGTGTTCGGTGAAATTGATCGCTAAACCTGATGATTTCAACCATGATTTCTGAACAAACCAAAGCCCGTTTTGACCGCGAGGTTGCCAAGTACCCTGCGGACCAGAAGCAGTCAGCCGTGATGGCCTGCCTCACGATCGTGCAGGAAGAGCAGGGCTTTGTCAGTGCCGAGAGCGAGAAGCTGGTAGCCGAGTACCTGGGCATGGCGCCGATTGCCGTGCACGAGGTCACCACCTTCTACAACATGTACAACCAGCAGCCGGTGGGCAAGTACAAGCTCAATGTCTGCACCAACCTGCCGTGCCAGTTGCGCGATGGCGCCAAAGCGCTCAAGCACCTGGAGCACAAGCTGGGTATTTTCATGGGCCAGACAACGGCCGACGGCCTGTTCACGCTGCAGCAGTCCGAATGCCTGGGGGCCTGCGCGGACTCCCCGGTGATGCTGGTCAACGACCTCACGATGTGCAGCTTCATGAGTGATGAGAAACTGGACCAGCTCATCGATGGTCTCAAATCCGCCGAGGCGAAATAAGCATGACGCTCTCAAGCAACTCCCCTGACATTGCGGCGCAGAACGTGCTGGCGCAATTTGCGGCAACGGGCGTGCAGACCTGTTTTCATGGCCGGCATATCGAGCCGCAAATTCTTGCAGACCTTGACGGCAGCAACTGGCGTCTGAAGGACTACGAGACGCGCGGTGGCTACCAGGCCCTGCGCAAGATCCTCGGCAAGGATGGCGGCGAAGGACTGACACCGGACCAGGTGATTGCCGAAGTCAAGGCGAGCAGTCTGCGCGGCCGTGGTGGTGCGGGTTTCCCGACCGGGCTGAAGTGGAGCTTCATGCCGCGCCAGTTCCCCGGGCAGAAGTACCTGGTGTGCAATTCCGACGAGGGCGAGCCGGGTACCTGCAAAGACCGCGACATCATGCAGTACAACCCGCACAGCGTGATCGAGGGCATGGCGATTGCGGCTTATGCGATGGGCATCAGCGTCGGCTACAACTACATCCATGGCGAGATTTTTACGACCTACCAGCGCTTTGAAGAAGCGCTCGACGAGGCCCGGGCTGCCGGCCTGATCGGCGAGAAGATTCTCGGCAGCAGCTTCACTTTCCAGCTCCACGCCTCGCATGGTTTTGGGGCCTATATTTGCGGCGAAGAAACCGCCTTGCTGGAATCGCTGGAAGGCAAAAAAGGCCAACCCCGCTTCAAGCCGCCGTTTCCTGCCAGCTTTGGTTTGTACGGCAAACCCACCACCATCAACAACACCGAAACGTTCGCCGCCGTGCCGTGGATCATCCGCAATGGCGGCCAGGCCTACCTGGAGTGCGGCAAGCCCAACAACGGCGGCACCAAGATTTACTCGGTTTCCGGCGACGTCGAGTTGCCCGGCAATTACGAGGTGCCCATGGGTACGCCCTTTGCCAAACTGCTGGAACTGGCGGGTGGCGTGCGCAAGGGCCGCACGCTCAAGGCGGTTATTCCCGGTGGGTCATCCGCGCCGGTGCTGCCGGCTTCCATCATGATGGAATGCACGATGGACTACGACTCCATCGCCAAGGCTGGCTCTATGCTGGGCTCGGGCGCGGTGATCGTGATGGACGACAGCCGTTGCATGGTCGAGTCGCTCAAGCGCCTGTCGTACTTCTACATGCACGAGTCCTGCGGGCAATGCACGCCCTGCCGCGAAGGCACGGGCTGGCTCTGGCGCGTCGTGGACCGTATCCATAACGGCCACGGCAAGCAAACCGACATGGACCTGCTCAACTCGGTGGCCGACAACATTCAGGGCCGCACCATCTGTGCGCTGGGTGATGCCGCCGCGATGCCGGTCCGCGCGATGATCAAGCATTTTCGCCATGAGTTCGAGGCCATGATCAATACACAGACACCACAAGCCGCCTCAGCCCAAGCTGCAACACCGGCCTGATTGCGGAAAGAAAACATATGGTTGAAATAGAACTCGACGGCCAGAAAGTGGAAGTGCTCGAAGGCAGCACGGTCATGCATGCGGCTGAAAAAGCCGGCACCTACATTCCGCATTTTTGCTACCACAAGAAGCTCTCCATTGCGGCGAACTGCCGCATGTGCCTGGTGGACATCGAAAAGGCGCCCAAGCCGATGCCCGCCTGCGCCACGCCGGTGACGCAGGGCATGATCGTGCACACCAAGAATGAAAAAGCCATCAAGGCCCAAAAGGGCGTGATGGAGTTTTTGCTGATCAACCACCCGCTGGATTGCCCCATTTGCGACCAGGGCGGCGAGTGCCAGCTGCAGGACCTGGCCGTGGGTTACGGTGGCGGCGAGTCGCGCTACGAAGAAGAAAAACGCGTCGTGTTCCACAAGGACGTGGGTCCGCTGATTTCCATGCAGGAAATGAGCCGCTGCATTCACTGCACCCGGTGCGTGCGTTTTGGCCAGGAAATGGCCGGCGTGATGGAACTGGGCATGTCGCACCGCGGCGAGCATGCTGAAATTGAAACATTCGTTGGAATGTCGGTGGACTCCGAACTGTCCGGAAACATGATCGACCTTTGCCCGGTCGGTGCGCTGACCAGCAAGCCGTTTCGCTACAGTGCCCGGACCTGGGAGCTGTCGCGCCGCAAATCAATCAGCCCGCACGATTCCACCGGCGCCAACCTGATTGTCCAGGTCAAGAGCAACAAGGTCATGCGCGTGGTGCCGCTGGAGAATGAAGACGTCAACGAATGCTGGATCGCCGACCGCGACCGATTCTCTTATGAAGCCCTGAACAGCGACGAGCGGCTGACCACTCCGATGCTCAAGCAGGGCGGGGTATGGAAGACGGTCGACTGGCAGACTGCGCTTGAATACGTGGCCAATGGCCTGAAGCAGATCAAGGCCGATCATGGCGCCGCCAGCATCGGCACACTGGCCAGCCCCCACAGCACATTGGAAGAGCTGTACCTGGCCGCCTCGCTCATGCGCGGCCTGGGCAGCGAGAATATCGACTACCGTTTGCGCCACGCGGAGTTTTCGGCATCCCCGTCCATCCGCTGGCTGGGCGCCTCCATTGCGTCGCTGTCGCAATTGCAACGCGTGCTGGTGGTCGGCTCCAACCTGCGCAAGGACCACCCCCTGTTTGCGCAGCGCATTCGCCAGTCGGTTCGCAAGGGCTGTACGCTCAGTGCCATCAATTCGGTAGCCGAGCTGGCTTCGGCAGATGCCTGGGCCATGCCGGTGACCCATGCGCTGATGGCCGGACCGGATGCCTGGGCGCAGGCCCTCGCCGATGTGGCCACGGCGATTGCCGCTGAAAAGGGTGTGTCCGCACCTGCAGCCGGGCAGGCCACCGATGCCGCCAAGGCGATTGCCACGTCATTGCTGGGCGGTGAGCGCAAAGCCATCCTGCTGGGCAATGCCGCGGCTCACCATGCCAATGCATCCAGTCTGCTGGCTCTGGCTGGCTGGATTGCCAGGCAGACCGGCGCGACCGTCGGCTACCTGACCGAAGCGGCCAACACCGTAGGTGCCCAGCTGGCGGGTGCCTTGCCGGGCAACCATGGTCTCAATGCCGCGCAGATGCTGGACGGCAAGCTGAAAGCGGTCATCCTGCTGAACAACGAACCCGAGTTTGATTCGGCGGCAGGCGGCCGGGCCAAAGCGTCGCTGAACGCCGCCCAGATGGTTGTCACGCTGAGCCCCTTCAAGGCCAATATGGACTTCAGCGACGTGCTGTTGCCGATCGCGCCCTTCACGGAAACGCCCGGTACGTTTGTCAACGCAGAGGGGCGCGTGCAGGGCTTTCATGCGGTCGTCAAACCTCTGGGCGAGACGCGTCCGGCCTGGAAAGTCTTGCGCGTCCTGGCCAACCTGCTCGGTTTGCCTGGTTTTGATTTTGAGTCCTCGCAGGATGTGCTCAAGCAGATTGCCGGCGTGGACGCAGCTCTGGTTCCAGCCGACAGGCTGGGCAATGCCAGCGAAGCCGGCATCACCTTGTCCGCAGCAGGCCCCGTACCCGCCGTTGCCAGAATTTACCAGCTTGACGGACTGGTCAGGCGTGCCACCTCGCTGCAGCTGACCGCCGATGCGCGCCAAGGCGCCCGACTTGAACCAAGGCTGGAAGGAGCCGGCGCATGATCGACACAATGTATGGTTTTGGCCAGGGCTTGATGGGTGGCATCTGGCCGGCCACTGTCTGGCCCGTGTTGTGGGCGCTCATCAAGATCGTCTGTGTCCTGCTGCCTCTGATGGGCTGCGTTGCCTATCTCACCCTGTGGGAGCGCAAGGCCATCGGTTTTACCCAGATCCGCCTGGGCCCTAACCGCGTGGGTCCCTCCGGCCTGTTGCAGCCGATTGCGGATGCGCTCAAGTTGCTCACCAAGGAGATCATCATCCCGACGGCCGCCAGCAAGGGCCTGTTCGTGCTGGGACCGATCATGACCATTATGCCGGCGTTGGCTGCCTGGGCGGTCGTGCCTTTTGGCCCCGACGTTGCACTGGCCAATATCAATGCCGGACTGCTGTTCCTGATGGCCATCACCTCGATGGAGGTGTACGGCGTGATCATTGCGGGCTGGGCCTCGAACTCCAAGTACGCCTTCCTTGGGGCAATGCGTGCGTCGGCCCAAATGGTGAGCTATGAAATCGCCATGGGCTTTTGCCTGGTGGTCGTGCTCATGGTGTCGGCCAGCCTGAACATGACGGACATTGTCATGAGCCAGGGCAAGGGCATGGCTGCAAGTCACGGCCTGAACTTCTTGTCCTGGAACTGGCTGCCGTTGCTGCCAATTTTTGTGGTGTATTTCATCTCCGGCCTGGCCGAAACCAATCGCCATCCGTTTGACGTGGTCGAGGGCGAGTCGGAAATCGTGGCAGGCCACATGGTGGAGTACTCCGGCATGGCGTTCGCCATGTTCTTCCTGGCCGAGTACGCCAACATGATTCTGGTGTCGGTCCTGTGCGTTATCCTGTTCCTGGGAGGATGGTTGCCGCCGATCGACAGCGCGTTCTTCAACTGGATTCCCGGCTGGATCTGGCTGGGCATCAAATCATTTGTAGTGGTCACGATGTTCCTGTGGGTACGAGCCACCTTCCCACGCTTCCGTTACGACCAGATCATGCGTCTGGGCTGGAAGATATTCATACCAGTGACCCTGGTCTGGCTGGTGGTCGTCGGGGCCTGGATGCAGACCCCCTACAACATCTGGAAATGAATATGGCCCCCACGCTTTTCATTTCATGTAATGCGCTGCCCCCCGAGGGGGCCGCTGCGCCTGCGGCCCGGCAAAGCCGGTTCCGCGGCCCCTGCTGGAACAGCACCCCCTATATGACTCAGTTGCGCAGGAAATCATCATGAGTGCCGTAGCCTCCGTCAAGGATTTTGTTTCGAGCTTCATGCTCACCGAGTTGTTCAAGGGCATGGCCCTGACCGGCAAGTACATGTTCAGCCGCAAGATCACGGTTCAGTTTCCCGAAGAGAAAACTCCGTTGAGTCCACGTTTCCGGGGACTGCACGCGCTGCGCCGTTATGAAAACGGCGAAGAGCGCTGCATTGCC
Source organism: Polaromonas sp. P4_F9 (assembly GCF_056401235.1). Lineage (NCBI taxonomy): Bacteria > Pseudomonadati > Pseudomonadota > Betaproteobacteria > Burkholderiales > Comamonadaceae > Polaromonas > Polaromonas sp. P4_F9. The sequence continues at coordinate 14,039 of NZ_JBFUJT010000019.1, read as the reverse complement.
TGCAAGCTCTGCGAGGCCGTATGCCCGGCGCTGGCCATCACGATTGAGTCGGAGGTGCGCGACGATGGCAGCCGCCGCACCTCACGCTATGACATCGACCTGACCAAATGCATTTTTTGCGGTTTCTGCGAAGAGAGCTGCCCGGTCGACTCGATTGTTGAAACCCACATTTTTGAGTACCACGGCGAAAAACGTGGTGACCTGTATTTCACCAAAGAGATGCTGCTGGCCGTGGGCGACCGCTATGAGGCCGAAATTGCCGCCAACAGGGCGGCTGACGCCAAATACCGTTGAACCACCTCGCCACGCAAGCCGGCTCAAGAAAGAATCCACAACAACATGGACGCTAAAACAGGTCTCTTTTATGTCTTTGCCGCGGTGCTGCTGTTTGCGGCATTCCGGGTGATTACCGCGCGCAATCCGGTGCATGCAGCGCTGTACCTGGTGCTGGCATTTTTCCAGGCAGCCGCCGTCTGGATTTTGCTCAAGGCCGAGTTTCTGGCCATCACGCTGGTGCTTGTCTATGTCGGCGCCGTCATGGTGCTCTTCCTCTTCGTGGTCATGATGCTGGACATCAATATTGACAGCGTGCGCAAGGGCTTCTGGAAGCATTTCCCGCTGGCCGGCTCGGTGGGTGCCATCATCGCGCTGGAGATGTCTTATGTGCTGATGGGGGGGTTCCGCGAGCCCCCCAAAGCGGCCACTGCACCGGGACAGATTGGCGCGCAGGTCTCCAACACCAAAGAGCTTGGAAAGCTCCTGTATTCGGAATACCTCTACCCGCTGGAAGTTGCAGCGGTGATCCTGCTGGTGGCCATGATTGCCGCCATTGCACTGACCTTGCGTGAACGCAAGGACTCCAAATACATCAATCCTTCCGACCAGGTCCGGGTCAAGCGGGGAGACCGGGTCAGCCTGGTCAAGATGAAGTCTGTGGTCGCCGCACCTGCTACTTTGGGTACGGCAACTCCCATCGAGGAAAAACAATCATGATGCTCACGCTGGGACATTTTCTTTCGCTGGGCGCCATGCTGTTTGCGCTGTCGGTCATCGGTATTTTTTTGAACCGAAAAAATCTGATTATTTTGCTCATGGCCATTGAGCTCATGCTGCTGGCGGTCAACATGAATTTTGTGGCGTTTTCCTACTACCTGAACGATATGGCCGGGCAGGTGTTTGTGTTTTTCATCCTGACCGTCGCCGCCGCCGAATCCGCCATCGGCTTGGCCATCCTGGTGCTGCTGTTCCGCAACAAGTCCAGCATCAACGTCGACGAACTCAACACGCTCCAGGGTTAAACAATGAGCCCCCACGCTTTTCACTTCGAGCCTTCGGCGCGCTGCCCCTTGAACGACGTTCGGGGCGCACTTTTATTAATTAGGGCAGGCCTACGGGCGGTTAAACAATGAGCGCAACCCTTTCTGCATCAACATTGCTGGCCGTTCCGCTGGCACCGCTGGCCGGCGCCTTGCTGGCCGGTATTCTGGGCACCTCCTTTGGTGGCAACTGGATAGGCCGCCGCCTGTCCCACACCTTCACCATTCTGGGTGTGCTGGTGGCTTTCGTCATCTCGGCCATGACGCTCAAAAGCGTGGCGCTTGGGGGGGCTCGCTTCAATGAAACGCTCTACACCTGGATGGTGGTGGGCGGCCTGAAGATGGAAATCGGCTTCCTGGTCGATGGTCTGACGGCCATGATGATGTGCGTGGTGACTTTTGTCTCGCTCATGGTGCACATCTACACGATTGGCTACATGGAAGAGGACGACGGCTACAACCGCTTCTTTGCCTATATTTCGCTCTTCACTTTCTCCATGCTGATGCTGGTGATGAGCAACAACATGCTGCAGCTGTTCTTCGGCTGGGAAGCGGTGGGCCTGGTTTCCTACCTGCTGATCGGCTTCTGGTTCAACAAGCCGAGCGCCATTTTTGCCAACATGAAGGCCTTCATCGTCAACCGTGTGGGGGACTTCGGCTTCATTCTGGGTATTGGCCTCATAGCAGCCTACGCCGGTACGCTCAACTATGCCGAAGCGTTTGCCAAGGCGGATGAGCTGTCCCGACTGGTGTTCCCGGGAACCGGCTGGATGCTGATTACCGTGATCTGCATTTGCCTCTTCATCGGCGCCATGGGCAAGTCGGCCCAGTTCCCGCTGCATGTGTGGCTTCCCGATTCCATGGAAGGCCCGACCCCGATTTCCGCGCTGATTCATGCGGCCACCATGGTGACGGCCGGTATCTTCATGGTGGCGCGCATGTCACCGCTGTTTGAGCTCAGTGATACCGCACTCAGCTTCATCATGGTGATCGGAGCGATCACGGCACTGTTCATGGGCTTTCTCGGCATCATCCAGAACGACATCAAGCGCGTGGTGGCTTATTCCACCCTGTCGCAGCTGGGTTACATGACGGTGGCGCTGGGTGCTTCCGCCTACTCCGTGGCCGTGTTCCATCTGATGACGCACGCTTTCTTCAAGGCCCTGCTGTTTCTGGCAGCCGGCTCGGTGATCATCGGCCTGCACCACAACCAGGACATCCGCTGGATGGGCGGCGTTCGCAAGTACATGCCCATCACCTGGATTACCTCGCTGCTCGGATCGCTTGCGCTGATCGGCACACCGCTGTTCGCCGGTTTTTATTCCAAGGACAGCATCATTGAGGCCGTGCATGAAAGCCACCTGGCGGGCGCTGGTTTTGCACATTTCGCGGTGCTGGCCGGCGTGTTCGTGACAGCGTTCTATTCCTTCCGCATGTACTTCCTGGTGTTCCACGGCAAGGAGCGGTTTGACCAAAACCCCGATGGACACCACCATGACGCCAGCGAGGAGCCGGATCCGCACCACCATCGCGAAGAACATCAGCCACCGCACGAATCGCCATGGGTGGTCACCGTGCCGCTGATTCTGCTGGCCATTCCGTCGGTGGTCATCGGCTTCATGACGATCCAGCCCATGCTGTTTGGCGAGTTCTTCAAGGACGCAATTTTCTTCAATGCCGAGAAGCACCCCGCAATGGAAGAGCTGGCTAAGGCCTTCCACGGTCCGGCGCAAATGGCGTTGCACGGCCTGATGACGGCACCGTTCTGGCTGGCGCTGTCGGGTGTGGTGCTGGCGTATTACATGTACCTGGTCAACCCCGCGCTGCCCGCGCGCATCAAGCGTATGGTGCAACCTCTCTACACGCTGCTTGAGAACAAATACTATTTCGACTGGTTCAACGAGAACGTGCTGGCCCGCGCAACGCGTGCGATGGGTACGGGTCTGTGGAAGGGCGGCGACGAGGCGCTGATCGATGGCGCACTGGTCAACGGCTCGTGGAAGCTGGTGGGCTGGGTATCGGGTGTTGTGCGCCGTTTGCAATCGGGCTATATCTACCACTACGCCTTCGGCATGATCGTCGGCATCTTTGTGTTGATGACGTATTTCGTCTGGCTCAATAAATAAAACATCAAGGAAGAACAAGAATGGGTTTGTTGAGCCTTGCCATCTGGATGCCGATTATTTTCGGTGTCGTGTTGCTGGCGCTGGGTCGTGACGAGCAGGCACGCAGTGTGCGCTGGATCGCGCTGATCGGTGCCGTGGTCAGTTTTCTGGTGACCTTGCCCCTGTATGACGGCTTTCAGCTGGGTACTTCGGCCATGCAGTTCGTCGAAAAAGGCCCCTGGATACAGCGCTTCAATGTCAATTACCACCTCGGCGTGGACGGCATCTCGCTGTGGTTTGTGCTGCTGACCGCTTTCATCAATGTGGTGGTCGTCATTGCCGGCTGGGAAGTGATTACGACGCGTGTGAATCAGTACATGGCGGCCTTCCTGATTCTCAGCGGGCTCATGATTGGCGTGTTTACCGCGCTGGACGGCCTGTTGTTTTACGTGTTCTTCGAAGCTACGCTTATTCCGATGTACCTGATCATCGGTATTTGGGGTGGCCCGAACAAGATCTATGCCGCTTTCAAGTTTTTCCTGTACACGTTGATTGGCTCGCTGTTGTTGCTGGTCGCGCTGATTTTTCTGTACAACAAGTCGGGCGGCAGTTTTGACATTCTCACGTGGCACAAGCTGCCGCTGGGCGGTACGGTGCAGACCCTGCTGTTCTTCGCCCTTTTTGCTGCGTTCGCGGTGAAGGTGCCGATGTGGCCCGTCCACACCTGGTTGCCCGACGTGCACGTCGAGGCCCCCACAGGCGGCTCGGCCGTGCTGGCTGCCATCATGCTCAAGCTGGGCGCATATGGTTTCCTGCGTTTTTCAATGCCGATCGCACCGGACGCCACCCACGAATGGGCCTGGCTGATGATTGGCTTGTCGCTGATTGCCGTCATTTATGTCGGGCTGGTAGCCCTGGTGCAGCAAGACATGAAAAAACTGGTGGCCTATTCGTCGGTGGCGCATATGGGTTTTGTCACCCTGGGCTTCTTCATCTTCAGTGACCTGGGTGTTTCAGGCGGTATCGTGCAGATGATCTCCCACGGTTTTGTGTCGGGCGCCATGTTCCTGTGCATCGGCGTGCTGTACGACCGCGTTCACTCGCGCGAGATCGCCAGCTACGGCGGCGTGGTCAACACCATGCCCAAGTTTGCAGCGTTTTCCTTGCTGTTTGCCATGGCCAACTGCGGCTTGCCGGGCACGGCCGGTTTTGTCGGCGAATGGATGGTTATTCTGGGCGCTGTCAAATCCAACTTCTGGATGGGCGCCGCCGCCGCGACGGCACTGATTTTTGGTGCCGCCTACACGCTGTGGATGTTCAAGCGTGTCTACCTCGGGCCGGTCGCCAACGATGACGTCAAGGCCCTGACCGATATCAACAGCCGTGAATTTTTGACGCTTGCCTTGCTGGCGATCGCCGTGCTGTACATGGGTATTTATCCCAAACCGTTTACCGATGTGATGGATACCTCGGTGGCGGACCTGCTCAAGCATGTGGCCGTATCGAAACTGAACTAGGCAAAGAATTCAGATGATTGACAAACTCTCCTGGATCACGGTTTATCCTGAAATCGTCCTCGTGGTCATGGCCTGCGTGATCGCGCTGCTGGATCTCGGGGTGAAAACCCCGCGCCGCACCGGTACCTATGTACTGACCTTGCTGACCCTGGCCGTGGTCGCTGCCATGGAAGCTTTCTATGCGCTGGGCGGTCAGACTTTTTACGGCTTTGGCAACATGGTGGTCAGCGACCCGATGGGCGGCTGGCTCAAGTGTTTTGCCAGCATCAGCCTGATGGTCACACTGGTCTATAGCCGGCCTTATGCCGCCGATCGCGACATGTTGCGCGGTGGCGAGTTGTTCACGCTGGGCCTGTTTGCCTTGCTGGGCATGTTCGTGATGATCTCGGGCCATAACTTCCTCGTGATCTACATGGGCCTGGAGCTGATGACGCTGTCCAGTTACGCCCTGGTCGCCTTGCGCCGTGACAATGCCACCGCCACGGAAGYTGCCATGAAGTACTTTGTGCTGGGTGCACTGGCTTCCGGCTTTCTGCTGTACGGCCTGTCGATGCTGTATGGCGCGACCGGCTCGCTGGACCTCAATGAGGTCTTCAATGCCATCGCCAGCCGGCAGGTGAAACACCAGGTGCTGGTGTTTGGCCTGGTATTCATCGTGGCTGGCCTGGCGTTCAAACTCGGCGCCGTGCCATTCCATATGTGGTTGCCCGACGTCTACCACGGCGCGCCGACTGCTGTCACCCTGCTGATTGGCGGTGCGCCGCAGCTGGCGGCCTTTGCAATCTGCATCCGCCTTCTGGTGGAAGGCCTGTTGCCTCTGGCGATTGACTGGCAGCAGATGTTGGCGTTGCTGGCCATCGGCTCGCTGCTGATCGGCAACCTGGCTGCCGTGGCGCAATCCAACCTCAAGCGCATGCTGGCGTTCTCAACGATTTCGCAGATGGGGTTCCTTCTGCTCGGCCTGCTGTCCGGCGTGGTCAACGGCAACCAGATGAATACCGAAACGGCCTACAGTGCGGCAATGTTCTATGCGGTGACCTATGTGCTCACCACGCTGGGCGCTTTCGGCATCATCCTGTTGCTGGCCCGTGCCGGGCATGAGTCTGAAGAAATCACCGACCTCGCCGGCCTCAACCAGCGCAGTCCGCTGTATGCCGGGGTCATGGCAATTGCCATGTTCTCGCTGGCCGGCCTGCCACCGCTGGTCGGTTTTTATGCCAAGCTGGCGGTGCTTCAGGCGCTGATTTCATCGCAGCTGACCAGCTATCTGCTGTTGGCCATTTTTGCGGTGATGATGTCGCTGATCGGCGCGTTCTACTACCTGCGTGTGGTCAAGGTGATGTACTTTGATGCGCCCGAGAGCCACAATGCCCAGCCGATCTCGGCGCCGGCAGACGCCAAGGCCGTGCTGGCGATCAACGGCGCGCTCATTCTGATCCTGGGCATTGTCCCCGGTGGCCTGATGACCTTGTGCGCACAGTCTGTCAGCAGCATCGTCAAGTCGCTGGGAAACTAGGCCTTCCCTCATGAGCCAGACCGTTTCAGTCTGGGTGGTTGTGTTGCTGGCTTTGCTGTTGGCCAATCTGCCCTTCGTCAGCAACCGCCTTTTCGGGGTGTTTGCACTCAAGACGCCCAAAAATTTGGCGGTGCGATTGCTGGAACTGCTGGTCTGGTACCTGATCACAGGCGGCGTGGGTCTTTTTCTGGAGCAGCGCGCCGGTCAAATCGCGCCGCAGGGCTGGGAGTTTTATGCCATCACGGGCACACTCTTCATCACCTTTGCATTTCCCGGTTTCACCTGGCGTTACCTGTTCAAGCATCGCTCATGAATCGCTCATGAGCCTGCTGTCGCAGGCAAGGAAAGCAGCATGGACTCCAGCAAATTGAGCGAAGTGAGTAAATTGAGCGAATTCAGCCATCTGACCGAGACGCCCGTCGGCTCCGAAGACATCCTCAAGGGGAATTTTCTTCATGTCCGCCGCGATACCGTCCGACTGCCTGATGGCACCCACACTGAGCGCGAGTACGTTATCCACCCTGGCGCTGTGATGATCGTGGCGCAACTCGATGATGGTCGGCTGGTGCTGGAGCGCCAATACCGTTATCCGATGGGCTCTGTCATGATTGAGTTTCCTGCCGGCAAGCTGGATGCCGGCGAGGCATCGCTGGCGTGTGCGCAGCGTGAGCTGCTAGAGGAGACCGGCTATACCGCGCGGCAGTGGGCACGAGCCGGCGTGCTGCACCCGGTGATTTCCTACTCTACCGAATTCATTGACATCTGGTTTGCCCGCGACCTCACGCTGGGTAGCCGGCAACTGGACAGCGGCGAATTCCTCGAAGTGTTCACCGCGACGCCGGCCGAACTGGTGGCCTGGTGCGGCAATGGGCGGGTGACCGATGCAAAGACCCTCACCGGCGCCTTGTGGTTGCAAAACGTGCTGTCGGGGCTATGGGCATTGGACTGGCAAACCACCGCGCCGTAGCGACCTTGCGATAATCCGTTCATGAAAGTCCTGAATCTCCAGTGTGCGCACCAGCATTCCTTTGAAGGCTGGTTTGCGTCTGAGGACGATTTTCAGACGCAACTGGCACGCGGATTGGTTGAATGCCCGATGTGTGCCGACAAGGGCATTCACAAGCTGCCCAGCGCACCACGGCTCAATCTCGGCGGGCACCCGGCCCCGGCCGCAGTGGGCCAGGGGACGCAGGATGCACAATCCACCGCGCCTGCTCCGCGCGTCCGGGAAGGCTCTGCGGCATCTCGCGCGGATGCGCTGACCAGTGTGGTGGCCGGTGCAAGCCCTGCCGAACAGGCCGCCTTCCTCAAGGCGCTGCGCCATGTCGTGGCCCATACCGAGGACGTTGGTGAACGCTTTGCCGACGAAGCACGGCGCATGCACTACGGCGAGGCCGAGGCGCGCAGCATTCGCGGCCAGGCCAGCGCCCGCGAAGCGGTGGAGCTGGTGGAAGAGGGCATTGATGTCATGCCCCTGCCGCTACCTCTGGCCGTCAAGGAAACCCTGCAGTGAAATTGGCCCCCACGGTCGCTCACTTCGTGTAGCTCCCTGCCCCCGAGGGGGCCGCTGCGCCTGCGGTCTGGCAAAGCCAGTCCCGCGGCCCCTGCTGGTGAAGATGGAGTCGCCCACGGTTGCTCACTGCCCCCGAGGGGGCCGCTGCGCCTGCGGCCCGGCAAAGCCGGTTCCGCGGCCCTTGCTTGAAGTGTCGAGCCGCCAAAGTCGTTCATTGCACTCAGCTCTTTGGCGCGATGGGCTCCTCTTGACTCAGYGACTCAGGGGTACAGGCCGCGCAGCTGGCGGGTATGCAGGATGCGTTTGCAGGCCACGATAAACGTCGCGGTACGCAGCGTTACCTTGTGGTCCTGCGCGACTTGCCAGACACCCGCGAAAGCCTCTTTCATGATGCGGACCAGGCGTGCGTTGATCTCGCCCTCGTCCCAGAAAAAGCTGGAAAAGTCCTGCACCCATTCAAAATAACTGACGGTCACGCCACCGGCGTTGGCAATCACGTCAGGCAGCACCAGCACATTGCGTTCCTGAAGGATGTCGTCGGCCTCGGGCGTGGTCGGGCCGTTGGCGCCTTCGATGATCATGCGTGCCTTGATGCGGCCGGCGTTGGCGGCCGTGATCTGCTCTTCCAGCGCAGCCGGAATCATGATGTCGCAGTCGACTTCCCAGAACAGATCATTGGCAATCACTTCCGCGTTCGGGAAGCCTCCCACGCTGCCGGTCTCGGCCACATGCCTGATCAGGGCTGGCACGTCCAGACCGGCTTCGCGGTAAATCGTGCCGCCATGATCCTGGACGGCCACGACACGCGCCCCCGTTTCATGGAACAGCCTGCCGGCGACGCCGCCCACGTTGCCGAAGCCCTGCACCGCGACCCGCGATTTGCTGACGTCCAGGTCGATGTGCTTGGCCGCTTCCATTCCCACCGTGAACACGCCGCGGCCAGTGGCATCGCGGCGCCCCAGTGAGCCCCCCAGATCGACCGGCTTGCCGGTGACCACCCCGGTTGACGTGGAGCCCGTGTTCATCGAGTAGGTGTCCATCATCCACGCCATGACCTGCTCGTTGGTATTCACATCGGGTGCCGGAATGTCCTTGGTGGGGCCGATGATGATGCCGATCTCGCTGGTGTAGCGCCGTGTGATGCGCTCCAGCTCGCCCAGCGAGACGGTTTTTGGATCGACGCGTATGCCGCCCTTGGCGCCGCCGAAAGGCACGTTTACCGCCGCGTTCTTGATGGACATCCAGGCCGACAGCGCCATCACTTCCGACAGTGTCACATCCTGGTGGAAGCGCACGCCGCCCTTGCCGGGACCACGCGACACGTTGTGCTGCACCCGGTAGCCCTCAAAGTGCGCAATGGTGCCGTCGTCCATGTTGATGGGCACATCGACAACCAGGATGCGCTTGGGCCGCTTGAGCGTTTCTGCCCACCGACCCAGGCTGCCCAGGTGCGGTATCACGCGATCCACCTGCTGCAGGTAGTTGCCCCAGGGCCCGAGTTTGTCGGCCTGCAGGTAAGAAGGAAGCGAATGGGTGCCTGGTGCGGCGCTTGCGCTGGGGGTGGATGCTTGTGACATGCGAAATCTCCTTGTGGAACAGTCAGGTCGCCAAGCTTAGAAGCCGCGAATCAAACTGTCCAAGGCATTGTTCGGTCTTTGCCATGCAAAAAATGCATAGTTAAGATTTTCCGATTCCCGGGCCTGTCCAGCCCCAGCCCAGCCCCAGCCCCAGCCCCAGCCCCAGCCCCAGCCCAGCCCAGCCCAGCCCAGCCCGGCCCGGACCGGACCGGTCCGGTCCGGGCCGAGAGGCGAGGCGAGGCGAGGCGAGGCGAGGCGAGCGAGCCCTGTTCAAACGTTGAACTGCAGCGCCGCCAGCCGTGCATACACGCCGCCACGGTTCACCAGTTCGGCATGCGTTCCTTGCTCGACCAGCCGGCCGTGGTCGAGCACGACGATGCGGTCGGCCTGCTGCACCGTGGCCAGGCGGTGGGCAATCACCAGCGTCGTACGCCCCTTCATGGCAGACTCCAGCGCGGCCTGCACCATGCGCTCGCTTTCCGCATCCAGTGCGCTGGTGGCTTCATCCAGCAGCAGCAGCGGCGAATTCTTCAGCATGGCCCGCGCAATCGCGATGCGTTGGCGCTGCCCGCCCGACAGGCGCACGCCGCGCTCGCCCAAAAAAGTGTCGTAGCCTTCCGGCAGCGCGCTGATGAATTCATGCGCAAAGGCCGCGCGCGCCGCCGCCCTGGTTTCCTCATCGCTGGCGCCGGGCTTGCCGTAGCGGATGTTCTCCAGTGCGCTGGTGGAAAAAATCACCGCGTCCTGCGGCACGATGCCGATGCGCTGGCGCAGGTCCTGCAGTGCCATGTCGGACGTTGCAACGCCGTCCAGTTCAATGCGGCCCGAGGCCGGGTCATAAAAGCGCAGCAGCAGCTGGAACACGGTACTTTTGCCGGCGCCGCTGGGCCCCACAATGGCTACGGTCTGGCCGGGCGCCACGCTTAGGGTGAGCTCACTCAAGGCCGCCTGCGCCGGGCGTGAGGGGTAATGAAACGTCACGGCTTCAAATTTAATGGCGCTACCAGAGCGAATCTCGGGCGGCGCGGCCGGTTTCGACGGCGAAACGACGGGCGAGCGTGATGCCAGCAGCTCCATCAGGCGCTCGGTCGCACCGGCCGCGCGCAGCAGGTCCCCATAGACCTCGCCCAGCACTGCCGAGGCGCTGGCCAAGATGATCACATAGACCACGGTCTGGCCCAGATGGCCGGCGCTGATGTCGCCGCGCATCACCGCCTGGGTGCCCTGGTACAGGCCCCAGAGCAGGGCTGCCGACGTGGCAATGATGATGAACGCCACAAGCACCGAACGTGCCCTGGTGCGCCGTATGGCGGTGTTGAAGGCATTGGTGGTGGACAGGTCGAAACGCGCGGCCTCCCGTGCCTCGGCGGTATAGCTCTGCACCACGGGAATGGCGTTCAGCACCTCCGCAGCGATGGCGCTGGAGTCGGCCACCCGGTCCTGGCTGGCGCGCGAGAGCTTGCGCACGCGCCGCCCGAACCACACCGAGGGCGCCACGATCAGCAGCAGGACGCCGAGCACCTGAACCATCAGGTAGGGGTTGGTGTAGACCAGCATGCCCAGCGCGCCGACGCCCATCACGGCGTTGCGCAAACCCATGCTCAGCGACGAGCCCACCACGGTCTGCACCAGCGTCGTGTCGCCGGTCAGGCGCGACAGCACCTCGCCGGTTTGCGTGGTTTCAAAGAACTCGGGGCTTTGCCGCACCACATGCGAGTACACCGCATTGCGCAGGTCGGCCGTGACCCGTTCGCCGAGCCAGCTGACCATGTAAAAGCGGCCCGCGGAAAAAAGCCCCAGCGCGGCGGCAACGGCAAACAACTCGAAAAAGTGGGTGCGCAGCGCCATCAGTTGGGAGCCCTTGTCCGCCACGTTCAGGCCGCCATCGATGAGGCTGCGCAGCGCCAGCGGAAAGACCAGCGTGGCCACGGCCGCCATGACGAGAAAAAACAGCGCCAGCGCAATTCGGCCGCGGTAGGGGCGCAGAAAGGGCACGAGGCCCGAGAGGGAGCGGGGCGAGCCCTTGGTTGCTGCGGAACGGGTCATCAATGAGGAGGAGGTAGCCATCCTGCAAGTCTAGCCGTTAAAGATGCCATCGCAAACACAGCCTTGACAATATTTGCTTAGGCATGTATTATTTGTCCATGGCTTCAAAAAGCAAATCAACCGACAACTCAAACCCATTCGTCGACGCGCTTTCGTGCCCGCTGGTGGAGTTTTATCGTGCCGAAGGCTACAAGCCGGACGACAGCATCGGTTACCTGATGCGCCGCATCATTGCCTTGATTGCCCAGGGCGTGGAGCGCGAACTCGAGCCCAAGGGCCTGACCAACGCACAGTGGGTGCCGCTGCTCAAGCTCTACATGGGCCGGGCTTCGACGGTGGCCGAACTGGCGCGCACGTGCGAGCTGGATGCCGGCTCCATGACGCGCCTGCTAGACCGGCTGGAGGCCAAGCAGCTGTGCCGCCGGGTTCGCTCCTCGGACGACCGGCGGGTGGTCAATCTGGAGTTGACAGACGCGGGCCGCACCGCTGCCCAGGAAATCCCCGCCATCCTCAGCCGCGTCCAGAACGCCCATCTTGCCGGCTTCTCGGTCGAGGAATGGCAAACCCTCAAAAGCTATTTGCGCCGCATTCTTGACAACGCGCAAACCATTCAAGCCTCGGTGGAAAAAAATGAGAAGTGAAACAAACGCCCCTTCACCTTCAATAACCGGCCCGGTGACTGCGCCCGAGGGCAGGTCAAAGCGTTTGCCGCTCTGGCATGCGTCCGTGCGTATGGCCCTGGTGACGGCGGCCGGCCTGGTGGCCGCGAGCCTGATGGCCACGGGCCTCACCGGCTGCGCCGACATGTCCGGCATCGCGCCGCAGTCCAGCCTGCGCGATGCGCCTTCGCTGGGCCTGAACGCCGATGCGGCAGCAGGGCAGGCAGGCGTTGCCGCCGAGTGGTGGCGCGACTTTGGCGACGAACAGCTCAATGGCCTGATTGCCCAGGCGCTGCAAAGCAGCCCCAGCCTGAAGCTTGCACAGGCCCGCCTGGCACGGGCCCGGGCCGTGATGGAAGTGGCGGATGCCGCCACCTTGCCGCAGCTCAATGGCCAGATCGACCTGACACGCCAGCGCTACACCGCCAACGGCGCGGTGCCCCCACCGCTGGCAGGCGCCATTCGCGACAGCGGCACGGCCCAGCTCAACGCCAGCTGGGAACTTGATTTCTTTGGAAAAAACCGCGCCGCACTGGATGCCGCTCTGGGCAGCGCCCAGGCGGCCGAGGCCGACGCACAGGCCGCGCGCGTGCTGCTTGCCAGCAATGTAGCCCGCAGCTACTTTCAGCTGGCTCGCCTCCACGAGCAGGCCTTTGTTGCGCGCCGCACGCTGGCGCAGCGGGAAGAAACCCTCAAGCTGGTGCAGGACCGCGTCGCTGCCGGGCTCGACACACGGCTCGAGCTGCGCCAGAGCGAGGGCGGCCTGCCGGAGGCGCGCCTGCAACTGGAGACGGTGCAGGAGCAGATCGCCCTGACGCGCAACGCGCTGGCGGCCCTGGTTGGGCAAACCGGCAGCGCCCTGGCCCAGAATCCAACCGCACTGGCAGCTATTAAAACTGTAGCATTGGCGCCGACCATTCCGGCAGACCTGCTAGGCCGCCGGGCCGACATTGCCGCCGCGCGCTGGCGTGTCGAAGCCGCGTCCAAAGATGTGGTGAATGCGAAGACACAGTTCTATCCCAATATCAACCTGGTCGCTTTTGCCGGTTTTTCCAGCATCGGCCTGGGCCGTCTGCTCGACGCCGGCAGCCAGCAGTGGGGCGTAGGCCCGGCGCTGCGCCTGCCGATTTTTGATGCGGGCCGGCTGCGCGCCAACCTGCGCGGCAAGACCGCCGACCTTGATGCCGCCGTCGAAAGCTACAACGCCGCCGTGATTGATGCGGTGCGTGACGTGGCTGACCAGGTGGCCTCATCGCAGGCCATTGGCCGTCAGCAGGCCGAGCAGCGTTCCGCGCAGGAAGCCGCAGAGGGCGCTTACGAAATTGCCGTGCAGCGTTACCAGGCTGGCCTGGGCAACTACCTCAATGTGCTGACGGCCGAAACCAGTGTGCTGACCCAGCGCCGCCTGGCGGTTGACCTGGCCGCCCGCGCGCTGGACACGCAGGTGGCGCTGATGCGCGCACTGGGTGGCGGTTACACGCCAACGTCAGTAACCGCTACCCGAGCGCTATAAAACCCGTAGCTTCTTTCGCCCGTGTTTGTTGGGCCAGAGGCCTGGTTGACCTAGTTGACCTAATAGACCTAATTGACTTAGAACCTATCCGTAAATTATGTTTACCTTGAGCGTCACTTTGCGGAACGCGATGATGGCAGCGGCTATGTGGTTCAGCGCGACGAAGCTGCGTTCGAGCTTCTCGTATCGCACGAGCAGCTTGCGAAAGCGGTTGAACCAGCTGTGGCAGACCTCGACCACCCAGCGCCGCGCCTTCCTGGTCGGGTCGCGCCGCTTG
>NZ_JBFUJT010000018.1:0-114068 GCF_056401235.1 Polaromonas sp. P4_F9 | reverse complement strand
GAAGTCATCTGCGTACCTTACCAAGTTCACCTTCACCTTTCCTGCCTGATTGACGCCCAGCTTTTCCCGGAGGAATTGCATGAGCCCCGTTTCCAGACCATTCAGGGTGATATTCGCTAATGCCGGCGAGATGACGCCGCCCTGCGGCGTACCGTCATCCGTGCGCTGGAGCTGACCCGCGTCAACGACTCCAGATTTCAACCACTTGCGCAGCATCACCTTGTCCATGTGGACGTGGTTCAGCAACCACTCATGGTTGATGTTGTCAAAGAACCCCGCGATGTCCGCATCCAATACCCATTGGGCCGAAGCCTTTTTGGATAAGGATACAAACAACTGAGACCGCGCATCATGGGCTGATCTGCCCTTCCGGAACCCATATGAGTTCGGGTCAGACGCACATTCCACAGTCGGTTCCAGTGCAAGCAGATAAAGTGCTTGCATCGCTCGGTCCTTCATAGTCGGCATGCCCAGAGGGCGTTGCTTTCCGTCGGCCTTCGGGATATAGGCCCGCCTTAGGGGGCGAGCCCGATACCCTTTAGGGTTCAGACAACCAATCGCATTCCACTTCTTTGTTGGCGTGTCCCAAAGTACGCAATCGACGCCACTCGTTCGCTTCCCTTGGTTCTCCGTTACTCTCCTGACGGCCAATGCCTTGGCTTGCCAGGATCGGACCAGGCTTCTCGTCAGTCTTGCGACCCTGCGATAGTCCTTTTCCTGTTCCACCTGCGCTATGCGCATCTGCGCCTTCCCGACGAACTCCATGACTAGTGGACTGTAACGTTTAAAACGGAAGTATCATTGTAGCCATGGAGGTTGCGATGAAACTGACCAAAAGCGAACGCATGGAACTTCAACAGCAAGCTGCAGCGAGGAACGCCCGAGCCGATTCGGCGCGCCACGCCCGATTGATCCTGCTGCTGGCCGATGGGCTCACTTGGGCGGAGATTCGCACCAAGCTGGATTGCAGCGACAGCTACATCGATCGCTGGAGCAAACGCTTTGAAAGTGATCGCCTGGCCGGCCTGTTCGCTCGTCATGCCGGGCGCGAGCGCTACAAGGTGACCGATCGCATGGAAGCGCGGGTGCTGGCGCGCACCACCAAACACAAGCCTGCTGACGGCTCCACGCACTGGTCTTCGCGCAAACTGGCGGCCGAACTGGGCGGCGATATCTCGCACATGACGGTGGCCCGAATCTGGGCCAAGCACGGCATCAAGCCGCATCTGCTCGAAGGCTATCTCACCTCCAACGATCCGGACTTCGAGAGCAAGGCGGCTGATGTCATCGGGCTGTACCTGAACCCACCTCAGAACGCCGTGGTGTTCAGTGTCGATGAGAAGACCGCGATTCAGGCGCTGGATCGCCTGGACCCGGTGCTGCCGCTGTCACCGGGGCGCGCCGAGCGACACGGCTTTGAGTACTTCCGGCACGGCACGCTCTCGCTGTACGCGGCCTTCAACACCAAGACCGGCGAGGTGCTGGGCAAGACGGCTACTCGCCATACCTCGGCCGAGTTCGTGGCGTTTCTCACCGACATCGTGGCCAATCAGCCCAAGGGCAAAGAGATCCACGTCATCGCCGACAACCTCTCGGCCCACAAGACCAAGCATGTTGACGAGTTCCTGGCTACTCACAGCAGCGTTCATATGCACTTCACCCCGACCTATTCGTCCTGGCTCAACCAGGTGGAGTTGTGGTTTGCCAAGATCGAGCGCGATGTCATCTCCCGTGGCGTGTTCACGTCCTTGCCTGATCTCAAGAGAAAGCTCATGCGCTACATCCGTCAGTACAACGAACAACCCAAACCCGTGAAATGGAAGTACTGTGATTTGTCACGCCGCATTACTCCCGATTCAATCGTTACAGTCCACTAGCTTCCAATCAATCGAATGCCATTCACTTGGTCCGTCTGGAGACGCAGCATCGTTGCCGATGTGTTCCATACCTTCTCCAGTTTGGTTTGACCCATTGAAGACGGCACTGACCCAGAGAGTCAGATGCCCTCTGGGTCGTTGATAAGTCGCGGCGGCTTTACGCTGTCGCACCTGAGGCAAGTCTGCCGGCTTTCGCCGCAGGCCATGAGCCCTATCCTGCCCATTACAGACAGGCATTTGCTTTTTGCCTCTTCCTCTACCCCCTCCACCATGGCCTTTGATTGCTCGCGGGTTGCCGGCCTCTTGCGGGGCTGGCGGTGAGTGGGGCTTACCTCGTTTCCCTCTGTGCCCAGTCTGGTGGCTACCAGACCGACGGGGTTAGGGACTCTCTATCCGCCGGAAGTCGTTTTGGGAACGATGCGAAGTCCATGACATGCGCATCCTGACTCCGTGCCTTTTGGCCGCAGCTCCTCCTTTGCGGGAGAGACAAGCGTAAGCTGCTCAATAGTCACGACGGTTCAAACGAGAGTTCACATTACATTTCCCATACCCTGTACCTTCGCGTCTCCGCACAGTCTTGTTCTGTGAGTCGGCCAAGCTCGCGCATGACCTGTGTGCCGGGGCACGGGACGTTTAACCACAGCTCCGCACCCCCCGATTACTCAGGACGCACGTGTGGTGAAGGTCACCCCGTTCCAGGGGTGGTTTTGGTGGAAAACAAGACACAGAGAGCGGTTACGCTCCCCTACCAGTACAACCTGCTGCAAATTAATTTGCAGCAAGAAGTAACAAGGCCTTTCCTTGCGGAAACATGTCTCTGATTGACAACGAATTGCGTCCCTTGGGAACGCAATTCACCATTCCCGCGCCCTGAGGGAGCGGGCTGGAGCAGCCAAATAGAGCCATTTGGCTGCTACAAAGTTAACCCCTTTTGAGGGGGGCAGGATGGAGCCTCCTGAGAGGGCAACCATCCACTGATAAAGACGATCACAAGGATCGAATGAAGCGACTTCGAGTCGCACCATGGGCTTATTGTAAGAAGTGTAGCTCCCTGCCCCCCGAGGGGGCCGCTGCGCCTGCGGTCTGGCAAAGCCAGTCCCGCGGCCCCTGCTGGACTGGAAAAACCGGGACAATCCACACCCACCCATCCGACGTTCATCAGCGCCGGCCCTCCAGTACACCGGCGCATGCGCATGCAACTCAATCGCCAGCAGCTTCTGCTCCTTGTCCTCCTGACGCTGGCCTGGGGCCTGAACTGGCCCGTGATGAAAGCGGGCGTGACTGGCTTTCCACCGCTGACCTTCCGCGCCATGTCGATCTGGCTCGGCATTCCGGTGTTGGGCCTGGCCATGGTGCTCCTGAGAGTCCCTTTTCATGTGCCGAAAGGCAACTACCGCGAACTGTTCTGGCTGGCATTTGCCAACATGTTTGTCTGGCATGCGCTGATCATCCTGGCGGTGAAAAACCTGAGCAGCGGACGCGCCGCAATCCTGGGCTACACCATGCCGATTTTTTCAGCGCTGCTCGGCGCCTGTTTTTTTGGCACACGCCTGAAGCCGCGCCACTGGCTGGGTGTGGCGGCGGCCGCCCTCGGCGTGGCCCTGCTGCTCTGGACCGAACTGACCCTCCTGTCGGGCCGGCCGCTGGGGGTGTTGTGCGCGCTGGTGGCCGCCGCGGTGTGGGCCTTCGGCACGCAGCGGCTGCGCAACACGACGATCGCTGCCGCGACCCTGACCCTTTCTTTCTGGATGACCGTGATGACGGCCGTGGTGATGACGGCCTTGGGCCTGGCGTTCGAGCAGGCCCAGTGGCGGGCGCCGTCGCCGCAGACCTGGGCCGCGATTGCCTACAACGCCGTGCTGATTTTCGGTTTTGCCCATGCCGCCTGGTTCACGCTGGCGCGGGCCCTGCCGCCGGTCGCGTCCAGCCTGAGCGTGATGATGATTCCCGTCCTGGGGGTTTTCTCGGGCGCGCTGGGCCTGGGCGAAGTGCTGCACTGGCAGGACTGGACCGCCGTGGCGCTGATGGTGGTGGCCATCGCGTCGGTGCTGATGCCCGACCGCTCGCCGGAACCGGCAAAGACAGGCTGAAAATCAGCTGGGCCGGGAGGTTGTAGCGCCACCGGCCAGGCGCATGGCCAGGCACAGGTCTTCCCAGGCCTTGGCCTTGTCGGCCGGGTTGCGCAGCAGGTAGGTGGCATCGTAGGTCACGATGGTGTTCGCACCCTGCACGCGGTGCACCTGGCCCCGGAGCCTGCCCAGGGGCTCGGTGGACTGCAACACCGCCTGCGCCGCCAGGCGGCCCATCACCAGCACCACATCGGGCAGCGCATGGGCCGCCAGATCCGCCAGCGCCGCCTGCAGGCCGGTAGCCGCCGTGCCGGAAGCCGCGAGCCGGACCAGCGGCGCCAGCAGCACGACGCCGGTCTGGTTCAGGCGGGCCGCACGCAGCATGTTGTCGAGCAGCTTGCCGGCATCGCCGAGGAAGGGGGAGAAGGGCTCGGCCTGCAGGGCCGCGGCCGGCGTTTCGGCAAGCACCAGCCAGCGCGCACCTTGCGCCTGGGCTCCCTCGGCATACAGCGCCTGCGGGGCCCCCAGGCGCCAGCCCGCCGGCCCGCTGCCGGGCTGCGCCTCGGCGCGGGGTGCCGGGGATGTTTGGGATGCCGGGGCTTGGGGAACTTGGGGCGCTTGCGCAGGCACGAAACCGTCTCGCACCACCGCCGGCCTGTTCGGCTTGTCGGCAGGGGGATGGCCCGCAGCCCCCGCCAGCTCGGCACGAGGAAGCACCGCAGCCATAGCAGGCTCGACGTCGACCTCCACAGGTGGTTGGACCGGCGCCTGGGGCAGCCAGACCCGCACGCCCATTTCGCGCAGCATGGCGCGCTGGCGCTTGTCGAGGCTCAGGCTCATCGGAGGGTCCTCGCGATGGAACTCACAGGGCCAGACTCATGACAATGGCGTCCTCGCGCCGCGACGCTGCGGCCGGGTAGTAGTTGCGGCGCGTGCCCACATGGCGAAAACCATAGCGCTCATAAACGGCCTGGGCGCGCACGTTGCTCACGCGCACTTCCAGCCACAGCCACTGGGCACCCTGCCCCCGCGACCAGAGGGCCAGCGCGTCCAGCATCACCCGCGCCCAGCCCTGACGCTGATGAGCAGGGGTCACGGTGATGTTGAGCAGATGCACCTCGTCCACACCCTTCATGGCCACAAAATAGCCCAGCAACTCGTTTTGCGGCGCGCCCCCGGCAGATAGCACGACGTGTTCGCCAGCCGTGAGCAACTGCGCCTGGTAGCCGGCATTGAGCGAATCGGTGAAATTGCCCTGGGTCCAAGGATGGTCGTAAGCGCTTTGTTCCACCCGCACGACCGCCTCCAGCCACGCGGGCGTCATGGCTTCGAACTGGGCTTCGAGGGGTTTGAAAACAGCGTTCATGAGGACTACAAGCGGGTTTCAGGCAGGATGGGCCAAGCTGGCGGCCGACAGGGCCGCGAGCGCCGCCCGGGCCTTGACCTCGGCCCGCTCGTCGGTGGTAAGCGCTACTTTATCGCGAACGTACAGCGGCAGGGCCAGCACGGCATCCACGCAATGCCCGGCGGCGGCCAGGGCCGGGGCCAGCCGCAGCATGGCCGTGGCGGTGGGCAGGGCCTCCAGCCGGGTGAGCGACGCGAGCCCCGCGGGCAGACGGTCGGCATACACGCCGAACACATTCCCGGCCCACAAGCCGGTGGCCGGCTCCGGCACCAGGTTTTCCGGCCGTATCAGCTCGCACTCACCCAGCCGCGCGCAGGCATCCCCGTGGAATTCATAGCGCTGCACATACATTTCATCCATGCGCGCATCGAGCAGCGCCGTCACCCGCACGACGGAGGACGCGCCGGAAGGGTTGCCGGCCGCCTGATGCTGCTGGAACCGGGCCTCTTCGGCCACGGCCATCAGCGTGTCGATGGGCAAGACCGGGAGGCCGGCCCCGCCGTTGGCGCCGAACGCCAGGCCTTGCGCCACCGCGCAGGCCGTGCGCAAGCCGGTGAACGAGCCGGGGCCGCGGCCAAAGGCAATCGCATCCAGCTGGCCCAGCGCCAGGCCCGCGTCGGCCAGCAGCGCCAGGATCGCGGGAATCAGCGTGGCCGAAGCCTGTGCGCCACCCGCGCCGCTGTGCTGCCAGACGCGCACGCCATCCGTCAGCGCAATCGACATGCGATCGGTGCTGGTGTCAAACGCCAGGAATTTCCGGATTTCAGGCATCATGCAAGGCCCAGTCCCAAATATTGGGGGCAGAAGTAGCTATCAAAATCATAGTTAATATCGTTGCGCCTGTTCGGCCCTGGCACCTGCCAGCCTGGTCGGCAGGCCGCCGGCCACGAACACGCATTCCCTGATTATCCGGCCTGGCGCTTTGGCGGGGGTTTTGCGGGGTTGGTGACGGCGCGGGCCAACGCAGATAATCGCCTGATGCTTTTCAACCCATCCCGCGCCCGCCTGACGGCGCACCTGGCTGCCGGCCTGCTGGCCGGGCTGGCCAGCCTGACAAGCATCCCGGCCGCCGCCCAGACAACGGCCCAGGCCCTGCCGCCCGAAGTGGCTGCCCTGCTGGCGCAGGCCAAGGTGCCACGCGACGCCCTGGCCGCCGTGGTGGTAGACGCCGCACCGGCCCTGAATGGCCAGTCCGCGCCCTTGCTGAGCTGGCGCGCCAGCGCTGCCATGAACCCGGCCTCGGTCATGAAGCTGGTGACCACTTACGCCGCCCTGGAGCTGCTGGGCCCGTCATTCACCTGGAATACACTGGTGTATGTCGACGGCACCGTCGCGGACGGTGTGCTGCAGGGCAACCTCATCATTCAGGGCAGGGGCGACCCCAAGCTGGTGCTGGAACGGCTGTGGCTGCTGCTGCGCCGGGTGCAGGGCCTGGGCATCAAGAGCATCACCGGCGACATCCTGCTGGACCGCAGCGCGTTTGCCCTCACCGCGCAAAACCCGGGCGACTTTGACGGCGAACCGCTACGCCCCTACAACGCCGCGCCCGACGCGCTGCTGATCAACTACAAATCGGTGGTGATGACCTTTGCGCCCCATCCCGGCAGCGGCATCGCCAGCGTGAGCTTTGAGCCGCCCCTGGCCAATGTGCAGATGCAGGCCAGCGTGCCGCTGTCGGCCGGCCAGGGCGCAGGCGCTTCGCTGCTGGAGTGCGGCGACTACCGGGGACGGCTGAAGGCCGACTTCAGCGACCCATTTCGCATCACCTTCAGCGGCAGCTACCCGGCAGGCTGCGGCGAAAAGGTCTGGCCCGTGGCCTACGTCGACCCGGCGAGCTACGCGGAGCGGGCCGTGGCGGGCCTGTGGCAGGACATGGGCGGGCGGCTGGGCGGCCGGGTCCGCGAGGGCCGCGCGCCCCTGGGCATGAAACCGGCCTTCGAGGTGGTGTCGCCGACGCTGGCCGAGGTGATTCGCGACATCAACAAATACAGCAACAACGTGATGGCGCAGCAGCTGTTCCTGACGCTCAGCCTGGTACAGGGCGTGCAGGGCGTACAAGGCCAGCCGCGCACGGGCGGCCAGGACTATGTGGCCAGCAACGAGGCCTCGCGCGAGGTGGTGCGCAGCTGGTGGCGCGAACGCCTGGGCGAGCAGGACCTGCCGGTGCTGGACAACGGCTCAGGCCTGTCGCGGCTGGAGCGTGCAACGCCGCAGGGGCTGGCGCGGCTGCTGCAGACCGCCTATGTCTCGGGCGCCATGCCGGAGCTGATGGCCTCGCTGCCGATCAGCGGCGTGGACGGCACGCTCAGGCGCAGCAAATCGCGCGTGTCGCAGGGTTGGGCTCACCTGAAATCCGGTTCCCTGCGCGACGCCAATGCGCTGGCCGGCTATGTGCACACGCCGAGCGGCCGGCGCCTGGTGGTGGTGGCCATCGTCAACCATCCGAATGCGCCGGCCGCACGGCCCGCCCTGGAAGCGCTGGTGAACTGGGCGGTGAAGGAAGGCAGCAAATGACCCCGTCGATCAACGTAACCGATCTGGTCGGCACCCTGGCCGCCTGCCTGACCACCCTGAGCTTTTTGCCGCAAGCCTGGCTGACCTTCAGAACGCGCGACGTCCGGGGCGTCTCACTGGGCATGTACAGTGTTTTTGCGGTCGGGGTGGCCCTGTGGCTGGCCTACGGCCTGCTGTTGCGCGCCTGGCCCATCGTGATTGCCAATGCGGTGACGCTGGCCCTGGCGCTGGCCATCCTCGCCATGAAACTAAGGTACCGCCGGAACCCTTGAAGTTATTCCAGCCTGGTGTGGACAAGCCTGTTGATGACCGGCTCACAAGCAGGTCACAATGCCATTTGGCGCGGGTCGCCGGTGCGCTGCCTGAATTTCGGGCACCCGGCGGATCTGTTTGCCGGACAGTCAACCGCACACCTCGGGAGGCCAGCATGGCGCTTGCGAAGCAAACCGGAACGCAGGGTGCAACGCCCTACTGCATCGTGCTGACCGCAACGGCCGATCTGGCGCAAGCCGAAACCCTGGCCCGCCAGATCGTCGAGGCGCGACTGGGCGCCTGTGTCCAGATGCAGCCGATCGAGAGTTTCTATGTGTGGAAAGGTGAGTTGTGCCGCTCGCCCGAATACAGCCTGTCCATCAAGACGCGCCAGGACAGGTTTGAGGCACTGGCGCAATTTATTCGCACGCACCATGCCTACGAGACGCCCGAGATCGTGCAGGTTCCCATCACCGCCGGCTCCGCCGACTACCTGCAATGGGTGGACGCGTCCACGCAGGATTAGGGCCGTGCTCCTTCAGCTAGCGGCAGCGCGTGCCAGCCGGTCGCGCACACCGTCCCACGCTGCCGTGGCGGGCAGGTGTTCAATCCAGATCAGTTTCACGCCCTTGGCGTCAAAGTCGCGCAGCACGGCAAACAACTGTTGCGCGGTTGCCGCTGCGTCGTCCGGCATGCGGCGGTACAGCACCTGATCGGACTTGATGCGCACGATGCTGCGCGCATAGACCGCGATGTGGGCAGCCTCCGCACCCAGCAAATCCAGTGCGGTCTGTATCGCGCCGGCGTCCATCAGGCGCACCTTGGCATGGGGCGCGTAGTGTGCCTCCAGCGTGCCGGAGGCGCGCGGCGCATCCCCCAGGCCGGCCGCTTCCCGCGCCAGCTCGTCCTTGTCCAGCACCGGCTCGCCGCACGCGGCCTCGAGCTGAGCGCGCGTGAGCACCCCGGGGCGCAGCAGCACCGGGCGGCCGCGCGTGCAATCGACAATGCTTGACTCGATGCCGACCTCGCACGGTCCGCCATCGAGCACCAGCAAGCTGTCGCCAAACTCCTGCTGCACATGCTGCGCTGTGGTGGGGCTGACGCGACCAAAACGGTTGGCGCTCGGCCCGGCCACGCCAGTGGCGCACGCCCGCAAAAAAGCCAGCGCCACCGGATGCGAGGGGCAGCGCAGCCCGATCGAGCCCTGGCCGCCGGCAGCGGCTGCGGCCACACCCTCCCGGCGCGGCAATATCACGGTGAGCGGCCCGGGCCAGAAGGCCTGTATCAGGCGGGCCGCAAACGGCGGCACGCTGCTCGCGTAATCGGCCACCTGCTGCGCATCGGCTACATGCACGATCAGCGGATGGTTTGCGGGACGGCCCTTGGCGGCAAAAATGCCGGCCACCGCCTGATCGCTTGAGGCATCGGCGCCCAGGCCATACACCGTTTCGGTCGGAAAACCCACCAGCCCGCCGGCCTGGATGCGGCGCGCGGCTTCAAGAATGGCTTTGGGGTCGGAGCCAGGCAGGATCATCAGTGGTCTTCAAGACCTGGCAGGCCGRGGATGGCGGCCGCCTTGCGCGCCGTGGCCTGCACGCCCGCGACATCGGCACCCGTGATGTTGAGGTGGCCCATCTTGCGGCCCACACGCGCGTGCAGCTTGCCATACAGGTGCAGATGGGCACCGGGCAGCGCCAGCACGGCCTGCCAGTCGGGTGTGTGCTCCTTGCCTTGGGCATCGAACCACAGGTCGCCCAGCAGGTTGAGCATGATGGCGGGCGAATGCTGGCGCGGCTGCGGCAGGGGCAGGCCGGCCATCGCATGCACCTGCAGGTCAAATTGCGAGACATCGCAGGCGTCCAGCGTGTAATGGCCGCTGTTGTGCGGGCGCGGCGCCATTTCATTGACCACCAACGCGCCGTGCTCGCTGCCGTCGTCAATCACGAAAAACTCGACGCACAAAATACCGACATAACCCACATGATCCGCTATGGATTTAGTCGCTGCAAGCGCCTGTACGGCAAGGGCCGAAGGCATGTTTGACGCATAAGCATGGGTCACGGCCAGAATGCCGTCGACATGCACATTGCGCTGCGGCGGGAAGCTGACGATGCTGTCGTCCCAGCCTCGCGCCACCAGCACCGAGCATTCGGCCTTGAGCGGCAGCAACTGTTCGAGCACGCAGGGCACCTGTTTGAGCGCCGTCCAGGCGGCCAGCAGCTCCTCGCGGGTCCTGATGCGCATCTGGCCCTTGCCGTCGTAGCCCAGGCGGGCGGTTTTCAAAATGCCGGGCAACAGGGCATCGGGCACCGCCTTGACCGCGGCCGCACTGTCGATCACCGCAAATGGGGCGCAGCTCACGCCCGAGATGCCGGCGCAGGCCACGAAGTGGTCTTTTTCGGCGATCCGGTCCTGGGCAATCGCCACGGCGGCGGCACCCGGCGCCACCGGTCGTGTCGCGGCCAGTGCGGTCAGGGCCTGGGCGGGCACGTTCTCAAATTCGGTGGTGATGGCATCGCACTGCGCGGCCAGCTGCGCCAGCCCGTCGGCATCGTCGTAGGCGGTTTGAATGAAGTGGTGGCTCACATAGCCAGCCGGGCTGTGCGGGTCCGGATCCAGTACGGTGGTGAAGTAGCCCAGCCGCTGGGCGGCATGCACAAACATGCGGCCCAGCTGGCCGCCGCCCATGACGCCGAGCGTGGCCGGGTGGCCGTCGGCCGACACCGTACCGGGAAGCACAGGCAACATCGGTGCCGGGCTCATGCGGGAGGCAGCGTCATGGCGCGCGCAGCGGCCGTCTGCTCTGCGCGGAAAGCCTGCAGCTTGTCGGCGAGGGTTTTGTCGTGCGTTGCCAGCATGGCCACCGCAAACAGCGCGGCGTTGGCCGCACCGGCATTGCCGATGGCAAACGTCGCCACCGGTACCCCCTTGGGCATCTGCACAATGCTGTGCAGCGAATCAACACCCTGCAGGTGGTTGCTGGCCACGGGCACGCCCAGGATGGGCACCGCGGTTTTGGCGGCCAGCATGCCGGGCAGGTGGGCCGCACCGCCGGCACCGGCAATGATGGCCTGCAGGCCGCGCCCGGCGGCCTGTTCGGCATAGGCAAACAGCTCATCGGGCATGCGGTGGGCCGACACCACGCGGGCCTCGTGCGCCACGCCGAACTGCTGCAGGATTTGCACGGCATGCTGCATGGTGGTCCAGTCGCTGCTGGAGCCCATCACCACACCCACGAGGGGGCGGACCGGATTGTGCGTTGTCATAGTGGACCTTCAAGCCAAGAGTCTGCGGGCGGCTGCGTGCCCGGAACCCATGATTTTAAGGGCTCGGGCCCATGCCCCGACGCGTGCTATCGTCTGGCCTGCTGCCGATGGCCTCCGACCGGGTGCGCGCAACAAAGCATTTGACAAGCCGCCCGCCGGCTGAAAACATCCTTTTAATCCCCCTTTTTTTGCCGAATCATGATTGACGTCACCCTTGCCAACTTTGAAGCGGAAGTCGTTGCCGCTTCCATGACCACCCCCGTGCTGATTGACTTCTGGGCGCCCTGGTGCGGCCCCTGCAAGTCGCTCGGGCCTATCCTGGAAAAGGTCGAGCAGGCCTACGCCGGGCGCTTCAAGCTGGTGAAGATCGATTCCGACCAGGAACAGCAACTCGGTGCCGCCTTCGGCATCCGCAGCATTCCCACCTGCATCCTGATGATGAACGGCCAGCCGGTGGACGGCTTTACCGGCGCCCTGCCCGAAGGCAAGGTCAAGGAGT
Organism: Polaromonas sp. P4_F9; assembly: GCF_056401235.1. Lineage (NCBI taxonomy): Bacteria > Pseudomonadati > Pseudomonadota > Betaproteobacteria > Burkholderiales > Comamonadaceae > Polaromonas > Polaromonas sp. P4_F9. The sequence goes on along the minus strand of NZ_JBFUJT010000018.1, from coordinate 102,186 downwards.
TTCTGGACAAGCATTTGCCGCCGGCGGAGGAACAGCCTGAAGAGCAGGCGCTTCAACTTGAAGAAGAAAGCACGGACCCCGCCGCCATCCTTGAAAAACTGCAGCATGCCGTGGCGACCGACCCCGCCGACCACAATGCCCGCTTCGACTACGTCAAGCTGCTGCTGACCCTGGGACACGAAGACGACGCCAAGGTGGCTTTTGCACCGGTGATTAGCCAAACGTCGGTGGTGCGGCGCTTTGACTCGCTCAAGCGGTGGATGGATGCGATTGATTTTGTAGCGATTAATGCACTCGGAGAAAGTGCACCCGCCGGGTTTGACGCAAGAATCGCCACCAACAAGCGGGACTTTGAAGCCCGCTTTGACAAGGCCCGCTGGCTGATGGCGCAACAGCAATGGACCGGGGCGCTGGACGAGCTGCTGGAGATCCTGATGCGTGACAAAAGCTGGAACGAGGACCTGGCGCGCAAAACCTACATCGCCGTGCTCGACATCATGGAAGCGCCCAAACCCAAAGTGGCCGACGGGCAGATTCCGCCCGAGGACCCCACGGTGGCCACCTACCGGCGCCGCCTGAGCAGCATAGTGTTGAGTTAACCCCCGTGGAGGCCTTCGGCCTCCTCCCCCCTTGCAGGGGGCGGGCGCCCAGGGCCGGCAAAGCCGGACCCTGGACTCCGTTGGGTTGATGTCTTGTTAAGCAGGGGCCGCGGAACGGGCTTCGCCCGGCCGCAGGCGCCGCCCCCCCTTGGGGGGTTCCGGCTACACGAAGTGAGCCGAGACAGGGGGGCTCTTTAACCCGCCAAGCGGGTTAAAGCCTCCTGATACTTGGCCGCGGTTTTGGCAATCACATCGGGCGGCAGGTGCGGCGAGGGCGGGGTCTTGTCCCAGGGCTTGCCGTTGATGCGCACGGCTTCCAGCCAGTCGCGCACGAACTGCTTGTCATAGCTGGGCGGGTTCAGCCCGGCGGCGTAGGCGGCTTCGTAGCCTTCGATGGGCCAGTAGCGTGACGAGTCGGGCGTCAGCACCTCGTCCATCAGGGTCAGCGTGCCGTTTTCATCGAGGCCGAACTCGAACTTGGTGTCCGCGATGATGATGCCCTTGGTCAGCGCAAAGGCCGCCGCGGTCTTGTAGATGTCGATGCTGATCTTTTTGATCTGGGCGGCGAGCTCGGGACCCACCACCTTCTCCACCTGCTCGTAGCTGATGTTCTCGTCATGCTCGCCGACCTCGGCCTTGGCGGCCGGCGTGAAGATGGGTTCCGGCAATTGGCCGGCGTTTTTCAGGCCAGCCGGCAGCGGCACGCCGCAGACGGACTGGCTCTCCTGGTATTCCTTCCAGCCGCTGCCCGCCAGGTAACCGCGCACCACGGCTTCCACCGGAAGGGGTTTCAGGCGCTTGACCAGCATGGACCGGCCGGTGACCTGGGGCAGCTCCGCGGCCGTGACCACGCTCTCGGGCGCCTCGCCGGTGAGGTGGTTGGGGCAGATGTGGCCCAGCTTGGCAAACCAGAACAGCGCCATCTGGGTGAGCAGCGCGCCCTTGCCGGGAATCGGCTCGCCCAGAATGACGTCAAACGCGCTCAGGCGGTCGCTGGCCACCATCAGCAGACGGTCCTTGCCCACGGCATAGTTGTCGCGCACCTTGCCGCGGGCGAGCAGGGGCAGGGAAGTCAGGGCGGAGGTGTGGAGCGCAGCAGTCATCGCTTGAAGGTCTTGGTGGGTGGAAAAGTGAAAAAGCCCGCGCGGCTCAAGGCATGCACGGGCTTTGGATTATCGCCAATCCTGACAAGGCGGGAAAGGGCGGGAAAGGGCGGAAAAGGGCTGAGAGGGGCTAAGAAGGCAGCGACCGTTGCCTCAGTGCACAACCTGGGCCAGTTCGCCCTTGGCGTATTTGGCGGCCACGACCGACAGGCTCTCGCCCTTGATCTTGCTGGCCTGGCCCTCGCAGCCGAACTCGATGTAGCGCTGCTTGCAGATGGCCTTGGCGGCGGCGGTGGCCGGCTTGAGCCATTCGCGCGGGTCGAATTTGCTGGGGTTTTCAGCCATGAATTTGCGCGTGGCAGCCGTCATCGCCAGGCGGATGTCAGTGTCGATGTTGATCTTGCGCACGCCGAACTTGATGGCTTTCTGGATTTCTTCCACGGGCACGCCGTAGGTTTCCTTCATGTCGCCGCCGTAGTTGCGGATGATGGCCAGCAGGTCCTGCGGTACGCTGGATGAGCCATGCATCACCAGGTGGGTGTTGGGGATGCGGCGGTGGATTTCCTTGATGCGCTCGATGGCCAGGATGTCACCGGTGGGCCTGCGCGTGAACTTGTAGGCGCCGTGGCTGGTGCCGATGGCAATGGCCAGCGCATCCAGCTGGGTGCGCTTGACGAAATCGGCCGCCTGCTCGGGGTCGGTCAGCAGCTGGTCATGCGTCATGACGGCATCGGTGCCATGGCCGTCTTCCTTGTCGCCCTGCATGGTTTCCAGGCTGCCCAGGCAGCCGAGCTCGCCCTCGACCGAGACGCCGGTGGCATGCGCCATTTCAACCACCTTGCGGGTGACATCAATGTTGTAGTCATAGTCGGCAATGGTCTTGCCATCGGCCATCAGCGAGCCGTCCATCATGACCGAGCTGAAGCCCAGCTTGATGGCGCCCAGACACACGTCGGGGCTCTGGCCATGGTCCTGGTGCATCACCACGGGGATGTGCGGAAAGCTCTCGACGGCGGCCTGGATCAGGTGTTTCAGAAAACCCTCGCCGGCGTATTTGCGCGCACCGGCGCTGGCCTGCATGATCACCGGGGCGTTGACTTCGTCAGCAGCCTGCATGATGGCGGTGACCTGCTCAAGGTTGTTGACGTTGAAAGCCGGAATGCCATACGTGTTGACTGCCGCATGGTCCAGCAGCTCGCGCATCGAAACGAGTGCCATGATCGAATCCCCAGAAAGTTAAAACGCTGTAAAAAACGATGGGTCCTGCGGATGGCCAGACAGCGCAGGCGCTGCATTCAGGGGCTGTAACCGCGAAGTAACCAAAGGCTCGATTCTACCGTTTGCCGGAAGGCGGCTTGTGTAGGTCAGGGACGACAAAAGTCAGGCGGTAGCAGCGTCCGCCGGTCGCAGAAGCAGTGGAAGCAGTGGAAGCAGTGGAAGCTGCGGAAGTGGCGGCGGCCGGCGCCAGCGCGAAGCTGCCGCCATGGATATCCATGACGCGGCCCACGATTTTATGCCCCAGCCCCAGCCGTTCGGTGGAGCGTGGCCGGGCATTCTGCCCGTTGCTGCCGGGGCCAGCGCCGTCATCACACACCTCCAGCCAGGCCCCACCGGCCTCGGCGCCCCACTGGACGCATACAGCGGTGCCGCCCGGGGTGTGCTGCAAGGCATTGTCGATCAGGTTGCGCAGCGCCAGCTCCAGCAACAGCGGGTGCGCAAGCACCTGCAGCCCTTCCTCGCCCTGCACGCTCAACTGGTGCCCGCTTTTCCATGCAGCCTGCGCATAAGCGGCCACCACCTGCCGGGCCCATGCGCCCAGGTCCAGCAGGCTCATCTGCTGCTGCAGATCGGCCCGGCTGGCGCGCGCCAACGCGAGCAGCTGGGTGATGACGTGGCCGGCCCGCATCGCGTCGGCGCTGATTTGCAGCAGCGCTTCCTCGCGGGCCTGCTCGGGCAGGGAATTTCGCAGCGAAGCGGCCTGCAGGGCAATGGAGGACAGCGGGGTACGCAATTCATGGGCGATCTCACTGGCAAGTTGCCGCTCACGCTCCAGTGCCGCCTGCTGCTGGCCCACCAGCCGGTTGATGGACAGGACCACCGAGTTGAATTCACGGTAGGGATGACGGGCCTGCAGGCGCCCGGCCTTGTCGACCTCCAGCTCGGCCACGTCGCGGGACAGGGCCTGCAGCGGGCGCAGCCCGCGCCAGATGGCGGCGCCCAGCGCCAGCGCCACCACCGGCAGCAGCCACAGGCCGGGTTCGGCGACCTGGCCCGCCAGGTCAGCGGCCAGCTCGTCTCGTTCCTCTGCCTTCACCAGCACCATCACCTGCCGGCTGCCGGTGCTGTCCCATTGCGAAAAACTTCGCCAGGCCACAGCCGGCGTGCCCAGCTGCAGATCCGCAAAACCATCATGCCTGGCAAAGGGCGGCAGCGGCGCTTCCCCAGAGCGGCTCAGCAATCGCCCGCTGGCATCCCAGGCGACAACACTCAGCGAAGGCTGATAGTCGTGGCTTTTCAGTGCGGGACTGGCCGTCCGGTCCGTTTCGTGCGCAGTCTCGATGAACTGCGGCAGGTTCAGATTGATCATCAGAGCTGCCGTGCCGACGAGGTTCCCATCGGTCAGCTCAGCCGCTTCATGGATACCGGTGCGATAGCCGACCACGATGAAGCTGCCCCAGACCAGGAACAGCGCTGCCAGCACCCACAGCAGCAGGCGACGCGTCAGCGAGGCCTGCCGGCTCGCCGTCCGCTTCATGCCCGGTCATCCTGCGGTATGAAATAACCCACGCCGCGCAGGGTCTGGATCAGCCCCTCGCCCAGCTTGCGGCGCAAATGGTGGACATGTACCTCCACCGCATTGCTGCCCACGGCATCCTGCCAGTTGTACAGGCGCGCTTCCAACTGCTGGCGCGACAGGACCCGGCCGCGCGATTCCAGCAGCAACAGCAGCAAGGTGAATTCACGCGGCGCCAGCTCGACCCCCTGGCCGGCGCGCAGCACGGTGCGGGCAGCGGGGTCAATCACCAGTTCACCATGGACCAGCAAGGGATGGGCGCGGCCCGCGGCGCGGCGCAGCAGCGCGCGCATGCGGGCCTCCAGTTCATCCAGGTCAAAGGGCTTGACAAGGTAATCATCGGCGCCCAGGTTCAGCCCCGAGATACGGTCGGCCACCTGGTCACGCGCCGTCATGATGAGCACCGGCGTCAGCGGATCCGGCAGTCGGCCATCGGCGCTTTTGACCTGCTGCCGGACGCGCTGCAACAGATCGCCGCCGTCCCCGTCCGACAGGCCAAGGTCGAGCAGGACCAGGTCGAAAGGCTCGCTGCACAGCACCATCCAGGCGGACGCTATCGTGTCGCACACATCGACCGCATATCCCCGCTGCTGCAGATTGGTCCGCAGGCCCGCGGCAATACCGGCATCGTCTTCGACCACGAGAATTCGCATATTCCTATTGTCGACGCTCCGGCGCATTGCCGGCCGTCCGCGTGCTTGGTTGCTTTGGTTGCTTTGGTTGCTTTGGTTGCTTTGGTTGCTTTGGTTGCTTCAAGTAGCTCATGTTGAGCTCATATTGGCTTGTCCAGCTTAAGGATTGGTTAAGGCGCCCCGGCTATCGTGCGGTCTCCGCCTGGTACCCAACCCCTGCATGACCCCCTCACCCCCCGCCTCACCTCCCGGCCGCCCCGCTGCGCCCCGTCTTTTCCTCTGGTCCGTGTGCAGCCTCCTGTTGCTGATGCTCTGGGATTATTCGGGACTGGACCTGTGGCTGGCGCACTGGTTTGGGTCGGCCCGGGGATTTCCCCTGCAAGACCACTGGTTGTGGCGGGGACTGCTGCATGACGGCATCCGTCCCCTGCCGTGGCTGCTCGAGCTGGGCTTGCTGGCAGGCATTGTCCGGCCGGTTGGCGCCCTCAGGCAACTGGCGCCCGAACGGCGAGCTCAACTGGCCCTGACCACGCTGCTTGCATTGCTGGCGATTTCCAGCATCAAGCTGCACAGCCACACCAGCTGCCCCTGGGACCTGCAGCAATTTGGCGGCGTGGCCACGCATGTGTCGCACTGGGCCTGGGGCGTTTCGGATGGCGGCGGTGGAAACTGCTTTCCGGCGGGGCATGCCTCGGCAGGCTTTGCCTTTCTGGGCGGCTTTTTTGCCTTTCGGCATGCCCTGCCCACCACAGCGCGCCGCTGGCTGGCCGGCGCGATGCTGGCAGGTTTTACGCTGGGCCTTGCACAGCAGGTGCGCGGCGCCCACTACATGAGCCACACTTTCTGGACCGCGTGGCTTTGCTGGGCCACGGCGGCCCTGGTGGAGAACATCGTCAGCCAGATGCTTTCACAAAGGCCGTCACCGGCTCGGGCACAGGCGCCCTCGCTCGCAACATTGAAGCCATAGATCCCAGCAGGGGCCGCGGGACTGGCTTCGCCAGACCGCAGGCGCAGCGGCCCCCTCGGGGGGCAGCGACCCACACGAAGTGGGGGAGCGTGGGGGCTAAGCTACTCTGCAGATCTTGAGCATGTTGGTACCGCCGGGCGCACCCATGGGCTCACCGCAGGTGATGGCATAGACGTCGCCACTCTGCACGATGTTGCGGCGCAGCAGGTGGCCTTCGGCCTGTGCCAGAGCGGTATCGCGGTCAGCGCTGGTGTCCATGAGCAGGGGGCGCACATTGCGGTACAGCGCCATCCTGCGCTGCGTGGCCAGGTGCGGGGTCAGGGCATAGATGGGCACGCGGATGTCATGGCGGCTCATCCAGAGAGGCGTGGAGCCGCTGTCCGTCAGCGCCACAATCGCCTTGGCGCCCAGGTGGTGGGCCGTGAACAGGGTGCCCATGGCAATCGACTGGTCGATGCGGGTGAAAGTCTTGCCGGTGAAGTCCGCTTCCAGTTCCTTGTACTCGGCTTTCTCGGCTTCCACGCAGATCTTGGCCATTTCCTCCACCGTCTCGAGCGGATATTTGCCGGCGGCCGTTTCCGCGCTGAGCATCACCGCGTCGGTGCCGTCGAGCACCGCATTGGCCACGTCGCTGACCTCGGCGCGCGTGGGCACCGGGTTGACGATCATGCTCTCCATCATCTGCGTGGCGGTGATGACGACCTTGTCGTACGCCCGGGCCAGCTTGATCATGCGTTTTTGCAGGGCCGGCACCGCCGCATTGCCCACTTCAATCGCCAGGTCGCCACGGGCCACCATGATGGCGTCGCTGACGCGCAGGATTTCTTCGAGCTTGGGAATGGCTTCGGCCCGCTCGATCTTGGCGATCAGGCCGGGCTTGTGCTTGTAAGGCGCAGCGGCCACATCGCACAGCTGGCGCGCCATTTCCATGTCGGTGGCGTTTTTTGGAAAGCTCACGGCCACATAGTCGGCCCGAAAGCTCATCGCGGTCTTGATGTCTTCCATGTCCTTGGCCGTCAGCGCGGGCGCCGTCAGGCCGCCGCCCTGCTTGTTGATGCCCTTGTTGTTGGACAGGTCGCCGCCGAGCTTGACGATGGTGTGCACTTCCTCGCCGCGCACAGCCTCCACCGTCAGCACAATCAGGCCATCGTTGAGCAGCAGCACGTCGCCCGCTTTCACATCCCGCGGCAGTTCCTTGTAATCCAGTCCCACGCCCTTGACGTCGCCGGGTTCGGTGCGGGAGGCATCGAGGATGAATTTCTCGCCGGGCTCGAGCCGCACCTTGCCTTCGGCAAACTTGCCGACGCGGATTTTCGGCCCCTGCAGGTCGGCCATGATGGCGACTTCACGGCCGGCACGCTGGGCGGCTTCGCGCACCAGCTTTGCCCGGTCGACGTGGTCCTGCGCCGTGCCGTGGCTGAAGTTCAGGCGCACTACATTGACCCCTGCGCGAATCATTTTTTCCAGCAAAACGGGGTCGCTGGAAGCAGGCCCGAGGGTGACAACGATCTTGGTAGCGCGACTTGGCATGAATGTCTCCTGTAATTTAGTTCCCGATTTTCACACGAAAAAGTTACCAAACCGGTACCAACTGCAGCGCACACGCGGGCCGGCGGGATGACGGCCCCTTCCGGCACGTCGGTGCAGGTCAGCCGTGCGGCTCAGAAAAAAAGGGCACCGAAGCACCCTTTTTTGAGAGAAACAGATCGATAGCACCCATGAAGTCGAGGCCTCATGCTACCAAATCAGGAGCACAACGGAGTTAGCCGGCGGCCCGCTTCTGCAGGATCTCGAAGGCCGGCAGCGTCTTGCCCTCCAGCACCTCCAGGAATGCGCCGCCACCCGTGGAGATGTAGTCCACTTGTTTCTCAATGCCGTATTTGGCGATGGCGGCCAGCGTGTCGCCACCACCGGCAATCGAAAAGGCGCTGCTTTCGGCGATCGCGCGGGCAATGCCTTCGGTACCGCGCGAGAAGGCGTCAAACTCGAACACGCCCACCGGGCCATTCCAGACAATGGTGCCGGCCGCCTTGAGCTGCGCCGCCAGCCGGGCCGTGGTCTCCGGACCGATATCCAGAATCAGGTCATCGTCGGCCACGTCGGTGGCAGCCTTGACGGTGGCCGGTGCATCGGCCGCGAAGGTCTTGGCCGTGACCACGTCGGTGGGGATGGGCACCGCGGCACCGCGTGCCTTCATGGCCTCGATCACGGCGCGGGCCTCGGGCAGCAGGTCGGCCTCCGCCAGGCTTTTGCCAATCTTCAGGCCTGCGGCCAGCATGAAGGTATTGGCAATGCCGCCGCCCACGATCAGCTGGTCGACATTGCTGGCCAGGGACTTGAGGATGGTCAGCTTGGTCGAGACCTTGCTGCCCGCGACGATCGCGACCAGCGGCCTGCGCGGGTTGGAAAGTGCCGTCGAAATCGCGTCCATCTCGGCGGCCAGCAGCGGCCCGGCGCTCGCCACCTTGGCGTATTGCGCAATGCCATAGGTCGAGGCCTCGGCGCGGTGGGCGGTGCCAAACGCGTCGTGCACAAAGATGTCGCACAGGGCGGCCATCTTGCGGGCCAGCGCTTCGCTGTTTTTCTTCTCGCCGGGGTTGAGGCGGCAGTTCTCCAGCAGCACCAGCTGACCGGGCTGGACGTCCACACCGTCCACCCATTGGGTGATCAGCGGGATCTCGCGCTTCATCAGTTCACCCAGGCGCTTGGCCACAGGGGCGAGCGAGTCGGCCGGCTTGAATTCGCCCTCGACGGGACGCCCGAGGTGGGAGGTCACCATCACGGCCGCGCCGGCATCCAGCGCCATTTGCAGACAGGGAATGGAGGCGCGTATGCGCGTGTCTTCGGTGATGGCGCCGCTGTCATCCTGCGGCACATTCAGGTCGGCACGGATGAAAACGCGCTGGCCGGCGGCCTTGCCGCTGGCACACAGGTCGGAAAAACGGATGAAATTCATGGATCGCTCGCAAGTGAAAAAGCTGGCCAACACGGCCAAGGCCTTAAATTGTAGGTTGCTGCACGTAACCCGAGGCCCTCAGAGCAAGTCAGGGCCGGCAAGGCCTCGGAAATGACGCGAAGCGAACGACCGTGCGGGCGTTGTCCCCCACCAGCAAGGGCCGCGGGACAGGCGACAGAGGCAAAGCGTCTCGCGAGCCGCGGCCTGCAAGGCCTCGGGAGCTACACGCAGTGAACGACTGCGGGGGCTCTCCAACCCAGCAGGGGCCGCGGGACTGGCTTTGCCAGACCGCAGGCGCAGCGGCCCCCTCGGGGGGCAGGGAGCTACACGCAGTGAGCGACCGTGGGGGCTCTAGCTCACCAGCCCAGCCCCATGTGCAGCGGCAGGTAAACCGCCATGCCGGCGAGGATGGTGCCCAGCACGCCGTGGCGCCAGTAGTACCAGGCGGTGCCGGCCACCACGGCAAACAGCCTGGCGTCTTTCCAGGTGGCGATCAGGTGGCCCTGCGTCATGACCATTTCCGGCACGATCACCGCTGCCAGCGCCGCGATCGGCGCATAGTGCAGCCCGCGCTGCGCCCAGGCCGGCAAGGTCCAGGGTTTGCTGGAGAGGAAAAAGAAGGAACGGGTGACGACGGTCACCAGCGCCATGCCGATGATGGTGGCCACGGTCCAGAGATCGGTCTTGCTCACAAAGCGCCTCCCGTTTCACCGGATTTGGCAGGCTTGGGCGAGGCGGCCTGCGCCCGCATCGGCTTTTCCAGCATCAGGCAGACCGCCACCGCAGCCGCGATGGCCACCAGGATGTTGAGCTTGAGCGGCAAGGCAAAAGCCGCCACGGCAGCCGCACCAGCCACCCCGGCGGACACGACGCGCAGCCGCGTGGTGGCCAGCGAGCACATGATGCCGAGCAGCGCCAGGATGCCGGCAAAGCCCAGCCCCCACGACAGCGGAATGGCGTTGGCCAGCGCAATGCCGAGCAGGCTGGCACCCACCCAGCTGGCCCAGTTGATGGCCGAGTTACCGGCCAAGTACGCCTCCTGCGCACGCCGGGCGACCGGATCCGTCGTGGGATGCGGAAAGCGCTTGGTGAACAGCACATAGCTGAGATCGGCCGTCAGGTAGCCGCTGAGCATGCGGCGCCAGATGTTCTGGTGCATCACATAGGGGCGCAGGTGCGCGCTGAACACCACAAAACGCAGGTTGACGCAAAACGCGGTGGCCAGGATGACCCACATGGGCGCACCGGCGGTAATCAGGGGAACGGCCGCCAGCTGCGAACTCCCGGCAAACACCAGCACCCCCATGAGCAGGGCTTCGGTGAGACTCAGGCCCGACTTGATCATCGCCACCCCGGTCATCAGGCCCCAGGCGGCAATACCGGGCGCGACCGAAGCCAGGTCGCGCACACCCACCCGAAACTCCGGGTGCTTGAACAATGAACTCACAAAAACCTCATTCCGTCTGAGTGGGATTGAAAACCGTGCCGGGACGGATGTCGAACCCGCGCAAAAAATCGGCCGCATCCAGCGCCTTGCCRCCCGCTTTTTGCAAGCGGGTCACGCGCACCAGGGCATCGGCAGCGCAGATGTCGATGCCCTCGGGGCCAACGGCAACCACCTGGCCGGGTAGCGCGCCCACCGGCCGCACCGCACCGGCCGGCACCGCTGCGCGCCAGAATTTGATGGTTTCACCGCCCAGGACACCGGCGGCGCCGGGGAAAGGATTGAAGGCGCGAACGCGGCGCTCCAGCGTGGCCGCGCTGCGGGTCCAGTCCAGCAGGGCTTCGTTTTTCTCGATCTTGTGGGCGTAGGTGACGCCTTCGGAGGGCTGGGCAAGGGGCTGGAGCGTGCCGCCCGCGGCCAGTTCCAAGGCTTTCACGATCAGCCGCCCACCCAGCTCGGCCAGCCTGTCATGCAGTGACGCCGTCGTGTCTTCCGGGCCAATGGGCAGCTTCTCCAGCAGCAGCATGTCGCCCGTATCGAGGCCGGCGTCCATCTGCATGATGGTGACGCCGGTCTGTGCGTCACCGGCTTCGATGGCCCGGTGAATCGGTGCGGCGCCGCGCCAGCGCGGCAGCAGCGACGCGTGAATGTTCAGGCAGCCCAGCTTAGGCGCATCCAGAACCCACTGCGGCAGGATCAGTCCGTAGGCCGCCACCACCATCACGTCGGCCTGTGCCGCATCAATGGCGGCCCTGGCGGCCGCCGCGTCGTCGGGATATTTTCCGTCCAGCCGCAGGCTGCGGGGCTGCGCCACCGGGATCTGCTGGCTTTGCGCCCACTGCTTCACGGCCGACGCCTGCAGCTTCAGGCCGCGCCCGGCGGGACGGTCGGGCTGCGTCAGCACGAGCGGGATGTCAAAGCCGGCTGCCTGCAGACTTGCCAGTGCCACGCGGGCAAACTCAGGGGTACCGGCAAAAATGACGCGCATGAGGCAGGATTCTAAAGACTCACCGGGGAAACCCGGGTAGACGCCTGCAAAGCCCCAGAGATGGACTCACCCGGAAAATCCTGGCCGGGAGCGGAAACCAGCAGCGGAAGGCAACCTGCCCGTGCCCGCTGTGGCGCTTCGCTTCAGCGGGCGGCCTCCCGCTCCTCGTCTTTTTTCTGCTTGATCATCTTGGTCTTGATGCGGTTGCGCTTCAAGGGGGACAGGTATTCCACAAACACCTTTCCCATCAGGTGGTCCATTTCATGCTGGATACAGACCGCCAGCATGCCCTCGGCGGCATGAACCTGCAGCTTGCCGTCCAGATCCAGCGCCTGCACCTTGACCGCGATCGAGCGCTCGACGCCGTCATAAATGCCGGGTACCGACAGGCAGCCCTCATCGCCCACGCGGGTTTCGGGGCTGGCCCACAGGATCTCGGGGTTGATCAGCACCAGGGGCTGGTCGCGGTTTTCGCTCACGTCAATCACGATCAGGCGCTCGTGCACATCCACCTGCGTGGCCGCCAGGCCAATGCCTGCCGCTTCATACATGGTATCGAACATGTCGCTGGCCAGTTGGCGCAGACGGGCATCAACGGCGCCCACGGGCTTGGCAACCGTGTGTAAACGCGGGTCGGGATAACGGAGGATGGTCAATTGAGTCATGGATGCAAATGGTCAGGTGTCGCTATTTTCGCCACTTTTCCTTGTTTTTGCGCACTCCGATATTCCCAGAATCGCGTAATCGTTGCTTAATCAAGGGCTTAGGTACAGAATCGTTAGTAATTTATCAAGATAAGAACACGGCTTTTTTCATCCAGGGAGAACCGTGCCAGCCTGGTTTTTAGCGCTTAAGGCCTTCAAGATGCAAACTATTTTTGGTCGTTTCAGTCATATTTCAATAGCCGCCTCCATGGTCGGCACGGCCCTCTGGGGTGTCACCCCCAGCCTTCATGCGCAGAATTTCCCCATTACCCCCGGCCAGAAGGCCACGGCCACCCAGGTTGCCGAGGCCGGCGTTCCCCTGAGCGAGCTGGCGCCCAATGCGCCGGACGAGTACACCGTCAAGCGGGGCGACACGCTGTGGGCCATTTCGGGCCTGTTCCTTAAAAGTCCGTGGCGCTGGCCCGAACTGTGGGGCATGAACCTGCAGGACATCCGGAATCCACACCGTATTTACCCCGGCCAGCAGCTTTACCTCGACAAGACCGGCGGACGTGCCACGCTGCGCACACGCCAGGCCGCAGACGGCCCGCCCACCGATACCATCCGTGTCTCACCCCGGACCCGCTCCGAAGCGCTGGCTGACGCGGCGATCCCGACCCTGCCGGCCAACGTGATCGAGCCCTTCCTGGCCGAACCCCTGATTGTGGATGCGGCCACCTTCGCCACGGCACCGCGTATTGTGGCCGCCCAAGAGGGCCGCGTCCTGCTGAGCCGGGGCGACCGCGCCTACGCACGCGGCGCTTACAGCGACGGCGTCACCGGCAAGACCCTGAGCGATGCCAAAGGCGAACCACTGGACTACCGCGTGTTTCGCAACGCCACGCCGCTCAAGGACCCCACCACCAAGGAAATTCTGGGCTACGAAGCCCAGTTTGTCGGCAAAGCCGAGCTGGTTCGCGGCGAATCCAGCCGCGGTGGCGACGACAAGACGCCGTCTGAAATCGTGCCGGCCACCATAGACATTGTGGTGACCAAGGAAGAAATGCGGATAGGCGACCGCCTGATTGCCGAGCCACCGCGTGAACTGCTCAGTTACGTGCCCCATGCGCCCATTCTGCCGATGGAAGGCCAGATTGTGTCCGTCTATGGCAGCGCGGTGACTTACGCCGCAGAGAACCAGGTGGTGGTCATCAACCGGGGCCTTCAGGACGGGCTGGAGCGCGGCAATGTGATGGCCATCCTCAAGAATGGCGAGCGCCTGACCGATCGCACCGATCAAGCCAAGCCCCAGATCAAGCTGCCCAACGAGCGCAACGGCCTGCTGATGGTTTTCAAGACCTTTGACAAGCTGTCCTACGCGCTGGTGCTGCAAATCGTTGACGGTGTCAAGGTGGGTGACCGCTTCATCAACCCCAACTGACCACCGGACCCCATCCAACGCCTGCAGCAAAATCCTGCAGCGTCCACGGCCCGAACGGCCGTTGACGCCTCTTTGCAGGCCGGAAGGGTTTAACTTTCCTTGGACACACAAGAACTCGGCGCCTGGTTGCGCCTGACCCTGACGCCCGGTGTCGGCAACGAGACCGCGCGCCAGCTGCTGGCCACTTTCGGATCAGCCCAGGCGGTTTTCGGGCAGAGGACGGCCACCTTGCGGGCGCTGGGCTCCGAGCGGCTAGCCCATGCCATCCAAACGGAACCTGCGCAACTCGGCAGCCTGCTGCAGACGACACTGGACTGGCTGCAACAGGCGGACGACCGTCGTATAGCCACCTTGGGCGATGCCACCTATCCGCCAGCCCTGCTCAACATCGAAGATCCCCCTTTGATGCTCTACATGATGGGCAGTCTGGTCAAATCGTCACCGGCAGCCGGCCCGGCCATGGCCAACAATCTCGCCATCGTCGGTAGCCGCAACCCCACCCCACAGGGCGAGGCCAATGCCCGGCAGTTTGCAAAAGCACTGAGCGGCGCGGGCTTGTGCATCGTGTCCGGTCTGGCGCTGGGCATAGACGGCGCTGCCCATGACGGGGCCCTGCTCGGAGGCGGGCAGACGATCGCGGTGGTGGGTACCGGGCTGGACCGGGTTTATCCGAAGCGACACCTGGCCCTGGCACACCGCATTACCCAGCAAGGGCTGCTCATCAGCGAATTCCCGCTGGGCACACCCCCGCTGACAGGTAATTTCCCGAAACGCAACCGCATCATTTCCGGGCTGTCCCGAGGCACGCTGGTGGTGGAAGCAGCAATGCAATCGGGCTCGCTGATCACGGCGCGGCTGGCCGCCGAGCAGGGCAAGGAGGTCTTTGCCATTCCCGGTTCGATTCATTCACCGCAGTCCCGCGGTTGCCATGCGCTGATCAAGCAGGGCGCCAAGCTGGTGGAGGTTGCGCAGGATGTGCTCGAAGAGTTGAATCTGCCGCGCACTGGCTTGACCGACAGCCCCAACAGCGCTTCCGGTCTGCCGGTGCCCGATACCGGGGATCCGCTCATTGCAGCGCTGGGCTTTGATGCCGTCAGCCTGGATGCCCTGCAGGCGAGGACCGGCCTGGACACCGCCCGGCTTCAGGCGGACCTGCTGGAGCTTGAGCTGCGCGGGCAGGTCGCGCGCCTGCCGGGGGGCCTCTTCCAGCGCGTGGCGGCCGGCTGATACGGCAATATCCAGCGTCATCAACGATGATTGACACGGGCTTGACACCGGCGCTCGTATCTGCGTTATATTGAGGCATATGTTTGAAGTACTGGTGTACGTTTACGAGAATTACTGGCAAGGTGACGCCTGCCCTGAACTTCAAAGACTGGGGCGCAAACTCACCGCGGCAGGATTTGACGCCGAAGAAATCCAGGCGGCCCTGGTATGGCTTGAGGGCCTGAATACTGCGGCCCAAGGTACGCAGATCAGCCTCGCCGCCAAGCCATCCTCCGGCCTGGCCGACCCTGTCGCGGCGCCTGCGCTCATTCAACCTCAGTCCGCCAACAGCCTCCGGATTTATTCCGTGGCCGAGCAGACGCATCTGGGCGCGCAAAGTCTGGGATTCGTCAATTTCCTGGAATCGTCAGGCGTATTGCCTCCGCACATGCGGGAGATCGTCATTGACCGCGCAATGGCCGCCCCCGGAGACCCCGTCACGCTGGATGACCTGAAAATCATCGTCCTCATGGTGTACTGGAGTTTCGGCGAGGAGCCCGATGCGTTGATCCTCGACGAATTGTGCGACGACACGGAATTTCGGCTGGCGCACTAGTAGCTGAGGCCCCCACGCTTGTCACTGCGTGTACTGCGCTGCCCCCCGAGGGGGCCGCTGCGCCTGCGGTCTGGCAAAGCCAGTCCCGCGGCCCCTGCTGGGAAGAGCCCCACGCTCGCTCACTGCGTGTAGCTCCCGAGGCCTTGCAGGCCGCGGCTTGCGGGACGCTTCGCCTCTGTCGCCTGTCCAAAGCTACTCAAGCAGGCTCCAAGCCCCTCGGGGGGCTGAACTTGCTCGGGGCGGCCCTTCGCTGCGTTCGGCCTGAGGCCCCCACGCCTGCAATCGGTTCATCCCGAGGCATCCGAAAAGAATGCCCAGGCGTTTTAGCTGAGCAGGCGCTCCGGATTGGCGTCCAGCTTGGCCAGGGCGTCGCGCGTGGCGCGCACTGTGAGCGCCTCTTCTTCGGTTGGCACCAGCAAACCCGCTTGCAGGTAGGCAGCCAGGCGACGCGCCTGGATCAGGAAGTTGCGGCCATCGGACGCCGCAAACAAATGCAGCTGCTTGCGATCACTGCACCAGGCAAACTGCACGTGGCTGATTTTGCCACTGTGGTCCAGGCTGAACCAGCTTCCCAGCTGCAGTTCCTGGACCCAGGCGCGCATCGCTTCCGTAGGCTGGCTGCCGCCATCGGTAATCACCTCGATATCGGCGGCATCAATGCCGATCATGGTGACCAGGCTGTCTGTATCGAGTGGCAAATCGCCCACATCCTCGTCGGACAAATAGTCCTCCAGGTTGGCCAGCCGCCTGGCCATGGCATCAATGCGTTCCATCGAAATGGCGTCGGTTTTCGACATAAAGGCGTCTGCCAGCGTGTCGCTGATGACTTTCAGGTGATGGTCCTGATCGGAGGGGGCCAGGCCAAGCATGGACATGCCCAGGCGCAGGAGTTGCAGCAGCTTGGGCAAGTCGGCAATGACACGGGCACGGTCGTTGCGGTTCGGCTTGGCGCTGGCGGCCCAGACGAGGTCGGCCGCCGCCTGCTTGAGCGTGATCGTTTCGGTATGCTGCGGGCCGTTCTTCATCGCGGCAATGGCCAGGACTTCGGCCCAGACCTTGAACAGGAACTCACGGATTTCAGCGCGCACCGGCATATCATTGAGCATGCTGCGCATCTCAATGGTGTACTGGATGACCATCGTCTCTTTTTGCTCGACCTGCTGGGCCACGCTCACCACGCGCGCGGCACTTCCCTGTTCCGAGAGGAATTTGGACAGAAATTTCTCGAACTCGTCGTAGACAAGCTGAAACACCCGTCGCCCGGTTTCCGGATACTGCTCGATCACCTGCACGACCCGCCGGATCTCCGCCTCCATGGCGCCGCCCGACACCGTGACATCGAACCCCAGGACGCAGGAGCCCATGCGGTCAATCAGCCGGCGCGTGGGGTGCTGCAGGGATCCAAAAAACTCCGGCTCGGAAATCGCAACCCGCAGCACAGGCATTTGAAGCCGTGCAAACCAGACGCGTATTGCCGGTGGAATCCGGTCCTCGGCCAGAATGCTCTGGAACATCAAGGCCACGATCTCAATCGTTGCCTTTTCCGATGAGGTGGACGCCGCCTGTTTGAGGGCACTGGTGCGCTCCCGCAACGCGCCAGCGGCACGGTCGACATGCGTCTGGTCATACACCTGGCCTGGCCCATCCAGCACCAAGGTGCGCTCATGGCTGGTTTCTTCCGCCCGTTGCACCGTGGCCATTGCCTGGACCAGCCGCGGGGACGCCTGCTGCGACCGCGTGTCATCAAAACCTGCCACCTGATCGGACAGCAGGCGCTTGAGGTGCCCCATCACGCCCTGAGCCCGCATGCGCGCCCTGGCCAGTGGCGTGGTGGCGGTCTGCATCCGTGTTTCTTCATGGATAGCGTGGCCCGAAGTTGAAGTCTCCGCCCCCTGCGCTATGCCACCCTTGCCGCCGCTTCCACTTCCACTTCCGCTTCCGCTTCCCGTACCTGTACCTGTACCTGTACCTGTACCTGTACCTGTGCCTGTACCTGTGCCGCTGCCAGATTTATCTTGACCCCTGGCCTGCTCGACAGCAGGTTTTGAGGGCGCATTCGTCCCCGGGGCGGAAGGTGTGCGTTTGACGAGTCCCCGCAGATCGATTTCTGCCATTACCCCCTGCTGGATCAGAAACTCGTTGGTGGCATGATAAGTTTCGAGCAAATGCGCAGCCAGGTTTTTCTGGATGAGGTCCTGAACCGTCAACCACACATCGCGCGGCAAAAGGGCCTGGCTCCACTGTTCAACCAGATGCTGTGCCAGTACTTCGGGGCGCAGGACATCCTGCTTGTGCAGCTCGTCAATACCTTCGAGGTTCTGTATCCGCAAGCGAAGGTCGTTGAGCTCCCAGCTCGCAACATCCAGCAACCGCAAGGCCAGGCGAGAGGCAAGAATCTTGTCCTCCATCACCTCGTTGCCCATGAGCTCAAATTTGATGCTGTTGGTGAATTTTGTCTGGGCGCCCGCAAGTGGGACGGATTGCGCTTCGGTCCACGCGCGCGTGGTGCCGCTGACCCAGGCTGAACCGCTTTTCTCGAAGGCCTGCCAGGCCTCGCGCCGGTCCTGCATTTCGCGGGCGCCACCCGGCTCGTCCCTCATCGCCGCCAGCCGGCTTTGAATGGCTTTGGCCAGCTCGGGCAATATTCTTGCGGCACGCTCCGTGAACAAAGCACGTGCCTGCTCGACCAGAAGAGTGTTCTTTTTGTTACTTGGAGCCACGACCGCCCTGAATAATTAGCCTATAGCTTACACCGTGGCACCTGCATTGGGGTCGTTGGGATCTTCTTCTTTTTTAGCCGGCCCCTTGACCAGATCTTCGCGCCGGATGCCCAGCCACATGGCGATGGCGGCAGCCACGAATACAGAGGAATAAATGCCGAACAAAATGCCGATGGTCAGGGCCAGGGCGAAGTAAAACAGGGTCGGTCCACCGAACAGCAGCATGGACAGCACCATGATCTGGGTCGAGCCGTGGGTAATGATGGTGCGGCTGATGGTCGAGGTGATCGCGTTGTCGATGATCTGCATCGTGTTCATCTTCCGGTAGCGGCGGAAATTCTCGCGGATCCGGTCAAAAATCACCACGGATTCATTGACTGAATAGCCCAGCACCGCCAGCACGGCGGCCAGCACCGCGAGGGAAAACTCCCACTGGAAAAACGCGAAAAACCCCAGAATGATGACGACGTCATGCAGGTTGGCAATGATGGCCGCCACCGCATACTTCCACTCAAAGCGGAAGGCGAGGTAGACCATGATGCCGAACACCACCATGGCCAGGGCTTTCAGGCCATCATGGGCCAACTCTTCGCCCACCTGGGGGCCCACAAACTCCGTGCGGCGCAGCGTCACATCGCTGCTGGCCGCCTTCAGCGCCGCCAGAACTTTTTCACTTTGCTGGGCGGTGCTCACACCCTTTTGGGCCGGCAAACGGATCATCACATCGCGCGAGGTTCCGAAGTTTTGCACCTGCACATCGGTCAGCCCCAAACCAGCCACGGTGGCCCGGATTTTCCCGACATCCGCCGCCTGCGTGTAGTTCACCTCCATCAGGGTGCCGCCGGTGAACTCCACCGACAGGTGCAGGCCCCGGGAGAACAGGAAAAACACAGCCAGCGCAAACGTCGTGAAGCTGATGATATTGAAGATCAGGGCGTGCCGCATGAACGGGATGTCACGCCGGATTTTGAAAAATTCCATCGAGGGTCCTTGAGAAGCTCAGGAAAAAGATGCCGGGATCATTTCGCCACGGCGCCGGATGTGGCGGGCCGCCACACTGTGCCAATGGACACCGTCTTGAGCTTTTTCTGCCGGCCATACCAGAGGTTGACCAGGCCACGTGAGAAAAATACCGCGGAGAACATGCTGGTCAAAATGCCGATGCAGTGCACCACGGCAAAACCGCGCACCGGGCCGGAGCCAAATGCCAGCAGGGCCAGGCCCACAATCAGGGTCGAGGTATTGGAGTCCAGAATGGTGGCCCAGGCCCGCTCATACCCCGCATGAATGGCGGCCTGTGCAGAAGCGCCATTGCGCAATTCCTCGCGCACGCGCTCATTGATCAGCACGTTGGAGTCGATGGCCATGCCCAGTGCCAGCGCCATGGCCGCCATGCCTGGCAAGGTCAGGGTCGCCTGCAGCATGGAAAGCACCGCGACCAGCAGCAGCAGATTGACGGCCAGCGCCAGACCGGAAAACAGGCCGAACAGCATGTAGTAAACCGCCATGAAGGCCACGATCACCACAAAGCCCCAGGACACACTGTGAAAGCCCTTGGAAATATTGTCGGCACCCAGCGTCGGGCCGATGGTGCGCTCTTCAATGATCTCCATGGGCGCGGCGAGGGAGCCCGCGCGCAGCAGCAAAGCCAGGTCATTGGCTTCCGTCACGCTCATGGAGCCGGAAATCTGGAACCGGTTGCCGAGTTCGCTCTGGATGACCGGTGCGGTCAGGACCTCGCCCTTGCCTTTTTCAAACAGCAGGATGGCCATGCGCTTCTTGAGGTTCTCGCGGCTGGTATCGCGCATGATGCGGCCGCCTTTGGCATCAACCGTCAAATCCACTTTGGGCTGCTGGTTCTGCGAGTCAAAGCCGGGCTGGGCATCCGTCAGGTTCTCGCCGGTCAGGATCACCTGTTTCTTGACAATCACCGCCTGTCCATTGCGCTCGAAAAAGCGTTCAGTACCAAACGGCACGGCACCGGTGTTGTTTTCCGCGGCGCGAGCCTCGGCGCTGTCTTCCACGAGACGCATCTCCAGCGTCGCCGTACGCCCGAGGATGTCCTTGGCCTTGGCCGTGTCCTGAACACCCGGCAATTGCACCACGACACGGTCCAGGCCCTGCTGCTGGATCACCGGCTCGGCCACGCCCAGTTCGTTGATCCGGTTGTGCAGCGTCACCATGTTCTGCTTGAGGGCCTGATCCTGGATCCGGCGTGCCGCCTCGGGCTTGATGCTGGCCGTCAGCTTGTATTCCGTGCCCTCCGGGACATCGACGGTCTGCAGGTCCGGAAACTGGTCCTGGATCAGCGCCTTGGCAGCGGTCAGGGTCTCGCTGTCGCGCACCTTGATGTCAATGACCTGGCCATTGCGGCTGATGCCGCCGTGGCGGATATTCTTTTCGCGCAGCGACAGGCGGATGTCGCCCGACAGGGACTCGGCACGCTTGGTCAGCGCCGCCTGCATGTCCACCTGCAGCATGAAATGCACGCCACCACGCAGGTCCAGCCCCAGGTACATGGGAAAAGCATGCAGCGAGGTCAACCAGGCGGGCGAGCGCGACAACAGGTTGAGCGCGACCACGTAGGCAGGATTCGCGGGATCGGGCGAGAGCGCCTTTTGAACGGCGTCCTTCGCCTTGAGCTGGGTATCGGTATCGCCGAAGCGCGCCTTGACCGAATTGCCATCGAGGGCGATGACATCCGCCGTGATGCCCACATCCTTCAGCGCCTGTTCCACCTTCGCCATGGTCGTCGTGTCAATCTTGACCGTGGACTTGCCGCTGGAAATCTGCACTGCCGGCGCTTCGCCAAAAAAGTTGGGCAGGGTGTACAGGGCGGCGATCAATAGCGCGACCACAATAATGGCGTACTTCCAGGCCGGATAACGATTCATGAGGGGGCTGTTCCTGGTGGACGGATGAACAAAGCGAGGCCCTGCGGCCTCAGGGGGTCAGGGGGTCAGGGGGTCAGCAAGACCTTACTTCGCGGCGCTGAGGGCGCCCTTGGGCAGCACCTGGACGATGGCGCTGCGCTGCAGCTGCACTTCAACGCCGGGAGCCAGCTCCAGGGACAGGTACACATCACCGAGCTTGGTCACCTTGCCAAGCAAACCGCCTGCGGTAGCGACTTCATCACCTTTGGCCAGCGCGTCGATCATGGCGCGATGCTCTTTTTGCTTTTTCATCTGTGGGCGGATCATCACGAAATACAGCACCACAAACATCAGCACCAGGGGAAGCATGCCCGTCAGCGACGACAACATGTCGCCTCCCGCGGCAGCAGCAGGAGCGGTTTGGGCAAAGGCAGAAGAAATGAACACGGCAAACTCCACAACGATTGAAGGAAACACTGGCAGGCGCCCCGGCCGACAGGCCAGAGCGCACAGTCCATGATTGTATGCGGCGAGCGGCCGACAGGAAGATGTACCCGGCACCTTGCCGGGCATTTCATTTTCAGGCCATGCCGGCAGGCAGAAGCTGCCCGTGGAGAAGCTGCCGCACCTTCCCGCAGCGACGGCCCGGGGGCTCTGCCGCGCCCCCGTCCGGCACGGCGCGCCTAGGCGGCCTGCTGCGCGGAGGCTGTCGGCTGGCGGAAGGCCTGCATCAGCGCCGTCCATTGCGGCCGTGCGGTTTGCAGGTGGCGCTCCTTGACGTGGCCATACCCCTTGATCAGCTCGGGAATCCGCGCAATTTCCACGGCCAGGGAATGGTTTTGAGCGGTCAGGCCGGCCAGCACCTCTTCCAGGCTGGCCCGGTACTCATCAATCAGCGCGCGTTCCATCTTCCGCTCTTCGGTGCGGCCGAACACGTCCAGCGGTGTGCCGCGCAAGCCCTTGAGCCGGGCCAGCACCTTGAAGCCCGTCAGCATCCAGGGGCCGAACTGCTGCTTTTGCAGTTCGCCCTTGTCATTTTTGGATGCGATCAGCGGGGGCGCCAGGTGGTAGTTGAGCTTGAAGTCGCCTTCAAACATGGCATTGACCTTGCCGAGAAATCCCGCATCGGTGTGCAGCCGCGCCACTTCATACTCGTCCTTGTAGGCCATGAGCTTGAAGAGATAACGGGCGACAGCCTCGGTCAGCGTGGTCTTGCCGAGGGGCGCTTCCGCCAGCCGCACCTTGTCCACAAACGCCTGGTAGGTCCGGGCATAGGCGGCGTTCTGGTAGGCCGTCAGGAAATCCACCCGCTTGGCCAGCATCTCGGCCAGGGAAGGCTTTTTCACAAACTCGATCACCTGCGCCGCCTTGAACAGGGCCTGTACTGCGGCCAGATCATGCGCGCAGCGACGGCCCCACTCAAAAGCCGCCCGGTTGTTCTCGACCTGCACGCCGTTGAGTTCAATGGCCCGCATCAGCGAGGCATGGGACAGCGGCACGCGGCCTTTTTGCCAGGCAAAGCCCAGCATCAGGGGGTTGGTGTAAATCGAGTCGCCAATCATCTGCACGGCCACCTGCTCCGCATCGAAGCTGCCCAGCAAGTCAGCGCCCACTGCGGCAGTCACGGCACTTTCGCAATTGCCACCCGGGAATTGCCAGCCCGGGTTCGTCACAAAGGCCGCCGTCGGCGTGCCGTGCGAGTTCATCGCCACGTAGGTGCGGCCCGGCTGCATGACGGTGAGTGTGTACTTGCTGGCAGCCACGATCGGATCGCAGCCGATCACCAGGTCGGCCTTGGCGGTATCGACCTTGGTGGTGTAAATCGCCTCTGGCCGGTTGGCGATCTGGATATGACTCCAGGTGGCGCCGCCCTTTTGGGCCAGCCCGCCGGCATCCTGGGTGACCACGCCTTTGCCCTCGAGGTGGGCGGCCATGCCCAGCAACTGGCCGATGGTGATGACACCGGTGCCGCCGACGCCACCCACCACGATGCCCCAGGCGTTTTCAGCCACGGGCAGCACCGGTTCGGGAATCGCGGGCAGGCTGGACAGTCCACCCTTTTTGTCCTTCTTCGGCTTCTTCAGCTGGCCGCCTTCCACCGTGACAAAGCTGGGGCAAAAACCCTTGACGCAGGAGTAGTCCTTGTTGCACGTGTTCTGGTTGATGCGGCGCTTGCGGCCGAATTCGGTTTCCAGCGGCTCCACCGACAGGCAGTTGGACTGCACCGAGCAGTCGCCGCAGCCTTCGCAGACCAGTTCATTGATGACGACGCGCTTTTCCGGGTCTGCCAAAGTGCCGCGCTTGCGGCGCCGGCGCTTTTCCGTCGCGCAGGTCTGGTCGTAAATGATGGCGGTCGTACCCTTGAGTTCGCGGAATTCGCGCTGAATGCGGTCGAGCTCGTCGCGGTGATGCACCGTCACCCCCTCCAGCAGCCTCGCGCCCTGGTATTTTTGCGGCTCGTCGGTGACGATCACCAGTTTGGCCACCCCTTCGGCGAGCAGGCTCTGCATGATCTGCAATACCGAGTGGCCCTCGGGCCGCTCGCCCACCTGCTGGCCGCCGGTCATGGCCACCGCATCGTTGTAGAGGACCTTGTAGGTGATGTTCACCCCGGAAGCAATGGCCTGGCGGATGGCCAGCAGGCCGCTGTGAAAGTAGGTGCCATCACCCAGGTTGGCAAACACATGCTGGTCGGTCGTGAATGCCGCCTGACCGACCCAGGTGACGCCTTCACCACCCATCTGGGTGAAGGTGGAGGTGGAGCGGTCCATCCAGGTGGCCATGTAGTGGCAGCCAATGCCGGCCACGGCGCGTGAGCCCTCCGGCACGCGGGTGCTGGTGTTGTGCGGGCAGCCGCTGCAAAACCAGGGGGCCCGCTCGCCGGTGTCGACCTTGACTTCGGTCAGTGCGCGTTCCCGCGCTTCGATCACGGCCAGGCGCGCATCCATACGCGCCACAATGTCCGCGGGCACACCCAGCTTCTTCAGGCGCTTGGCAATCGCCTTGGCGATGATGGCCGGCGTCAGGTCGGCCTTGGCGCGCAGCAGCCAGTTGTCGCTCGGGTTGGAGCGGCTCCATTCGCCGCCCGAGGCGTCGCCTTCAGGCTCGTCAAACTTGCCCAACACATTCGGGCGCACGTCGGCGCGCCAGTTGTAAAGCTCTTCCTTGATCTGGTATTCAATGACCTGGCGCTTTTCCTCGACCACCAGGATTTCCTGCAGGCCTTCGGCAAAGTCGCGCGTGATGGTGGCCTCCAGCGGCCACACCACATTGACCTTGTGCAGGCGAATGCCGAGCTGGTGGCAGGTCTCTTCGTCCAGCCCCAGGTCGACCAGCGCCTGGCGCGTGTCGTTGAAGGCCTTGCCGCTGGCGATCACCCCGAAACGGTCTTTCGGCCCGGCAATGACGTTGTAGTTGAGCTTGTTGGCCCGGATGTAGGCGAGCGCGGCATACCACTTGAAGTCCATCAGGCGCGCTTCCTGCTCCAGCGGCGGGTCCGGCCAGCGGATGTGCAAACCACCCGGCGGCATCTGGAAATCTTCGGGGATGACGATCTTCACGCGGTCCGGATCGACCAGCACCGAGCTGGACGACTCCACCACTTCCTGGATGGTCTTCATGCCCGACCAGACGCCTGAAAAACGACTCATGGCAAAAGCATGCAGCCCCATGTCGAGGATGTCCTGCACGCTGGAGGGGAAGAAGACCGGCAGGCCGCAGGCCTTGAAGATGTGGTCACTCTGATGCGCCGCCGTCGAGCTCTTGGAGACATGGTCGTCGCCTGCAATGGCGATCACGCCGCCGTGTTTCGCGGTGCCGGCCATGTTGGCATGCTTGAACACATCGGAGCAGCGGTCCACACCCGGGCCTTTGCCATACCAGATGCCAAACACACCATCGAATTTTTTGCTTTGGGGGTACAGGTCCAGTTGCTGCGTGCCCCAGACCGCGGTAGCGCCCAGTTCTTCGTTGACGCCGGGCTGGAACACGATGTTTTGCGCGGCCAGATGTTTTTTGGCCGCCCACAGCGCCTGGTCATAGCCGCCCAGCGGCGAGCCACGGTAGCCGCTGATAAAGCCACCGGTGTTCAGGCCGGCGATGGCGTCGCGCGTGCGCTGCAGCATGGGCAGGCGAACCAGCGCCTGCACGCCGCTCATGAAGGCGCGGCCATGCTCGAGGCTGTATTTGTCGTCCAGCGTGACGGTTTCCAGCGCCTTGCGAATGTGTTCAGGAAGTGGGGCGTTCATTCGGCAACTCCCGTACGAACAAGCTCGACGACAAATACAGCACAGCTGGCTTCGCCACCTGTGTATTTGTGCCTTCGGCGAAACCCGCTTTGCGGGTTTTCGTCAAGCGTGACGGTCTCCAAGGCCTTGCGAATGTGCTCGGGCAGGGGGGCGTTCATGTTCGGGTCTCCTGATGGGTAATGCCCGCCTCATGGGCAGGTCTGGACAAGGCAAGGCCGGGATAGAGCCAAGCCTCTAACTGAATGCAAAGTGTAGGACGGACGGCGAGATATGTCTTTGCTTTCTTTGCCTGTTTTAGGGTGTACAAAGAAAGGATCTTGCTGGAAAATAGGAAAAATGGGACATTTAGATAAGTTTGACATCGCGATCCTGAATGAGTTGCAGAGCGAGGCGCGCCTGACCAACACCGAGCTCGCGTCGCGCGTCGGCCTGTCGGCCGCGCCCTGCTGGCGGCGCGTGCGGGCGCTGGAAGAGGCCGGCTTCATCACCGGCTACCGGGCCGAAATCAACCGCCACAAGATAGGCTTGGGCGTGCTGGCCTTTGTCCGGCTGGATGCGGACCGCAACAGCGGGGACGCCACGCGGCAACTGGAAGAGGCCATCAAAAAACTGCCCGAAATCATCGCCTGCCACTACATCAGCGGCACGGGAACCTTCGAGCTGCAGGTGGTGGCCCAGGACCTCGAAGCCTTCAGCAAATTTGCGCTGCAAAACCTGATCAACCTGCCCAATGTGAAAGACCTGCACACCAGTTTCTCGCTGGGCGAGGTCAAGGCCAGCAGTGCGCTGCCGCTGGGGCATCTGGCGCGCACGGCATCTGAATCATAAGAATCCACTGCGGCCCCTCTATCTCGCCAACCCCTGGCTACCAATTCAACAGCAACAGCAACAACTTTCAGCCCGAATCCCTTTCGGACAAGCTGCAGCAATGGAACGCAACATGGCCCACCTCCTTCGATTCCCCAGACAATTTTTCCTCCTGCTTTTCACGCTGCTGGCCCCCGGCCTGCAGGCACAGCCCGCTACTCATTCCATCGCAAACCCGGATCCCCTGCCGATGCGCAACCTGCAAATTGAGGTGCGGCAACTGCGGGGCAGCGACCAGGGCCAGCAGGCGCTGGACGCCCAGGGCGGCGTGCTGCTGCAACCCGGCCATTCCGGCGCCACGACCCACATCACCGCGCAAAACAGCCAGCGCAGCGACACACGCGACCTGGTGCAGCGGGTGCTGGTGCTCAATGGCCGGCCTGTCGCCATCAACCTGGGCAACACCACACCGTTGAGACTGTTGCAGGCCTTTGTGCAAAACGGCGTGTTGCGCTACACGGCAAGCACCGTGCTGATCAACACCAGCAGCGGCTTTTCAGCACGGCCCGTCTGGCGCGGCGGCAACAGCGCGGAGCTTGAACTGGCCGCCGTGCAATCGCGCCCCGGCTCGGTGGGGGCGCTGCCGTCTTCGTCATCCGCGAGCACCTCGCTGGCCCTGCCACTGGGTGAATGGGTCACCGTGGCGCAATCGGATGATGTGGCAACGGCCAGCAGCAGCCTGGCCGGCGCGGGGCAGACTTCGGGCCGGGAGGCCCTGAAAGTCGAGGTGCGGATTTCTGTACGGTAGGCGCCAAGCAAGCCACACGCCAGGTGCGTGGGGCTCAGTCCCGCACGCAGCGCGCCGCCAGTGGCAGCAGCGGATAGCGCAGCACGGCTTCGCGGCCGCTGGCGCCCAGCCCAAATTCGGCCCGCATGCGCGGATTGCTGTACACCGTCTGCTGCGGCCCCTGGCCGCCGGCGTCGCGGTACAGCACGTCATAGCCGCGCGTGCCGTCCAGCACCGCGGTGTCATCGATGAACCGGGCCGTGAACTCAATGCCTTGCTCGCAGCGGTAAAGCGGCCCCGGCGACTGCCAGCTCCGGCCCGCACACGCGGCCAGCATGGTCAGTCCCGCCAGGGCCATCAGTCCGCCGATCCGTTTGCCTGCATGCCTGTTCTTGATGCGCATCCTGTGCCCTTTGCCTTTGCCTGTGTCTCTGTGTATGCCCGATGTGACAGTCTCGTGGCCTATTTTGGCCAGAGCACCCACAGCCGCAGCGGCTGGTTCACACGTGCCGCCAGCAGGCCGGCCTCCGGCCCGGTCCCGGCGAAATAGTCCGCCCGCACGGCGCCCATAATGGCGCTGCCCGTGTCTTGCGCCAGGACCAGCTTCTGCAAATTAGCCGCCCCGCCGCGGGACGCCAGCCACACCGGGGTGCCATAGGGAATGCTCCCCGGGTCGACCGCGATCGAGCGCCCCGGCGTGAGCGCCACGCCCTGCGCCCCTTTGGGGCCGAACGCCGCGTCGAGATCGCTCAGGGGCTGCTCCTGGAAGAAGGTGTAGCGCGGGTTGCTCCAGAGCATTTGCTGCACGCGCTGCGGATTTTTCGCGGCCCATGCCTTGGTGGACTCCACCCAGGGCACCACCATGCGGCCTTCGCCCTGGTCTTGAAGCCACTGGGTGACACTGCGAAACGGCTGCTCGTTGGAGCCGGCATAAGCCACCCGGACCACGCGCTGCGACCCGTCGGGCTCGGTGAGGTTCAGCCTGCCTGAGCCCTGAATGTGCAGCGACATCGCCTCGACCGGGTCTGCCAGCCAGGCAATCTCGCGACCCCTCAGTGCAGACTTGGCCTCGGCCAGGGTATCGATTTCCTGCCGCGAAAACCATGGTTTGCGGCTGCCCAGCGATACAGGTGGCCGGTACAGCGGCACCTCATAGCCCGCGCCGGGCTGACGGCTCGCCTTGAGAACCGGTTCGTAATAGCTGGTCAGCAGCCCATCGGCCGCGCCCTGCAGGCTTTCAACCCGGTAGGGCTGTAGGCGGCTCACCATCCAGCTGCGCTGCTCTTCGGTCGAAGCGATGCTCAAGCGCCGGACTTCGCCGCACAAGGGCGCAAAAGCCGGGCCGGGTCGTTCGCAGCTTTTGAGCCAGGCGTTCCAGGCCTCGAACAGCTGGTCCTCTTCAAATCCCGGCAACTCGGTCCAGCGAACGGGCACCCAGCGGCTTTTTCCTTGTACCAGGGGCTCCGGCAACGTGCCGGCTGCGGCGGGCGCCGCAGCCGGTGGCGGCGATGAAGGCAACGGAGACGACGGCGGATAGGAAGGCGGACTGGCACAGGACGCCAGCAGCATGGCCACGGCGATAATCGGGGTGAATCGCACCGATCCCCGCGAAACCCTATTTGCAATCCAAGGAAATGTCATGGCCCTACTTTTGCTCGAAGCCCTGGGGGCGTTGCTGCTGCTGGTGTTCATTGTGTGGTGGACCATGTTTTCAGGCCGTAAAAATGGCGAACTGAAAGGCAATTCGGCGCCCCCTGCCGCAGACCCTGGAGCCGACAGGAAATAAACCGGGCCCGCTACAAATTTCGCAGCAGATTGGCCAGCTCCACAGCCGACTTGACCCCCATTTTGTCAAAAACGCGGGCACGGTGAACTTCCACCGTCCGCACGCTGATGTCCAGCTGGTCGGCCACCAGCTTGTTGGGCAGGCCGCCCACCACCAGCCGCATCACATCCCGCTCCCGGTCGGTCAGCCCGTCCAGCCGCGCCTGCAAGCCGGTGGATTCGCTGTGCTGGGCCAGTGCCGCCGCGGAATACCTGAGCGCCTGTTCGATGCGGTCGACGAGTGCATTGTCTGAAAACGGCTTTTCACAGAAATCAAAAGCGCCGCGCTTGACAGCGTCGACGGCCGTCGGCACATCCGCATGGCCCGTCAGGAAAATCACGGGCAGGGTCGGCAGCAAGCCGTAGGCAATCAGTTTTTCAAACATGGCCAGGCCACTCAGCCCCGCCATGCGCACGTCGAGCAGGACGCAGGACGGCGACTTCACCTCAAACCGCTGCGACACCCGCGCATCAAAGGCTTCGGCGCTGTCAAAGGTCTCGCTGGGCAAGCGGCGCGAACGCAGCAGCCAGGCCAGCGCATCGCGCACGCTGGCGTCATCGTCGAC
Source organism: Polaromonas sp. P4_F9 (assembly GCF_056401235.1). Lineage (NCBI taxonomy): Bacteria > Pseudomonadati > Pseudomonadota > Betaproteobacteria > Burkholderiales > Comamonadaceae > Polaromonas > Polaromonas sp. P4_F9. The sequence goes on along the minus strand of NZ_JBFUJT010000018.1, from coordinate 72,972 downwards.
GATATAAACCGTGGCATTTTGTATGGGTTCCATGGTGCGTACTCTAGGCCATATCGGTTGCGGCACCGGCGCCATCAGGAGCGTGGGTAGGGTCATAGCCATCCTGCGCCAGTGCCACCGGCAGGGTAAAGCTGAAAATCGTACCGCGCGGCTGCGCGGCTTCAAACCCCAGGAACCCGCCGTGCTGCTCTATCACCGTGCGGCACAGGCTCAGGCCCAGGCCCATGCCTTCCTCCTTGGTTGTGAAGAAAGGCGTGAACAGCTGCTCGGCGACTTCGCGGGAAATGCCCTCGCCGCGGTCAATCACCGCAAATTCAACCCAGCGGCTGTGCGCATTGGAGGCCGCCGGCCGGATGCGCAGCGTCAGCACCCTTTCGCGCTGGTCTGGCGCTTGCGTCTCGTCCACGCCCTGCATGGCCTGCATGCCGTTGCGCGACAGGTTGAGCAGCACCTGCTCGACCATGGTGCGGTCGCACAGCACCGGCTCGCAGGCCGCGTCCACCTCAATCACCACGCGCACGCCCAGTTTGCGCGCCTGCAGGCTCACCAGCGGCATGATCGCATCGAGCAGGGCACGCGGCTCCACCGCTTCGCGCACCTGGTCGCGCCGCCGTACAAAATCGTGCACACTTTTGATCACCTTGCCGGCGCGTTCGGCCTGCTCCGCAATACGCCGCATGGCCAGTTGCAGGTCTTCGGACAGAGGTGGTGCCGTCGGGCCCGCATCCGGCCGGCCCGGGGAAGCATTCACCGCCGGCGCCATCTCGCCCTGCAGAAGATTGAGCGAACCGGTGGCGTAGCTGGAAATGGCCGCCAGGGGCTGGTTGAGCTCGTGGCTGAGCAGCGAGGCCATCTCACCCACCATGGCCAGCCTCGCCGTGGCCTGCAGGCGATCCTGGCTGGCGCGCGAGAGCTCTTCAATGCGGCGCTGCTCGCTGACATCCAGAATGGCGCTCATCCAGCCGGTGTGCTTGCCGACGGCGTTGATGAGCGGCGCCTCCATGATGAGCACCGGAAAGCGTGTGCCATCCCGCCGCATGAACACCGATTCGTGGCCCTCGCGTGGCAGGTTGCTGCCGGACAGGCGAATTTCCTGGCGCTGCTGGTACACGCCCGCCAGTTCGGGAGGCCAGTAGGGCGAGGGGAAGCTCTGGTTGAGCAGGTCCTTGGCGTCCACGCCCACCATCTTGCAGAACGCCGGATTGACATAGGTGATGCGCCCCTGCAGATCCCGCGCGCGCAGGCCCGTCAGGACCGAATCCTCCATGGCTTTGCGAAAGGCCAGCGCCTCGCCCAGGTCATGCTCCACCTTCAGGCGTCGCCGCATGTCACGGGCCAGCAGGAACAGCACGAGCAGCAAGGCCACCGACATCGCCGTGACCAGCGCCGTCAGCACATTGGGAAACAGCGCGGGGGTGCCGAGCCGGCTTTCCATCCTCACCACCAGTGTGTTGCCCGGCAGGTCGAGCAATTGCTGGGCGACGTAAACCCGGCTGCCGCGCGAAAGCACGCCATGCAAAGCCAGGCGCGTGCCATCGGCCTCCGTGAACGAGAGGCCCACACCGCGGGCCAGCTGCTTGCCCACCAGCTCACCCAGGATGTCCTGCAGGGAGTAGGTGGCCACCACATAGCCCGTCAGGCGGCCCGCCACCACGATCGGCAGGCACATGTCCAGGACTTCCAGGCCCAGGCCATCGTTTTGCGGCATGAAATAACTGGTGGAATAGGCCGACCCGCTCAGTCGGCGAGCCGTGGTGCAGGTTAGGTTGACATCGGCCTCCATGCCCTGACGGCCCAGGCGCTCAAAAACCGAGGCGCGGTAAGGCGTCTCGACAAACCCCAGAACCTCCAGCGTCTCGCTGCGCCACTCCAGCCGCATGATCTCGCGGTGCTCACGCAGCAACTCGGCGGCCGGTGCATGCCAGGCGGCGGGCGTGCGCTCGGTGGACTGCAAGGCCTGGAAAGCCTGGATGTTGCGGGTCAGCCCCGAACGGATGTCCGTGACGGTCTCTCCCGCATCGTGCTCCAGCCGGCTTTGCACCATGCTGGACTCGTAGCGCCCGGACAGCCAGACGAGAATCGCCAGCAGCGTCACCACCAGCGCCAGCAGCAGCGCCCAGAGCGACCAGCGCCGGCTGGCCCAGCTGACACCGTTCAGAAACGGAAAATTCACGCCGGCTACCTTCACAGCACGCCATGCCGCAAGGCGGGCAAACGGCTGCGCACGCCCTCCAGGCCGGCATGGAGAACCTCGCCCATCACCACGGCCGCGCCTTCCGCATGCTGCGCCAGAATCTGGCCCCAGGGCTCGACCACCATGGTGTGGCCCCAGGTGCGGCGGCCATTGTCGTGCAGACCGCCCTGGGCCGCCGCCACCACATAGGCCTGGTTCTCAATCGCGCGTGCACGCAGCAGCACCTCCCAATGCGCCTGCCCGGTGGTGTAGGTGAACGCACTGGGCACCAGCAGCACATCCGCTTTCAGCGCGCGGTACAGCTCGGGGAAACGCAGGTCGTAGCAAACGCTCATGCCAATGGTGTAGACATGGCCGTCCCGCGAAGCCAGCTCAAAGCGGACCTGCTCGGTGCCCGGTTCCAGCACGCGGGTTTCGTCGTAGTCTTCTTTTCCGTGCACAAAACGGAACAGGTGGATCTTGTCGTAGCGCGCCACGCATTGGCCCGAGGGAGCGTAAGCCAGCGAGCAGTTGCGGGCACGGCGGGGATCGGCGGTCGCCATAGGAAGCGTGCCGCCGACGATCCAGATGCCGAGTTCGTGCGCCGAACGGCTCAGGAACGACTGGATGATCCCTTGGCCTGCCGTCTCCTGCACCTGAAGTTTGTCCGTGTCCTTCAAGCCCATGATGCAAAAATATTCGGGCAGCACCGCCAGCTCCGCGCCCTGCGTGGCGGCCTGGGCCAGCAACCGGGCGGCCGTGTCCAGGTTGTCCTGCAGCTGGACGCCTGACACCATCTGGATGGCAGCGACTTTCATGATCAGCGGGTCTCCGTGGAAGTATCGCCGGCCTTGCCCTCCGATGCCGCCCTGCGTTCAATCTTGGTGATTTTGGGATCGGACCAGGTGCCGTCAATGTGGAATTCCTGGGTGGCCGCCTGAATCAGGGGACGACGCAGGAACATCTGCGCCAGGAAGCTGCCCAGGCCAATGGCCGGATTGATGGCCGTGGCAATCAGCGAGGCCGTGCCGGCGTTGATTTCAGGCACGACGACCACCTTGATGTCCTGCGTCTCGCGGGCGATGTCGGCGCTGCCCTCCATCAGCACGGCGGCATTCACGCCACTCATCTGCAGGTTGTTGGTGTGAGCCAGACCCTGGTTGATGTTCACATCGCCGCGGACGAAGTCAAAGGCAAAACCTTCGGAGAAGACATCGCGAAAATCCAGCGTCAAACGCCGGGGCAGGGCCTGCAGGCTCAGCACGCCCAGCAGCTTGGCAATGCCCGGATCCGCCTTGACAAACTGCCCCGATTCGACGTTCACGTTGAACTGCCCGCTCATGCTTGGGTAGTCAAAACTCAGCGGAGAGCCGATCCAGGCCACCTGGCCTTCCAACTTGCCCTTGCCGCGCCGGATCACTTCACCCATGCCAAAGCGCTTGAGCAATTCCCCCGAATCGGCAATGTCCAGCCGGAAGTTCATCACGGTGCGGCGACGCTCCGCGCTGGCCCGCGCGGCGCGCGGCGCGCCACCTGCAGTCGGCGCGGCGGCGGCCTGCGCGCTCACAGCCGCCCAGTTGCCTGTCGCCGTGAGCACGGCTTCGGGCATGATCACATTGAACTTGTTCAAACGCCACTCGCGCGTGCCGTCGCGGACTGCGGCGAAGGCCCCCCGGTTGACCGCATCAATTTCAACCCGTCCCAGCTTCTTGCCGCGCAGTTCCAGATCCTCCACCACGATGTCCAGGGCCGGGATACTGGCGGGCTGCTCATTCAGGATGGCCTCCACGTCGCTGGCCGTGCCTGGCGCCAGGCTCAACCGCGACAGGCGCGCATACACCCGGCCCGCACCAGCGCCGCCAGCCTGGCGGAATTCGACATAGCCGTTGAGCTCGGACGCATCGATATTGGCGCGCCAGGTCAGGCCTTCGCGCGAGCCGCCGACCACCACGTTGTTCAGCTTGCGGCCTTCCACCAGCAGCTCCCTGGCCCGTATCGCCATCACGGTGGGCAGGTAGCTCAGGCCGGCACTCCCGGTCGCTGGCGTGGCGGCCCCTGTAGCCGTGGCGGCGGCAGGTGCGGGTGCAGGTGCGGGTGCGGTCGAGGCCTCACTGCCACCAGTTGAGCTGGCGAGGATTTTCTGCCAGGCATCGAGGTCGACCCGGGCCAGGCTGATATTGGCAAGCACGCCGACGTCCTGCAAGGGGGCGGTTTCACCGGCCTCCAGCCCCACACCGATGGCGCCACGCATCACGCGAGGCTCAGCGCCGCTCAGGTCACGCACATAGATGATGGACGCTACCCGCCCGATAGCGACCGACAGCTGGTCCTGCAGCTTTTGCCCCGGATTCAGCGAGTCGCGCAGCAGGACATTTTCAAACCGCAGCGGCAACTCGGCATCGGCCGCTTTGCCCAGAGGTGCCGGCAGATTCAGGGCCAGGCCCTGCAGGTTGCTGGAGACCGCGACCTCGGCCACGCCTCGCCGGAAACCCAGTGAGGCGGAATAAGCCGTTGCGCCACTGGCATTTTCCGCCATGCGCGCGATAAAACCCAGTTCATGCGCCTGCCGCAAGCCCTCGGCCGAGAGCGTGCCCTGCGCCTTGAAAGCCACGCTGCTTTCGGCCTCGGCACTCCCCGGGGCGGGACGCGCGCCGCCCCGGGTGCCGCCATCGAAGCGGACGTCACCGCCCAGCGCGCGCGCCTGGGCGCCCGTTACCGTGAAACCGCGTTCGCTGATGGCCACCGTGCCCCTGAGTTTCGCCAGCAGGGGCGTGGACGGCGAGAACTGCACGTCATTGCCGGGCAGGACGATGCTGCCCTCTACCCGCGATTTGTCGATCGCATGGATGGGCAGACTCAGGCGGAAGCGGTAGTCGCCCGCGCCGGTACCCGTGGCCTTGGCCAGCGCCTGGTCCGTCATGCCCCCCACGGGTGAGTGGTTGACAAAGCCCAGCGCGTCGGACAGGGCACCCTTGAGATCGATTGCCACTTCGACCGTGGCGTCCTTCATCAGGTCAGGAATGCGCGCAGAGCCCTTGACCAATTGCAGGCCCGGCAGGCCGGCCACTTTGCCGGTGGCGCCGTTCACTTCCAGCGCGGCACGGTTGAAAACAAGTTCTCCGTTGAGCTCGGTGAGGGCCGGCCAGGCGGCCGCATTCGGCCCCTGCACGGATTTCGGCACATAGGCAAAGTGCCCGTTGCGCACTTTGGCGGACACCCGGAAGTCCCCCTGGGCCGGGTTGGCAAACGGCAGGTGATTGACCGGCCCTTTGACCTTGAATTTCACATCGCTGACCTGGCCCTGCACCACGGCATCCCGCACATAGTGGCGCACCGGCGCGGGCAGCACCAGCGGCAAATAACGGTGCACCCGCGAGCCATCGCCGCGGCTCAAACTGCCCTGCAGATCCAGCACACCCGGAAACCGGTGGTCTGCCGCCGTGCCGGCCGGTGCCGCACCCGGGGCCGCATCGTCGGTGCGCCAATGGACTTGCGCCTCACCCTGCGCATCGGCATTGGCAAACTGCAGGTTGCGCAATTGCACCTCGATTTTGCGGCCCGAGAATTTCCACTGGGCGTCCACCGACAGCTGATCCAGCGGCAGCCGCGATTCCTCAAATACGCCGGGCAGGTCCAGCGCGCCATGGAGTATTTTCACCTTGGCCTGTCCGCCCTCGTGGGTCAGGTCAAAGTCAACGGCCGCACCGCTGATGCCCGGCCGGCCGGGCGTCTGAACCATCGCGCCCGCTGCAGATACACCGGATACCGGCAAGGCATCCAGGCTCAACCCTGTCACGCGGCCTTTTGCGGCAAAGGTGACGGGCGCGTCCAGCGGCCCCTGCCAGCGGGCTTCCACGGTTTCGACCAGTCCCTGCGGCGCAAAAGAGGAGATGAGCGCATGCGTTGGGCTGTCCAGCGGCAGGCGATTGGCGATCTGCGCCAGTGCCGCAAGGTCCAGCTTGTCGGCCTTGAGTTCGCTGCGCGGCGGCGCCCCCGCTTCGGCGCCGGTATGCACCAGCGCCATATTGCCGCCGGGCCACTGCAGACCGTCACGGGTGCGAAACCGCAGGCCCTCGGTGTTGAAATCAAACCCGTTGGCACGCTGCCTGCCGCCAAAGCGCCCGGCCACCGAGTCGAATGCCAGGGGCTCAAGCTTGCGTCCCAGCCTGGCATCCACGTCCTGCAGGGCCACATCGGCCGTTCCGCCAGTGACCTGCCCCTTGCTGACATCGGCCCAGGCACGCAGGGCGCCGTGACCCCGCGTCAAATCCAGGCCCAGCGATTCCAGGCTGGCATATTGCTTGAGGCGCGACAGATCGACCCGGCCGGATTCGGCATACAACTGTCCCGCCCAGCCGCGGAAGTCACCCGCGTCGCGCGACAACAACGACTGCCGGAAAATGCCCCTCAGGGTGAAGCGGTCACCCCACCCGGCGGGCGGCGTGGCATCCAGGCGCATCAGATGCCGGTGCCGGGCATTTTTCATGACCCAGTCCACCTGCGTCAATGCCAGCGGCGGCGCCTGCCGCAATTCGTCGGTCCAGCGCACGGTGCCACCCCGTATGACGAACTCGGTCTGGGAAAAAAACCAGTCGGCCATGGCACGCTGGCCGGCGGCCTGATCCCGGGAAACATCCAGCCCGCCCACATAGATCTTGCCGTCGGCGGTGCGGCGGATCTCCAGCTCGGGCTTGTCGATGTAAAGCTGCTCAAAGCCCAGCCCCAGCAGCGAAGAGGGCGACAGGGTTCCCAGCAGGCGCGGCAGGCGCAGTGCCTCGCGCCCCTGCGCATCCAGCAGCGCCACGCCTTGCAGCTCAAACGAGGGAATCATCCCTTGCGAGTGGGCGGTGATCTGCCCAATCCGGACGGGCACCCCCAGCGCCTTGCTGGCCTCTAGTTCCAGCCGCGGACGGAATTCCCCGATTCGCGGCACAATCCAGCCATGCAACACCAACCAGCTCAGGCCAAAGAGCAGCCAGACCATCGCGACCAGCCACAGCGAGAAGCGCGTGAACAAAGCGATCCATCGCAGGCGTCGGGACGGCAAGACTGGCGGGGCGGACGGGCTGGGTATGGTGGGCTCCATTGACATGAGAATTATGACCGCCGGTGCCATGCTTCGCCCGGCCGCGCGGTGGAAAACCATGAAGTTTTGTGAACTAGTGTGATGACCGTCGCTTCAACCGCCCGCCCCGAAACTCCCGCCGACCCAGGGTCGCCAGCCTCGGCTTATTCCCGATTTGTCCAACGCATTCGCCGCCGCTACGCAGAGCAGATGCACCTGCTGCCGGCTGGAGCACCGGTGCGTTCCACCATGCAGGTCGCCCTCGATGCGCTGCTGGCCAGCGGCCTGGAGACCGGCGCGGCACTGCGGGTGCTGCGGCAACTGGTGATGGAACGGCTGGTGGTGCTCGACTGCGACGGTCAGATGGCCCCCACGCTCCCCACTGTGTGTGGTTCGCTGCCCCCCGAGGGGGCTGGCCTTGCTTGGGGCGGCCCGGCGCTGGCGGCCGTTGCCACCGCGAGTACCCCCGGCGTTGCGCTGCACGTCGTGACCCGCGCCATGACCGAACTGGCAGAACTTTCGCTCGATGTGGCCATGCGGGACTCCGCCGGGATGCTGGACGCCTTGCATGGTGCTCCGCAGGCCCCCGAGGGCGGCCGCGCCCGCATGTGGGTGGTGGGCATGGGCAAGCTGGGGGCGCGTGAGCTCAATGTCTCCAGCGACATCGACCTGATTTACGTGTATGACCACGACGGCGAAACCACCGGCCGCAGCGACGGCCGCGGCCAGATATCGAACCACGAATATTTTGCACGCCAGGTCAAGGCCGTATTCGGGCTGATCGGCGACGCCACCGAGCACGGCTTTGTGTTCCGGGTGGATCTCGCACTGCGGCCCAATGGCAATTCCGGACCGGCGGCCGTCTCGCTCAGCGCGCTGGAAGAATATTTCCAGGCCCAGGGGCGCGAATGGGAACGCTTTGCCTGGCTCAAGAGCCGGGTGGTCGCGCCCCTGGAATGCATCCAGAGCGGCTCGGCTCAGGCCCTGCGCGGCTCCGTACTGCCTTTTGTCTTCCGGCGCTACCTGGACTACAACGTGTTTGATGCCCTGCGCATCCTGCACCGCCAAATTCGCGAGCATGCGGCCAAGCGCTGCGCCGGCCACCCCGAGCGCGCCAACGATGTGAAGATATCGCGCGGCGGCATCCGCGAAATTGAATTTACCGTGCAGTTGCTGCAGGTCGTGCGGGGCGGGCAATTCCCCGAGCTGCGCACCCGTCCCACCGTCGATGCGTTGCAGCGCGTCGCACGCGCCGGACTGATGCCCCAGGAAACGGCCGATGCGCTGGCGCGGGCTTACGACTTCCTGCGCCGCGTCGAGCACCGCATCCAGTATCTGGACGACCAGCAGACCCACGTCCTGCCGACCCGCGACGACGATCTGGCCTGGATTGCGCACACCCTGGGTTACAGCAGCTGCTGCCCGTTTCTCAGCGAACTGGACGCCCACCGCGAGCTGGTTGCCGGGGAGTTTGACAAATTGCTGGGCGGCAAAACCGACTGCAAGGGCTGCGGCAAGGCGGCCGGAACCAACGGGTCGGCGCCGCAGCAACTCGACGAGCTGCTCGAGCAGCTGTCCGAACAATGGCCGGAGCAGTTTCGCGCCCGCCTGACGCTGTGGCGCCAGCATCCCCGGGTGCTGGCCCTGCGCGAGGAGTCGCGTGCGCGCCTGGTGCGCCTGGTGCAGCGCACTGCGTTGTGGCTGCGCGACGGCAGCGTGACCGAAGAAGCCGCCGTCCGCATCATCGACTGGATAGAGCCGCTGCTCAGGCGGGAAAGCTATCTTGCGCTGCTGCTGGAGCGCCCGGCGGTGCATGAGCGCCTGCTGCGGCTGCTGGGCGCCGCCAAATGGCCGGCCCGCTACCTGCTGCGGCACCCGGGTGTGATTGACGAGCTGGCCAGCGATGCACTGCTGCGCGAGCGCTTCGACAGTGCGGCTTTCGCGCAGGAACTGCAGCAGCGGCTCGCCGCGCTCAGGCGCACCGGCGAGGACGATGAGGAAACCTGCCTGAACCTGCTGCGCCGCGCCCACCATGCCGAGGTTTTCCGCACGCTGGCACGCGATGTGGAAGGAGTGCTCACGGTCGAGCAGGTGGCCGACGATTTAAGCGCGCTGGCGGAAGCGGTGCTGGACGTCACCGCCGGCTGGTGCTGGCAGCGCCTCAGGAACAAGCACCGCGAGATGCCACAGTTTGCCATCATTGCCTACGGCAAGCTGGGCGGCAAGGAGCTGGGCTACGGCAGCGACCTGGACATTGTGTTCGTCTATGAAGACGAGGCCGAGCAGGCGCCCGAGGTCTATGCGGCTTTTGTGCGCAAACTGATCAACTGGCTGACCATCAAGACCGCGGAGGGCGACCTGTTCGAGATCGACACCGCCCTGCGCCCCAATGGCAATTCAGGGCTGCTGGTCACCAGCTTTGAAGCCTATGCCAGGTACCAGCAGCAGCGCGGCAGCAACACCGCCTGGACCTGGGAACACCAGGCCATGACACGTGCGCGCTTTGTCCTGGGTGACGAGTCGCTGCGCCAGCGCTTCGACCAGGTGCGCGAAGCGGTGATCACCGCACCGCGTGACGCCCACGCCTTGCGCCATGAAATCGTGGCCATGCGCGAGAAAGTGCGCGCCGCGCATCCGGTCAAGTCCGACAGGTTCGACATCAAGCACAGCGATGGCGGCATGGTCGACGCCGAATTTGCGGTGCAGTTTCTCGTGCTGTCCGAGTCTGCGCAGCATCCGGAGCTGGTCGGCAATGTCGGCAACATCGCCCTGCTGCAGCGTGCGGAAGCCGCCGGCCTTCTGCCCGTTGGGGTGGGCCAAGGCGCTGCCAGTGCCTACCGCGAACTGCGTCGGGTGCAGCACAAGGCCCGCCTGAATGAAGAGCCAACCCAGGTCAGCCCGCCGGCGCTGCAGGCCGAACGCGATGCCATCCAGGCGCTCTGGACGGCGACGTTCAAGCAGTGAAGGAGTGCCGCGCTCCACGCGGTTATGGTGCAACAGCAGATCAGCCGACTTAATTAAATCAATCGATTGATCTATGTGCTTTAATACGGCGCATGACTTCCGGCGCCCGAACGACCTCCACCACGCCAGTTTCACGCCCACGCCACGCTGTCCCCGGCAGCGCAGTGGCATCACTCCCCGCCAGCGAGCTGCGCAAAAAACAGCGCTCGGACGGCGCCGAAGCCCGGCAGCAACTGCTGCATACCGCGCTCCGGCTGTTTGCCGAAAAAGGCTTTAACAAAACCTCCACCCGCGAAATTGCGCTGGCCGCGGGCGCCAACATCGCCTCGATCAGCTATTACTTTGGCGACAAGGCCGGACTCTACCGTGCGGCATTCACCGAGCCGATGGGCTGTGCCGACAAGGAAATCGCGCGGTACGACCAGCCCGATTTAACCTTGCAGCAGTCCTTGCAAGGGTTCGTCACCAGTTTTTTGGCCCCGATGAAACAAGGGGAACTGGTGCAGCAGTGCACCCGTCTGCACTTTCGCGAGATGCTGGAACCCACGGGGGTGTGGGCCGAGGAAATCGACAACGGCATCAAGCCCGCGCATGCGGCGCTGGTGGCCGTGCTGGGCCGGCATTTGGGGATTGACCAGCCCGATGACGACCTGCACCGGCTGGCCTTCAGCATCACCGGCCTGGCCTTGCAGCTGTTCATCACGCGGGACGTGGTGCAAGCCATCCGGCCGCAGCTGCTGGACCAGCCGCAGGCGATTGACACCTGGGCCGGCCACCTGGTGGCTTATGCAGAAGCCATGGTGGGCATTGAAGCGGCACTGCGCCAGACTGCGGCGCAATCAACAGCCACCGCAGCAACTGGCAAGAGAAAAAAAACATGAAACCACCCTCGTTCACCCGTTCGCTCATCATCTGCAGCCTGCTGCCTTTGGCGCTGGCCGCCTGCGCCACGCACCCGGCGCCCAGCACGGTGTCGGCAGCGCTGCCTTCGCAATGGTTTGCGCCGCTGCCGCACAACGGCACCCTCACCGACCTCACGCAATGGTGGCAACAGCAGGGTGACCCGCTGCTGGTCGAGCTGATTGCGGCCGCCCAGGCGGTCAGCCCCTCGATTGCCACGGCGCGCTCGCGCATCGAGCAGTCACGCGCCACGCGGGTGGCGGCCGGTGCGGCGCTGCTGCCCTCGCTGGATGCGTCGGCCAGCGCCAGTCGCGGCCGTTCGCAGCCGCCGACCGGCTCAGGCGCGGCGCCGATCACCACCACCACCCAGGCCGGCCTGCAGGCGGCCTGGGAAATCGACGTGTTTGGCGGCAACCGCGCCGGCCGCGATGCGGCCACCGAGCGCCTGGCCGGCGCCCAAGCGCAGTGGCACGACGCCCGCGTGTCGGTCGCCGCCGAGGTGGCCAACCAGTACTACAGCCTGCGCACCTGCGGCCAGCTGGAGGCGGTGACACGCGCCGACGCGGCCTCGCGCCAGCAAACCGCGCAGCTGTCGGACCGCAGCATGCAGGCCGGTTTTACCGCGCCCGCCACCGCGGCCTTGGCGCGCGCCAGCGCGGCGGAAGCCAGCGGCCGCGCCACGCAACAGCGCGCCCAGTGCGAGCTGGACCTCAAGGCACTGGTCGCCCTGACCGGCCTGGCAGAGCCGGATCTAAGGCAAAAAGTGGCTCTAGCCCCCGAAGTACGGACACAAGCAGCCATGATTTCAATCGCGAGCGTGCCGGCCGACGCACTCGCCCAGCGCCCCGACGTGTTCAACGCCGAGCGTGAAGTGGCCGCTGCCAGCGCCGACATTGGCAGCGCACAAGCCCAGCGCTACCCGCGCCTGAGCCTGAACGGCTCGATCGGCCGCTCGAGTTTTCGCGCCGGCGGCGTGACGACCGACCTGACTACCTGGTCTATCGGTCCACTGGCGCTAACACTGCCCCTGTTTGACGGCGGCCGGCGCACCGCCAATGTCGATGCGGCCCAGGCGCGTTACGAGGAAGCGGCCGCACTGTACCGCGCCCGCGTGCGGCAGGCCGTGCGTGAAGTCGAGGAAGCGCTGGTCAACCTGCAAAGCACCGCCGCGCGCGAGGGCGACCTGCAAACCGCGGTCGCCGGCTACCGGGCGTCGTTCACCGGCACCGAAGCGCGTTACCAGAGCGGCCTGGCCAGCCTGGTCGAGCTCGAGGACGCGCGCCGCACCTTGCTGGCCGCCCAGATCACGCTGACTTCCCTGCAACGCGAACGCATGGCGGCCTGGGTGGCGCTGTACCGCGCCATGGGCGGCGGCTGGACGCCGGCCACCACCACTGCACAGCGCACCGCCCGTTGCCCCATTGCCTGTACTGCCATCGTCTGATCTCCCAACACCATGAAAAAACTCAAACTCAAGCCGGCCGCCCTGATCGCCCTCGTGGTGATCGCCGTTGCCGCCGGCGCTTTCTTTGTCTTTTCTTCCGGCAAGCCCGATGCCGCTGCAGCCGGCACCAAGCCCACCGCCAAACCGGCGCTCACCGTCACCGCCGCCCAGCCCGAGCCCACCCGCCTGCCCATCAGGCTGGCCGCCAATGGCAGCATCACGGCCTGGCAGGAGGCCATCATCGGGTCGGAGTCCAGTGGACTGCGCCTGACCGAGGTGCGCGTCAATGTCGGCGACGTGGTGAAAGCCGGGCAGGTGCTGGCGACGTTTGCCACCGACAGTGTGCAGGCCGACGTGGCGCAGGCCCGTGCCAGCCTGCTGGAAGCCCAGGCCAATGCGGCCGATGCGGCGGCCAACGCCGAACGGGCGCGCACGCTGCAAAACTCGGGCGCCCTCAGCACCCAGCAGATCAACCAGTACCTCACCACCGAGCAAACCGCCAGGGCACGCGCTGAAGCGGCCCAGGCGGTGCTGGCCGCGCAGCAACTGCGTGGCCGCCAGACGCAGGTGCTGGCGCCCGACAGCGGCGTGATTTCGGCGCGCACCGCCACGGTGGGTGCTGTGGTGGGCAATGGCGTTGAGCTGTTTCGCATGATTCGCCAGGGCCGGCTGGAGTGGCGCGCGGAAGTCACGTCAGCCGAGCTGGGCCGCATCACTGCCGGCACGACGGCCATCGTGCGCCCCGCCAGCGGCGGCGAGCTGAACGGCCGCGTGCGCATGATTGCGCCCAGCGTCGATCCGCAAACGCGCTCTGCCCTGGTGTATGTGGATTTGCCCTCATCGGCGGGCAAGGGCTCGCCGGCCAAGGCCGGCATGTTTGCGCGCGGGGAATTTGACCTCGGCGCATCCAACGCACTGACAGTGCCGCAACGCGCCCTGGTGGTGCGCGACGGTTTTAACTATGTGTTTCGCCTCGGGACCGACAACCGCATCAGCCAGCTCAAGGTGCAAACCGGGCGGCTGGCCGGCGAGCGCGTCGAGGTCGTTTCGGGCTTGCCCGCCGATGCGCGCATTGTGGTCAACGGCGCGGGCTTCCTGAACGATGGTGACCTGGTGCGGGTCAGCGAAGAAGCCGCATCAAACCAGGCCGCAGCGCCCACATCACCATCACCATCACCATCACCGTCGCCGTCGCCGTCGCCGTCGCCGTCATCGTCATCGTCATCGTCAGCAGCATCATCAAAAGCTGTCAAATAAGGAGCAGCTCAAGATGATGAACGTCTCATCCTGGTCTATCAAGAACCCGATTCCGGCAGTGATGCTGTTTGTGCTGCTCAGCTTTGGCGGCCTGCTGTCCTTCAAGGCCATGAAGGTGCAGAACTTTCCCGACATTGATTTGCCGACGGTCAGCGTCTCGGCCTCGCTGCCCGGCGCCGCACCGGCCCAGTTGGAAACCGAGGTGGCCCGCAAGCTCGAAAACTCGATTGCCACCGTGCAGGGCCTGAAGCACATCAGCACCAAGGTGCAGGACGGCGGCGTGACCCTGACCGCCGAATTCCGGCTTGAAAAGCCGGTGCAGGAAGCTGTCGACGACGTGCGCTCGGCGGTTCAGCGCGTGCGCGCCGATCTGCCGGGTGATGTGCGCGACCCGGTGGTCAGCAAGGTCGATCTGGCCGGGCAACCAATCCTGGCCTTCACCATCGCGTCGGCCCGCATGGATGCCGAGGCGCTGTCCTGGTTTGTGGACAACGAGATTGCGCGCAAGCTGCTGGCGGTGCGCGGCGTGGGCGCAGTCAACCGCGTCGGCGGTGTCACGCGCGAGGTGCGGGTGGCGCTTGACCCCTCGCGTTTACAGGCGCTGGGCGCGTCGGCGGCCGACATCTCGCGCCAGCTGCGGCAGGTGCAAAACGAAAGCGCCGGCGGCCGCACCGACCTGGGTGGTAGCGAGCAACCGGTGCGCACGCTGGCCACCGTCAAGTCGGCCGAAGAACTGGGCCGGCTGGAACTGGCGCTCGGCGATGGCCGGCGCATCCGCCTGGATGAAGTCGCCACCGTCAGCGACACCACGGCCGAGCCGCGCTCGGCGGCGCTGCTCGACGGCAAGCCGGTGGTCGGTTTTGAAGTGGCGCGCAGCCGCGGGGAGAGCGAAGTGGCCGTGGGTGCGGCGGTGCAGGTGGCGCTCGCCGAGCTGAAGGCCCAGCACCCCGACCTGGTGTTGACCGAGGCCTTCAACTTCGTCACCCCGGTAGAAGAAGAGTACGACGGCTCGCTGCACCTGCTGTACGAAGGCGCGATCCTGGCGGTGCTGGTGGTGTGGCTGTTTTTGCGTGACTGGCGTGCCACCTTTGTCTCGGCGGTGGCGCTGCCGCTGTCGGTGATTCCGGCCTTCATCGGCATGTACCTGTTGGGGTTTTCAATCAACGTCGTGACCTTGCTGGCCTTGTCGCTGGTCATCGGCATTCTGGTGGACGACGCCATCGTCGAGGTGGAAAACATCGTGCGCCACCTGCGCATGGGCAAAACGCCCTACCAGGCGGCGATGGAAGCCGCCGACGAAATTGGCCTGGCAGTGATCGCCACCACCTTCACGCTGGTGGCGGTGTTTTTGCCCACCGCCTTCATGAGCGGCATTGCCGGCAAATTTTTCAAGCAGTTCGGCTGGACCGCCGCGCTGGCGGTGTTGGCCTCGCTGGTGGTGGCACGGGTGCTCACGCCCATGATGGCGGCCTATATCCTGAAACCGATCGTGGACAACCATAAAGAGCCCGGCTGGCTCAAGCGCTACATGCGCGCGGCCGCCTGGTGCCTGCGCCATCGCGCCGTCACCATGGTGGCGGCCACGCTCTTTTTTGTCGGCTCCATCATGCTGATTCCGCTGCTGCCCACCGGCTTTATTCCGCCCGACGACAACTCGCAAACCCAGGTCTACCTGGAGCTGCAGCCCGGCAGCAGCCTGGCGCAAACCGAAGCGGCCGCCGAGCAGGCCCGGCTGTTGATCGGCAAGGTCGAGCATGTGCGCAGCGTCTACACCACCATAGGCGGCGGCAGCGCGGGCACCGACCCGTTCGCCATGTCGGGTGCGGCCGAAACCCGCAAGGCCACGCTCACGGTGCTGCTGGCCGAGCGCGGCGATCGGCCGCGCAAGCAGGGCATAGAAAACAAGATACGCACGGCGCTGGAGCCGCTGCCCGGCGTGCGCAGCAAGGTCGGGCTGGGCGGTTCGGGCGAAAAATACGTGCTGGTGCTGACCAGCGAAGACCCGCTGGCCCTGCAGGCCGCCGCGCGGGCGGTTGAAAAAGATCTGCGCACCGTCCCCGGCCTGGGTAGCGTGGCCTCCAGCGCCAGCCTGATCCGCCCCGAAATCGCCGTGCGGCCCGACTTCGCGCGCGCCGCCGACCTGGGCGTGACCAGTGCCGCCATCGGAGAAACCCTGCGCATCGCGACCTTGGGCGACTACGACGAGTCGCTGCCCAAACTCAATCTGTCGGAGCGCCAGGTGCCGATTGTGGTGAAGCTCGCCGATGCCGCGCGCAAAGACCTCAGCGTGCTGGAACGCCTGAGCGTGCCCAGCATCAAGCCGGGCGCGGGGCCGGTCATGCTGGGCCAGGTCGCCACGCTGGAGATCGCCAGCGGCCCGGCCATCATTGACCGCTACGACCGCTCGCGCAACGTCAACTTCGAGATTGAGCTGTCGGGCCTGCCGCTGGGCGAGGTGACCAAGGCGGTGCAGGAGCTGCCCGCCGTGAAGAACCTGCCGCCGGGGGTGAAAGTCGTCGAAATCGGCGACGCCGAGGTCATGGGCGAGCTGTTTGCCAGCTTTGGCCTGGCCATGCTCACCGGTGTGCTGTGCATCTACATCGTGCTGGTGCTGCTGTTCAAGGACTTCCTGCATCCGGTGACCATTCTTGCCGCTTTACCCTTGTCGCTGGGCGGCGCGTTTGTCGGCCTGTTGATTGCGCAAAAGAGCTTTTCCATGCCCTCGCTGATCGGCCTCATCATGCTGATGGGCATTGCCACCAAGAACTCGATCTTGCTGGTCGAGTACGCCATCGTGGCCCGGCGCGACCACCATATGAGCCGCCTCGACGCGCTGCTCGACGCCTGCCACAAGCGTGCCCGGCCCATCATCATGACCACGCTGGCCATGGGCGCCGGCATGCTGCCGATTGCTATCGGTTTTGGCGTGGCCGACCCGAGTTTTCGCTCGCCGATGTCGGTGGCGGTGATTGGCGGCCTGATCACCTCGACCGTGCTGAGCCTGCTGGTGGTGCCGGCGGTATTTACCTACATGGACGACCTGGAGCAGTGGATCAGGCGCATGGCCGGCAAGTTGCGCCGCAAGGCGCCGCAAACGCCTGCGTCACCGTCACCGTCACCGTCAAAGACTCCGTGAATGGAGGGTTCGGTCCAATTCAAACCATATGGAATATTGGCCTGCAGCCCAGTATGGACTGGCACACAAAGCTATCAATTAAATAGCGAATCAAATAGCAAATTCACGGTGGCGTGCGGCGGATTTTCTTGACCAGGGCCGTCGTGGAGTAGCCATCCACAAAAGGAATCGCCAGGGCCTTGCCGCCGTAAGCCTTCACCACGGCGGTTTCGGCCAGCGTGTCCATGTCGTAGTCGCCGCCCTTGACCAGCAGGTCGGGCTTGAGTTCGGTGATCAGCTCCAGCGGCGTGTCTTCGTCAAACCAGGTCACCAGGCTGACCGACTCCAGCGCCGCCATCATGACGGCGCGGTCTTCTTCGTTGTTCAGGGGGCGATCCGGGCCTTTGCCCAGGTGCTTGGCGGACACGTCCGTGTTGAGCGCAACAACCAGGCTGGCACCCAGTTCGCGGGCGCGCGCCAGGTAAGTGGCATGGCCCCGGTGCAGCACGTCGAACACACCGTTGGTGAACACGACCGGCCGAGGCAGCGCCGCGACCCGGGCCGCGGCATCCTGGCGCGAAACGATCTTGTCCAGAAAGGCGGGTTTGCTCACGCGGGCAGGCAGGCTCACGCGATTTGCGGCTTGCCGTCAGGCACGATGACGGCGGCCAGATCCTTGCCGAGTTCCTTGCGGTAGCGGTTCAGCTCCTGGACACTCTTGAAGCTCTGGTTCATCAGCAGGCTCAGGTTGTGCAGGATGCGCTCGACCACCTTGCCCTCCCACACCGCGTCAAACTTGATCTGCGTGTCGAGCCAGTGCTCCAGCCATTCGGGGTTGGGCAGGCGGCTCTGGATGGTGTCGCGCGGAAACAGGCTTTTGTTGACGTGCAGGTTGGTCGGGTGCAGGGCCTGCGCCGTCCGGCGGGCACTGGCCATCAGCACGCCTACCTTGGTAAAGGCTGCCTTGGCTTCGTTGCCGAAATTGTTGATGGCGCGTTTCATGTAGCGCAGGTAAGCGCCGCCATGGCGCGCTTCATCCTGGCTGAGCTGGGTGTAAATCTGCTTGATGACCGGCTCGGTGTGCCACTCGCTGGCCCGGCGGTACCAGTGGTTCAGGCGAATCTCGCCGCAAAAATGCAGCATCAGGGTTTCCAGCGCGGGCGCCGGCTCGAACTCGAAACGCACTTCGTGCAGTTCCTCTTCGGTGGGGGCCAGGTCGGGCCGGAATCGCTTCAGGTATTCCATGAGCACCAGCGAGTGCTTTTGCTCTTCAAAAAACCAGATGGACATGAAAGCGGAAAAATCACTGTCGTCCTTGTTGTCCCGCAGGAACATCTCCGTGGCGGGCAAGGCCGACCATTCGGTGATGGCATTCATTTTGATGGTCTGGGCCTGCTCGTCAGACAACTGGGATGCGTCAAAACTGGCCCAGGGAATGTCTTTGTCCATATCCCAGCGGACGGATTCGAGTTGTTTGAACAGTTCAGGATAAAGCATGTGAACTCCTTGCCAAGCGAATACGCAGAGAAATCTGCCCCGGATATCTGTTACACCCGGTACTGGCCGATTTTAGGCGGCTAATGTGACAACTGGTGACTTACAGGCCATTTACAGGCCACTTGGCAGCAAATCGGGATGATTTCCGGCAGGATGCCGGGCCATTTGCTGTCAGGAAGACCTTTCACAACCCCCTGAGTCTGGCGGACCAACGCGGCGCCTGATGGCATGCACCACGCTCGCCCCTCTCCCGGGATGGCTACTGCGCACGCCCAAACGCCAATAGCACCATAATTATTTGATTCACAAGGAATTTCGGGCCATGCACAACCAGCAGACATCCCCCTCCAGACCGCTGCTGCGGATTGCCCTGCTGGCCGGACTCGCACTTTCGGCAGCCGCCACCAGATCGGCAGCCCCGGCCCCGGCCGCCCCAGTAGCCGGGCCCATCGCCGCAGACGCGTCGGCCTGCTCCGGCCTTTTGCAGCACACCTTTCTGCGATTGCAGGATGAAAAGCCACAATCACTTTGCCAGTACCAAGGCAAGGTCGTGGTGGTGGTCAATACCGCGAGCTTTTGCGGCTTTACGCCCCAGTACGAAGGCCTGGAAGCGCTCTATGCGAAATACAAGGACCGGGGTCTGGTGGTCCTGGGCTTTCCCTCCAACGACTTTTCGCAGGAAACCGGTAGCAACAAGGAGATTGCCGACTTTTGCGAAAACACCTTCGGCGTGAAATTCCCGATGTTTACCAAAACCAGCGTCAGCGGCAAGGACGCCAACCCCCTCTTCAGGCAGCTCGCCGCCAAAACCGGCACCACACCACGTTGGAACTTTTACAAGTATGTGATTGCGCGGGACGGCGTCAGTGCGGTCAGCTTCAATTCCCTGACCGCCCCGGAAAGCCGCCAGTTCGTCAAAGAGATCGAAAAACAGCTGGCCGGCCCCTGAGCCTCCAGCTCCAAGACGGCCGACGAAGATGTTTCGCCTGCAGCGCGGAATTTTCCCTGCCCAGTTTGCGCTGGCCGCGGCGTCTTGCCAGGAGCCATTTCGTTAACAAAAATTTACCAGCCAGAACAGCCCTCCGTCGGGAACTACCAGCGCACCGGCGTCCTCATATAAAGGCAGGCGCAGACTGGAACCCCCAGCAGCGCCAGCAATAAGACAGTTTCACTGTTGCGAAGCCTTCCGGATCACTTTGGTTCGGCTGCAATCCCGGTGCGCTCCTCCTCCTCCCTCCCTCCCTCGTTCGCGCCGGGGCGCTTCGCAGCATTTTTATCTTCCGGGCGCCGGCATGAGCAGCGCCCCCGGTCCTGCGAGCCATGGGTGGACACCGGTTTTCTGGTGTTTAACTAGCACACCTACCCAACCTCATCAACCTGTTTGCGGCGGTTCGCACCTGAAGTTCACGGCCAGCGGCCTGATTGATTTTCACCGGACTATTGGGTGCCGCCCAGGAGCTTTATGAATGAAAAGCTGCCCTGGATCGGCGGCCTGATGCGCTGGCTGAAGCAACGCGCCCGGCAGTGAGCGAGGGTGACCGTCGCTGGATTTCCCCGGGAGCCGTGTTACACGAGGCGAAAAAAAAGCCCGGGAGGCCGGGCTTCTGTCAGATTCAGGCGGAATTTCAGCCCGACTGGGTTTCCGCGAAGCTGGGGCGCTGAACCAGTTTTTCCTGCAATTTGGCCAGGTTGGGATAGCTCTCGCGCCAGTTCACCTGGGCAAACCGCAGGTCCAGATAGCCCAAGGCGCAACCCACCGCGACATCCGACAGGCTGAAATGGATGCCACTGCAAAAAGCCTTCTCGCCCAGACCTGTGCTCATGGCCTTGAGGCAGGCCTCGATTTTGCCCATCTGCCGCTGTATCCAGGCGTCGCTGCGCTCATGGGCATTGCGGCCAGACCAGGTGGCTTCCAGCCGGGCCAGGATGGCCGCATCCACCAGACCGTCGGCCAGGGCTTCCCAGGTCTTGACCTCGGCGCGTTCGCGGCCCTGGGTCGGAATGAGCTTGCCCACGGGTGAAAGGGTGTCCAGGTATTCGACGATCACGCGCGAATCAAATACGGCCTCGCCGCCCTCCATGACCAGGCAGGGCACCTTGCCCAGCGGGTTCGAGGCGGTGATGGTGGTATTGGCCGCCCAGACATCTTCCAGCACCATCTGGTAGTCGAGCTTTTTCTCAGCCATCACGATACGTACCTTGCGTACGTAGGGGCTGGTGGCGGATCCAATGAGTTTCATAGCGTGTGTAAATCGTGGTGCGGGAAAAGCCATTCTATCGAGTAAGCACCCGCTCCGGCCGACACCGACCGAAGGTGAGCAAATCTGCCAGGTTTTAGGCACCCCCGCAGCCACCGCGCGACCGGGCCATTCCCCGGGCGAGCAGCCTACAATTGCGGTATGAGCTTTTCTACCATCAACGCCTTGTCTCCGCTGGACGGCCGCTACGCCGGCAAACTCAGCCAATTACGTCCCCTGATGTCCGAGCAAGGCTATATGCACCGCCGGGTCCAGGTGGAAGTAGCCTGGTTCATTGCCCTTTCGGACGCGAAGTTTGCCGAATTCAAGCCGCTGAGCCCCGGCGCGCGCACTTACCTGCTGGGCCTCGTCAAGAATTTCTCGGAAAACGATGCAGTGGCCATCAAGGAGATTGAAAAAACCACCAACCACGACGTCAAGGCCGTGGAGTACTGGATCAAGTCCAAATTCGAAGCGCGGCCGGAATTGCAGGCGGCCGGTGAATTCGTGCACTTCGCCTGCACCAGCGAAGACATCAACAACACCAGCCATGCGCTGCAGCTCAAAAGCAGTCGCGAACTGGTACTGTTGCCGGCCCTTGACAAGGTGATTGCGCAGATGCGCGAGATGGCGCACACCTACGCGGCAGAGCCCATGCTCAGCCGCACCCACGGCCAGACCGCCAGCCCGACCACGGTAGGCAAGGAAATAGCCAACGTGGTGGTGCGCCTGCAAGCGGCGCGCGAGAAGATCGCCGGCATCAGGCTCATGGCCAAGATGAACGGCGCTGTCGGCAACTACAACGCCCACCTGTCGGCCTGGCCCGACTTTGACTGGGAAGCCTTCAGCCGCAACGTGATTGAAACGCCCGAGCCGCTGGGCCTGGGCCTGACCTTCCAGCCCTACAGCATCCAGATCGAGCCGCATGACTACATGGCCGAGCTGTTTGACGCCGTGGCCCGCACCAACACCATCCTGATCGACTTCGCGCGGGACGTCTGGGGTTATGTGAGCGTGGGCTATTTCAAGCAGCGTCTCAAGGAGGGCGAAATCGGCTCCTCCACCATGCCGCACAAGGTGAACCCGATCGACTTTGAAAACGCCGAAGGCAACCTGGGCCTGGCCAATGCACTGCTCAGGCACCTGAGCGAAAAGCTGCCGGTTTCCCGCTGGCAGCGCGACCTGACCGACTCGACCGTGCTGCGCAACATGGGCGTGGCGCTGGGTTACGCCGTGCTGGCCTACAACTCACTGGGCGTGGGGCTGGGCAAGCTGGAACTCAACCGGGAAGCGCTGCAGGAGGACCTGGACAGCTCGTGGGAGGTGCTGGCTGAACCGATACAGACCGTCATGCGCCGCTACGGCGTGCAGGGCGCCTACGAAAAGCTCAAGGAAGTAACGCGCGGCAAAACCGTCCGGGCCGAAGACCTGCATGCCCTGATCCGGTCCCTGCAAATTCCCGAGGCGGAGAAGCAGCGCCTGCTGGCCATGACGCCGGCCAGCTATGTCGGCCTGGCCGCCACACTGGCCAGGCGGGTTTAACGCCCCTTGCTGGTTGCCGCTGCGGCGGCGCTAAACCGGCATGTCCGGCATGTCCGCACCGCAGTGCCAGCACTGCTCAAACCCGCCTTCGACGGTCTCCCCGCAGGCGCACAGCCAGCGCCGTTGCGGCAGATTTTGCAGGGTGTGCAGCAACTCGCGCGCCCGGGGTTCATCCTCATCATGGGTGAGCCACACTTCGGGCAGGCATTGGTCAGGCGGCAGTTCACCGGCGACACCGCCCAGGTAGTAACGCTGCACGCTGGCAGCCAACCCTGCGTGCTGCAGGGCGTCAGCCCACAGCGCGGCAATTGCAATATTGGGAGCGCGCGTCAGTCGAAGCATGCGCCAGTCTATCCTTTTTCGCCATTAGTTGCTATGAACTTGATAGCTATCTCACCTTGCTCCACAACGAAAAGAGACAGACACCGCCTGCCGTTTCAGCTCTTTTACAGTGTCGAAACCACACCTTTTTCAAGCGCCCGGTCCGCATAACGGCCAAAGCGCCAGGCCGTGGCTTCCAGCGTGATGCGCCGCCAGGTGCCGCGTTTTTCGGCTGGCGTCATCTCGGGCCAGCGCTGCACTTCATTGAAGGTGCGGCCGCAACCCTTGCACAGCGAATCGCCCTGGCTGGTCGAGCAGATGGCGATGCAGGGCGTGTCTGCCGTGGTGTCGTACCAGGTGCGCCAGGCTGCCAGCGCTTTGGGCGGAAAGCTCCCCTCATCGGCCTCGTCCTCATGGTAGAAAACCATCAGGGCGTAAACCTCGGCCAGCGCACGCAACTCCGGCGCGAGTGTGACGCCATCGGGTGATGGCTTCTTGTCGCGCCAGTAGTTGATGGCCGCTTCGATGTCAGTGATGTGGATGCCGGGCATGGAGAAAAAAGAAAAAAACATGGACCGCTCCCGCCTGGTGGGCGAACAGCAAAGCCGGGCTGTTCATTATCAGCCAGACAAAACACCTCCGCCGCGTGCGGGGCTTGCCAAAAATCTTTTTTTGTTGTCCAATCAGTTTACGAAGGGGAGTAACTCCCTCGTTTTGCTGACATATTCGATAACAGACAACACAGCAAAATCGCTAACAGCAAGTCGTCATTCCGAAGTTCACACTTCCGGCTTGCTGGGTATGCAGCGACACTGCATATTGAGCCAGACCTTCGATTGAAACCTGTACAGGTTTGATCGAGGCGTTTGCGGCATAACCCTACCCGCACCACTCACATACCTGTCCGGTTTGAACGAAGCCGGAAATCCATCCGTTGGGTTTCCACGTCTGAACTTGATATGGAGTGTGAAATTGGAACTATTTACAGCCCCCTGGTGGTCGGCCCTGCTGGCGATCATCCTCATTGATCTCGTTCTTGCCGGCGACAACGCCATCGTGATTGCACTGGCCGCGCGCAATCTGCCTCCCACCCTTCAGAAAAGAGCCATTGTCTGGGGTACGGTTGGCGCCATCGTGGTGCGCTCCGCCATGACGGTGGGTGTGGTGTGGCTGCTCAAGATCCCCGGCCTGATGCTGGTGGGCGGCTTGGGACTGCTCTGGATTGCCTACAAGCTACTGGCTGACGAGGGCGGCGGAGAACATCATGGTCCGATTGCCACCACATTCTGGGGCGCCATGAAAACCATCGTCGTGGCCGACGCCCTGATGGGCATCGACAACGTTCTGGGTGTGGCCGGCGCCGCGCACGGGGCCTTCGACCTGGTAATCATCGGCCTGCTGGTGAGCGTGCCTATCGTGGTTTTTGGCAGCACGATGGTGCTCAAACTGGTGTCGCGTTTCCCCATCATCATCAACCTGGGGGCGGCCGTTCTGGCGGTTACCGCCGCCAACATGATCATCGGCGAACAACTGCTTGACCCGATTTACGGTGGTCCGAGCGCGTTGCCCTCTGCCGAAACCCTGCACACCGCGGCTCAATGGATTACCTATGCGTTCGCTGTGGCGGGTGTGCTGGGCGCGGGCTGGTGGGCCACCCGACGCCACAAGTCGGAACACTATGCAAACGACAAGGACCTGATTCCACATTGAAAGGGAGGCAATGCCGAAGGCCAGAGGGAGCTCCAAGGCCTTTTGTTTCAACCAGTGAAGCTTCTATAAACATGACAACTGAAGGAGAACTTTATGGACAACATCATTGTTTACATTGACGATGCCGGCTATGCCCTGCATATGCTGCAACCCATGCTGCCAGAGGGCAACGCGCGCAGTCCGACCCGCTGGATTCTGGTGGCCTGTGCACCACGCGTGACGCACCATGCCAGCAAATGGGTAACCCACAGTGCGCGGGAGAGCTGGCGCGGCAAATGGGCGGCGAAAGTATTTGCGCAAGTGGTGCCCCTCCTGCAAAAAGAGGGCGATACCGTGGTGACGCAGATGGCGCAGACCACGCTGAGCACCCAGACGGAATCCCTGATCAAGGAGCATGGCGTTGCACGTGTGCTGGATGCCCGTCGACCCAAATTCGGCCAGGACCTGCAACCCGTCACGACCGAGCAGGCACAGGAGCACCACGGTGTGCTGGGCTATGCCGCCGCGCTGGCAAGCGCGGGGCTGCTTGTTGCGACCGATTGAATAGCCCCCACGCTTTTCGCTTCGCGCAAGGCGCGAGGCCTTGCAGGCCGCGGCTTGCGAGGCGCTTCGCCTCTGTCGCCCGTCCAAACCTGCTCAAGCAGGTTTGGGGCCGCAGGCTCCAGCCCCTCAGGGATTAATTTTTTCAGGGGCGGCCCGGCGGAATCATCACCCCCACGCTTTTCGCTTCGCGTAAGGCGCTGCCCCCGAGGGGGTTCATTTTCCTTGGGGCGGCCCGGCGGAAAATCCGGAACGCAGCAGGTCAGCAATCAAGTCAAATTACCGACAGGGCGTCCCAGCGGGACAGGATGGGAGAGGCCGCATCCAGGTGGTATTCTCTGGCGATGAAACTCATCATCAACTGGCTTTGCAGCGCGGTCGCCTTGCTGGCGGTGGCTTATCTCTATTCAGGCGTGGTGGTGACCAGCTTCACCGCAGCCCTGATTGCGGCGGCGGTACTTGGCGCCCTGAACATGGTGGTGCGTCCTGTTCTCGTGTTGTTGACGCTGCCCGTGACCGTGGTGACGCTCGGCCTCTTTCTGTTCATCGTGAACGCGCTCATGTTCTGGGCGGCCGCCAGCCTGGTCAGCGGCTTGAACGTCAAGGGTTTTGGCGCCGCACTCATAGGCTCCCTGATTTACTCGGCACTGCAACTAGCGATCGACTTTGTCCTGGAGCGCCTGCTCTTTAAGGACTAGCTCGATCTGGCGGGTCCGTGTGTCGATGATCGAGCCTTCCACGTAATCGGCGCTGGCGGGGTTGCTGCGCATCAGCGCCTGCGCAGCCTTGAGGCGATCCAGCGCCGCCGCGTAGTCCAGGTGGGCAGCGCGGCTTTCCGCATCAGCACGAATCGCACGGACTGTCTGGTTCTGGTTGCCGTAAGCCACGGCGAGCAATTGCCAGGCCGCCGCATCTTTGGGGTGGACAGCGACCCAGGTTTGCAGCCTGCCCGAGACCTCCCGCGCCCGCTGGGCAGCCATCAACGCCCGGGCCTGGGTCAGCACATCGGCCCGCGAGACAGCCTTGGCCATGTCGAAGGATGACGCCGAGGGCGGCACGGTCCCCGCCATCAGATCAATCTCGATGGACAGCAAGTCCAGCGCATGACTGGCAGGCTGAATTTCGACGGTGAGGGGCTTGAGCTTGGCCTGAAGGTTTCGTGCGCCGGCAAAATCACGCAGCTGGGCCGCCGCCAATGCGCCCCCATACAGGATTCCCGCGTCGCGGATATGCGCCGCCGTGGCAGGGGACTCCTGCATTTGCAGCGAGGGCGGCCGCCGCTGCGCTTCAGCCACCATCGCACGCAACGCATCGACCCCGGGGCTGGCCAGGACTCGCGCACGCGCGGCCATCATGGCATGCAGCACGCGCGCCTTGGCGGCACGGGCCTCGCCCTCCGCGGTGGGCTTGGTGGCAGCCTTTGCATCCAGCTGCAGGCGCGACTGCGCTTCGGCGATTCGCTCGGTGGTCAGCGGGTGCGAGCGCAAATAGGGGAACGATCCGTTGTCATTGAGCTGCGAGGCTTGCTGCAGTTTTTCAAACATGGTCGCCACGCCGCGGCTTGCAAAGCCGGCATCGGTCATGACGCCAAACCCGACCCGGTCGGCTTCCCGCTCCATGTCGCGGGAAAAGTTGAGCTGGTTCTGCACCGCGACCGCCTGCCCACCGACGATGGCGGCACTGGCAGCATTGGGATTTTTACTGGCGGCCAGGGCGCCCAGAACCATGGCGGCAATCACCCAGGGCGCTTGCCGGTTCTGTTGCGTCATCAACCGGGAAATATGCCGCTGCGTGACATGGCTGAGCTCATGGCCCAGGACCGCGGCGAGTTCGTCCGCATTACTCACCGCGGCAATCAAACCCAGATGCACGCCAAAGTAGCCCCCGGGCAAGGCGAAGGCATTGACGCTTCGGTCACGGACCAGAAAGACGTCCCACGCAAAACGCTCATCCAGTTCGGCATTGAGCTCGCCACGCGCCCGCGCGGCAGTCATCAGGGGCTGCCAGATGTTTTGCAGGTAATCCCCGAGCACCGGGTCATCGAGATAGTCCGGATCACGGTAAATGCTGACGGCGATGCGATCCCCGATGCGGCGCTCCGCAGCGGCGGCCAGCTCGGAGTTATCACCCAGAGACGGCAGGCTGCCCGACGCCGCGCCCGGCGCTTGCGCCAGCGACAAATGGGCAGTGCTGGCCATCAACATCACGGCTGTCAGCACCTTACAGGCAAAAACCCTCTGCTTCAACGGGTAGGGCCTAGAACGAATCGATGGGAACAAAAGCAATCACCTCCGTGGTGTTGGTGTCGACGAGAACGGTCCAGAAAGTGCTTCGACTTGCCAGGGGGACATAGCCCACCGAGGTGGTAGCCCGGACCGTGGAAGATGCAGACTTCAGGGCCTGGTCAATTTCGGCGGCACGGGCGGGAAAGCGATTTTTCAGCTCGCCCACGGGACGCGCGCGTGCCTTGATCTGCGCTTTCGCCTGTTCGTAGCCCTGCCACAAATCAGGCCGGGCGCCAAGTGCCACGCCTTGCGTCGCTGCCATGGTGGCCTCAAAGCTTTCCCGGGCATTTTTGAAATCGCGCACCGAAAGCAGCGTGGGGCCCGACATCGGCAATGGCCGCAACCCTGCCGGTGATCGATCCAGTAATTCCGACGGCACGTCAATCGCATGCACCACCCGAAAACGGTCGATTTCAAACACCAGGTGCACTGGCCGGGCCACCGCGACGGTCCACAAGCCGTAGGCCAGCGCCGCCAGTTGCAGCAAGCCAATGACGGCCAGGTCAAGGCGCAGCTCGTTGAGTGGCTTGCTGCGGTTGAATACGGCCAATGTCAGCAACGGGCCCATGATCACATCGACGGTAATTACCAGCAAAAACAGGCTGCGCCCGCCGGAAATTTCGCGGTAGGGGTAGGGGTACCAGACGGCAAACACCAGCAGTGCCGCCAAACCGGCCACCAGCAGGCTGATGCCCAAATGAATGCTCGAGGCGTAGAGGCGATGGCCCCAGGAAGATGACTTTGAAAACATGCTCGTATGATGAGGGATGGTTGTAAAGGTTTCGTAACAGGATGACAACGACTTCTCCGCTGACTCACTTCGACGCACAAGGCCAGGCCCATATGGTCGACGTGGCCGGCAAGGCCGCAACGCACCGTGTTGCTATTGCCCAGGGTCGCATCACCATGAATCCTGCCACACTGGCACTCATCATCGCAGGCACTGCAAAAAAAGGCGATGTACTGGGTGTGGCCAGAATAGCAGGCATCATGGCTGCAAAAAAAACCAGCGAGCTGATCCCCCTGTGCCATCCGCTGGCACTCACGCGCGTAGCGCTTGATTTCAGGGTCGACGCCGCAAACGCCAGCGTTACCTGCGAGGCGACTGTGGAAACCGTCGGCCCGACCGGTGTGGAAATGGAAGCATTGACTGCGGTGCAAGTGGCCTTGCTGACGATTTACGACATGTGCAAGGCGGCGGACCGGGCGATGATCATGACCGATGTGCGCGTGCTTGAAAAGCATGGCGGCAAATCGGGAAGCTTTGTCAACCCCTGAGTCGCATCACTTCAGCAGCTGAAGACGCTCCGGCGCCGCCGCAGCTTCTTGCGCCCAGCGCGCATGCTCCACTGGAAAGGCCGCCCGATAGCGCGCCAGATGTATCAATGCCTCGTCATCCCGGCCGAGCATGACCGCGCTCTCAATCACCTTTTCGATGATGCGAGGCTCCGGTGAGTAGTGCAGCAGCGCCCTCGCCGTGTCGAAGGTCCATTGCGCATTCTCACGCGTGAGCGGCGTGATGGTCAGTTCTGCAAAACGCACCTGGTCGCGAAACAGCCAGGAGCCGCGAATCTTGGGGAGGGTATCGTCCCGGTATGCCGCGTCGCGATCTTCGGGCGTCAGGTAAATCTGACTGATGCGGTGATAGTCCCAGCCGGCATAGCCTGCTATAGCGATCAACACAGTAGCTGCGAGTGCTTGAACACTAGAGACTGGCGACACCTTGGGTTGACATTCGGGCATCGCCCCCGTTCTGCGATCTCGCCAGAGCAGCCCCAACGACAAACAAAACGCAATCTGAAAGGGGCCGTACCACAGCGGGTACTCCAGCATGCTGTGCAAAAGAATGACGGCCAGCACCCCCCAGGCCATCTGGCGGGAGGGATCGGTCTCACGCCAGGGCCGTTGCCGAAAAACCCACCACATGAAACCTCCGCAAACCAGCAACGCCGCCGGAATGCCCAACTCCACGGCCAGATGCAGGGGCAGGTTATGTGCATTGTCCAATATGTCGCAGAACCTTTCACCTGGATAGAGGGTGATGAAGTGGGCATAGTCAAGTTCTCCCCAGCCCCAACCTGTCCATGGTCTCTCTGCGATCAGATGCACTACGTTTGACCACAGCAGACGCCTGCTTTCACACCCAGACTCCTCCATAATGCGCCCCAGCAGGCCTCCACTTTCAGCGCCTGTCATCAGCTTCAACAGGAACGGCAACGTCATCGCCGCCAGAAAGTACGCAGTCAGTGCGCCCGTGCTCAAAATCACCATTCGCCTTTGCCGCCCGCGTTTCCATAGCATCGCGAGCGCAACTACCAGAAGCCATTGCAACAGACCCGTGCGCGACCGGCTGGCGGCGTTGCCCAGCGCCAGCAGGCAAGCGGCGAGGAGAACCCATTGTGGGAAGCACTTTGTCGCGCCAGAACCAGACATCGACGCAGTCTTTGTATCCCGCTGGACCTGGATCCAGATCAATGCCAGCAAACCGATACTGGTCAGCGTGGCAAATTGATTGCGCTGCCGCAAGTTGGCGAACGCCTCTCCAAGTGCCGTCGTATGAATCAAAACTCCGAATGATTGGGTTTGACCGAAATATTGCAATAACCCCATGCAGGCGCTAAGAGCTGCGGCCAGCAGCCAGCTTGTCGCCACCGTATTGGTGGTTAGCCATGAACGCAAAATCCACACAATCACACCGCAGGCCATGGCCATAATCCAGGGCCAAACAGACGGCGACGGACCGTTGACCACGGGGTTAACCCACGGAAAGACGAGCAAAAATCCTAGCCCGCAGGCAACGATGTGGCGAATAGTGAATGTCTGTGGCAAGGGTGGCCGAGTCCAATGTTATGAGTGGCTATGCAGCGCGGATTGTGCTTCAACAGCATTACTGCACCCAAGTGCCCTGCAGAAGGGCTCCCGCGCTAGGGCAGCTTGAACGTCTCCAATTGCGGGTATTTGCTGCTTGCCAGCTCTCGCCAGCTTGTTTTGATGGCTTCGTAGGTTTTCTCGCCGTGCATGGTCCGCATGACCTTGAGCTGACGGCGAGCCTCATCCGGGTTGCCATTGAGTGCCAACGTCAGCGCGTAGCGATTTTGTGTAGCCACCCAAGGGAAACGCACCGCCGCTTTGCGCGCTGACTCAATACTTTCCGGACTCATCCCGGGAGATGGAACCAATCGGATTCCCACCAAAACGGCATCCATCTGCGTGAGCAAAACGATGTGAGGCCGGTCGTAGCTCGCTGCCGTCTTCCCGATCCGTAAGGCTTCAAAGCGTGCCACCCGAAAATCCTCCTCGATGGCGATGTACTCCCACACACTCCAAGCCAACAGCGCCACGGCCAAAGTGGTGGCGGCAACGGCAGTTAACCATCGAATTTTGATCGCGCGATCAGGAAAAAGCCTCGCCTCCATGACACCGATCGAAAAAGCGACCGGCAACAAAAAATACGCATATGCAAAAGGAAACTCCAGCATGGAATGCACCGCAACAGGAATCAGCAGGGCCATGCAATACCAGGAGTGCAAGTCGCCTCGAATGGCAATCAGCCTCCTCCCCGCCCAGACGAAAAATATGGCCATCGACGCGATCGCCAAGGGATAACCCAACCCCAGCACCAAATCCAGCACAACCGAGTGCGCATATGTGAACGCCTCGCCAACCTGATAGGCGTGTAGAACCGCGTTATGGGCTAGAGGCACTTGGCGCAAACCCCAGCCAAGCCAGGGGTGCAGCATGGAGGCCTCCAACAATTGGGGCCATATTGCCAGGCGAGTTCCCGCGCTGATGTTGCTTGTCAGTGACGTCCCGTCCGTCAACCCGCCTTGCTGCAATTGGTAGCTGGCCAGCGGTAAAAACTTGAAACACACTAGCAGGAGCAGAAGTCCGGCCAGGGGATAAATGACGGAGGTCCTGCCGAAGACCCGCTTGCGGTAAGTCAGCCAGAAGACCGCCAGCGCTACGGCGCTTAACACTCCGCTGCGCGATTCCGTAAGGCCAAGGCCGGCGATCAACAACACAAAGATCAACAGCGCAGCCAGCCCCACTAACTTTTCCCGGCGAAACAAATAGGCCAAACTGGCAATGCCCAGTAGTTGCAAACTGGCGAGCTGATTCGGTTGTGCAATATTGCCGCCGGGGCGCCGCAAGCTGTAGGCACGGGAAATCCATTCGCTGTCTGCCCAGATATCCAGCGTCTGAACAAACGCTACCACGGTAGACAGCAGGGCACCAAGAAGCACCACCACCGCAAGATTAACCAGTTCCTGGCGGGCTACCTCATCGCCTTGAGCTTGAATATTGACACTAGAACTCGTCAACCCTGTTTCGAATCCCACCCCCATAGCCACAAGAACCAACCAGAAATACAAAAGCAATATGGCCAAATCGCCCAAAAAGTGGATGAGTCCGAACATAAATTGCAATACCGCTACAAGCCCGAAGCAGACCCAGACTAGGGCACTGTGAGGTATGTGCACGATAGGGCGTTGCTGCCGCTTGCAGGCGACGAGCATCCCCATGAGCATCACGACAGCCGCTGCAAACGCCAGCACTTCGCCATGCCAACTCACCCAAGGCCCGATGTGCAGGGGATTGAGCCATGCCAGCAGGAGCAGTCCGAGCGCAAAACTATACATGGTTGATCCGTCCGGATCACGCGACGGTATATATGGTCAAGATCAAAAAAAACGCTCCCGGAGGAGCGTTTTCATGGCATTCAAGGTGAAGGCAAGTGTTTAAGACACGCGGCAAGAGCCTGGCAGGAATTTCGGATCTGCCGCTGTTGTTGCAGTTGCACCAGGTCCGCAAACCCAGGAAGAAATGGTTCCACCGGCAGCAGGCGGTACGCATTTCGCAAAGGTGGAGCCATCGTTGGTACCGCTCAGGAAACACGGAGCCATACGAATTTGGCCACCTGTGCTAAAGGTGTTTTGACCAGCAACTCGCACATTGTTGATTCCTTGCGTAGTCACGGTGATAACCATATCACCAGCAATAGGGGTCGCAGCCGCTGGGGAAGTTGTAATACTGGCAATGTATTTGGAGGTGGACACCGAGCTCTCGCAACCAAATCCGTCAGCAGCGGTAGGCAAAGACGTACCGCTCTGAACAACTTCAGTAATGGAAGTGCGGCACTGTGACGCGGCCAGAATTGCTTCAGACATTTTTGCACGGACGGTGTAGTCCTGATACGCAGGCAAAGCCACCGCAGCCAGGATACCGATGATCGCCACAACGATCATCAATTCGATCAGGGTGAAACCCTTTTGGATAGTACGCTTCATGAAAACTCCTTGGTTGAAAAAGCAATGGAATAGAGCAGGTTTCGGGCCAACCCGTCAAAACCTTTAATTCGAGAACTTTCTCCTGCTTTTTTGACAATTCCCAGTCCGCGCAACTGCTCTTTTTTGGCAGGGAGCACCACCCCAAGCGACATTTTTGTCACTTGATGCCGACTGGCCCACCTGCTTGAGGTCCGTCACGCCCGTCAGGACTTTTTCCATGCCGTCCATTTTCAGTGTGCGCATGTCGCTGCTGACGGCTGAAGAAAACAGCTCGGCCACCCGACTCAACCGGAACAACCTAATGCAACTCAACACCTATCGACTCACCGCCGAGATCAGCCTTCCATGCCTCGGTATGGCGCAGCTCTTCGGCGTACTCCCTGATGGGGGAGCTTCTGTGAAGCAAAGAACGCCTTTTGGGGATCCCCTTGCACGAGGACTGTCACAGTTCAAACTCTTGACCCGCCCGCAGCCACCGGATGTCGTGCAAAACATGGTGCGCCAGGTTGCGTGTCTGGTCAAAGCGCTGTATCTCGGCCATGATGAGTTCTGTCTCGGCGGGCTTGGTGTGGGTGATGTAGATGGGGTATTTTTTGCCGCTCGCAATGCAGTCGAGTTCGCCGGCAAGCACATGGGGCGCCAGATGCAGGCTGCGTTTGGCCAGGTCACGCTCGCGATTGCTGAAGGCGGTCTCGATGACCAGCATCGCGACATCCAGCTGATTAATACGGGCCCACAACGCGGGATTGCGCTCGGTGTCGCCGGTAAATACCCAGCAACCCTTACCGGCGCTCACTGCATACCCGACGGCCGGCACCGTGTGCACAGCGGGCAGCACTTCAATATGCTTGCCGGCCAACTCCAGGGTTTGACCGAGCTCCAGCGGATGAAAGCTGATGAAAGGCGTTGCCGGGTCTGGAATTCTTGAGAAGTCAGGCCAGATCGTGTTGTTGAAAATGTGGGCCTTCAGCGCATCAATCGTGCCTTGCAGGGCATGAATTTGTATCGGCGTGGTTTTCTGGCCGGCAATTGCATCCACCATCAGCGGCAACGCGGCCACATGGTCGAGATGCGAATGTGTCAGAAGGACATGGTCAATGCCGCGCATTTCATCGAGGGTGAGATCCCCGACACCCGTGCCGGCATCGACCAGCAAATCATGGTCCAGCAAAAAAGACGTGGTGCGGCAGTCCCTGGCGATGGCTCCCGAACAGCCCAATACACGTACTTTCATGAGGTTTCCACCCTGCCTTGAGGTTACACGGTTTCGAAACTGGATGCGTCATCCCGCTTTGGGTCAAAAGACAGCCAGCCCATGGAGACTACACGCTTCACATGGGTGCGGTAAAGGAACTTTTTGGCGGATTGTCAATATTGTCACGCCCGCGCCAATGCAGACGACGGCAGGGCTGGCCGCTGATCGGCGGCCGGGCAGACATCCGCGCTATCAGCATGTCGCAAATGCCAGTCCCATGCCCGGGCACGCGTCTCATCGAAATTTTGGGCTGGAGACGCCCATGGTCCCGGTCTCCCGCTGGCGGGCAAGAACATCGGTCAGTGCTGCACGAACTGCATCTGCGTCCCGGCCAGTTCCAGCATATCGCCATTTTTCAAACCGACAGGTTCGGCACCAATGGGAACGCCATTGAGCATGGGCTTGCCGGCGCCCTCCACATGGGCCACCACAAAACCCTGAGGTCTTTTGGTAATGGCCGCCACCGCCACGCCGGGCTTGCCGATGGTGGTCACGACTTTGACCAGGGCCACTTCCCGGCCGGCGGCCGCGCCGGACATGACCTTGATCGCCCCATGCAGACCCACACTCGCTGCGTCTGCCGTCACGGGGGCTGCCGCAGGAGCACCACCAGCAGCCGCAAGTGCCGCGAGGGCTGCGGATGCCGGCTTGATGACCATCGTCTTCTCGTAATCGGGCGCAGCCGCTTCGTTCACATACTTGATTTTGTACTTGCCAATTTCGACCAGATCACTGTTTTGCAGCAACCGCTTCTTGATCGCCTTGCCGTTGACATACGTGCCGTTGGTGCTGTTGAGGTCTTCGAGATAGACCTCGTTGCCGGTCATTTGCAGAACGGCGTGCTCACCGCTGACAGCCAGGTTGTCAATGACGATATCGTTGTAGGGCCTGCGCCCCAAAGATGTCCGGTCTTTCGTCAACTGGACCTCCTTGATCACAACGCCATCAATAGAGACGATCATTTTCGGCATGGCCGACTCCTGTGTAGTATTTCAGTCACCGCTTCATTTTCCCAGTATTCTGGACAGAAGGCCGCGCTTGGCCGAGTCTTCTTTCGCGTGCGCCAGCACCACTGAAATATTATCGCGCCCCCCGCCTTCATTGGCAGCGACAACCAGTTGCCTGGCCTTGTACTCCAGCGTTCCGTCGCCGAGGAGGATGGCACTGATGGCCTCATCAATCACCATGTCTGACAGGCCATCCGAACACATCAGGTAGACGTCGTCGGCCTCCACACGGTACTCGTTGACTTCAACCAAAACCGTGTCTTCCACGCCGAGAGCGCGTGTCACCAGATTCTTGTTCACCGAAGTAAGGGCCTGCTCCGGGGTGATCAGGCCGGCGTCAAGCTGCTCCTGCAGCAAGGAGTGATCCTTGGTGAGTTGCCGGAACTCCCGGCCACGTATGCGATAACAGCGCGAATCTCCAATATGCCCCAGCATCAGGCGGTTGTCCTGAAAAACACCCACCACCAGCGTCGTGCCCATCCCTGTGTATTGCGGATTGGAGTTGGCAGCGTTAAAGATCGAGTGGTTCGCATTTTCCACGCAAATCTCCATGGCCCGGCGCACTTCCTTGGCATTGGCGTACCGGCCGGCCTGGGACAGCCAGCGCCCCATCTCCGACTTGATGAAGGCTGCAGCCATGCCGCTGGCAATTTCACCGGCGTTATAGCCACCCATCCCGTCGGCCAGGATACAAAGCCCCGTCTGGGCATCAACGGCCACGGCATCTTCATTGTTGTCCCGCGTCAAACCAGGGTCTGTTTGAGTGCAAATCTCGTAAATCATCTTTTTCGTGTTATCACTTGGAATTTCGGTCGTCAGCGGGAGTCGGGGCAACGGGTAGTTCAATCCCTGCGCGGGCCAGGACCATCACGGCATCACTTGCATCATAGGCCCTTGCCGAACATGCCCGAGGCGCCGCCAGCAAAGAGTGAGCCAGAGGCGTATCGCATGGGGGCACTGTCGCGCGTTTCAGAGGAGCACCCGCTGCGGCTGACGCAGGCCGGGCAGGCACTTCGCGCGGTCGGGGCCGGCAAAGCCATTCCAGGAAACCGCCAGCGCGCGCCAAGCCCAGCCGTCATCCGGCATGCCAAAACCGACACCATTTGCCAGAGAATTGAGCCACCTCCCGGTCCTTGTCCTGATGCCGTCCATAGCCATCGCCGCTTTTTATCAGTTGTTTTGCGCACCTGCAGATCCCGTCAAACTGTATCCCTCAGGTTACAAGTCGCCCTGTCTCTGACATTAACAGAGGGGCTGCGACCGGACAAGGCACTTTTACACGCCTGGCGCACTTACTGTTGCAAATTGGTGTTTTTTGGCAAGGCGCGACAGCGCGGCCATACGCGGCGCCTGGAGCGGGAGATCCGCCAGGCCCGCCGTTTGAGGCTTGTTAACAGCCCCCGACCCGTCGGCTGGAAAGCAAACGAGTCAGGTCATCCCCTGAAACTCAGGTGGCCGATTGTTTCTTTTGCTGAAGTTTTGTGAGGTAAGTCCCCAGCGCCACGACCAGGACAGCCCCCAGGATGCCGCCAAACGTAACCGTTTGCTCACCGACAACGCCAAATTGGGTCGTGACGGCCGGATCGGTCAGCAGCATTTCACCCGCCAGGAATCCAAGCAGGGCAGCACCAATCGTGATAATGATCGGGAAGCGCTCCATGACCTTGGTGAGCAGCGTTGCGCCGAAAATAATCAGCGGAATGCTCACCAGCAGACCCAGCACCAGCAGGGGCAAATTACCCTTCGCGGCTGCGGCCACGGCCAGCACGTTGTCCAGACTCATGACCAGGTCAGCAATCAGGATGGTGCGGATGGCGGCCATCATGCCGTTGATATGATGACCTTCACCGTCTTCTTCTTCTTCGCCCTTGAGCAGGTCCACGCCAATGTAAACGAGCAAAATGGCGCCGATGATCTTCAGGTAGGGCAAGGTCAACAGCTGGATTGCCACAATGGTCAGGACGATCCGCATGACGATGGCTGCGGCACTACCCCAGAAAATCGCCTTGCTCCGCTGATGCGGCTCCAGCGTCCTGGCAGCCATGGCAATCACCACGGCGTTATCACCCGACAGGACGATATTGGCCAGCACGATGGAGCCAAAGGCGCTCCAGAAAAGGGGGGACATCAAGTCCAGACCAAAAAACATGGTATCTCCTGTTATGAATTAAAAAAGCGCCGGAAAGCGCTTTTTTGTTTTTGATGAGTCTAAGCCCCATTGGGGCTCGCCACGATTGGTATTACTGCTTACGCACTTGACCGCGATCAAGTTTCCTGAATCGAGTTTTGACCCGACGTCTTGCGCGTCTTAGAGCAACGCCTTGAGCAGCTTGGCCATTTCGGAAGGATTGCGCGTCACGGTGAAGCCGCACTCTTCCATGATGGCCAGCTTGGCGTCGGCCGTGTCGGCACCGCCGGAAATCAGCGCACCTGCGTGGCCCATGCGTTTGCCGGCCGGTGCAGTCACGCCAGCGATGAAGCCGACGATCGGCTTTTTCATGTTGGCCTTGCACCATTGGGCCGCTTCGGCTTCATCGGGGCCGCCGATCTCGCCAATCATGATGACGGCATCGGTGTCAGGGTCGTCGTTGAAGGCTTTCATCACATCGATGTGCTTCAGGCCATTGATCGGGTCACCACCAATGCCCACGGCGCTGGACTGGCCCAGGCCGATTTCGGTCAGCTGCGCCACGGCTTCATAGGTCAGCGTGCCGGAGCGGCTGACCACGCCAATGCGGCCCTTGCGGTGGATGTGACCGGGCATGATGCCGATCTTGATTTCTTCGGGCGTGATGAGACCTGGGCAGTTGGGTCCCAGCAGCAGGGTTTTCTTGCCGCCAGCAGCTTCCTTGGCCTTCATGCGGTTGCGCACTTCCAGCATGTCCCGCACGGGAATGCCTTCGGTGATGCAGATCGCCAGATCGAGGTTGGCTTCCACAGCTTCCCAGATGGCGGCTGCCGCGCCGGCTGGCGGCACATAAATCACCGACACCGTCGCACCGGTGGCTTTGGCGGCTTCGGTGACGTTGGCATAAATCGGGATGCCTTCGAAATCTTCGCCGGCTTTCTTCGGGTTCACGCCAGCGACGAAGCACTCTTTGCCGTTCGCGTAGTCGCGGCACATGCGGGTGTGGAACTGCCCGGTCTTGCCGGTGATGCCTTGCGTGATGACTTTGGTGTGTTTGTTGATGTAGATCGACATGCTTGTTTCTCCTGGGCTTGATGGCTTACTTCACGGCAGCGACGATTTTGGTCGCGGCCTCGGCCATGGTGTCTGCGGCAATGATGGGCAGACCGGAGTCCGCCAGCATTTTCTTGCCCAGGTCTTCGTTGGTGCCCTTCATGCGCACGACCAGTGGAACCGACAGGTTCACGGCCTTGCAGGCGGTGATGACGCCATCGGCGATGGTGTCGCACTTCATGATGCCGCCAAAGATGTTGACCAGGATGCCCTTGACATCGGGGTTCTTCAGCATGATCTTGAAGGCTTCGGTGACTTTCTCCGCGGTGGCGCCGCCGCCCACGTCCAGGAAGTTGGCCGGCTCGCCGCCGAACAGCTTGATGGTGTCCATGGTCGCCATGGCCAGTCCGGCACCGTTGACCAGGCAGCCGATGTTGCCGTCCAGGCTGATGTAGGCCAGGTCGAACTTGCTGGCTTCGACTTCGGCAGGATCTTCCTCGTCCAGATCGCGGAAGGCCACGATTTCAGGGTGGCGGAACAGCGCGTTGGGGTCGAAGTTGAACTTGGCGTCGAGTGCCTTGATATTGCCGTTGCCTTCGAGGATCAGCGGGTTGATCTCGGCCAGGCTGCAGTCGGTTTCCATGTAGCACTTGTAGAGCTTTTTGAGCACATCCACGGCCTGGGCGGTGGAGCCCGGCGGCACGGTCATGCCGTCGGCCAGCTCCTTGGCCTGTGCATCGGTCAGGCCGGTGGCCGGATCGATAAACACCTTGATGATTTTCTCGGGCGTGGCGTGGGCCACTTCCTCGATGTCCATGCCGCCTTCGGAGGAGGCCATGAACGCCACTTTCTGGGTGGCGCGGTCGGTCACGGCGGACACGTAGTATTCTTTCTTGATGTCGGCGCCGTCTTCAATCAAGAGGCGGCGGACCTTCTGGCCTTCAGGGCCGGTCTGGTGCGTGATCAACTGCATGCCGAGTATTTCGCCGGCGAGCTTTTTCACTTCATCAATGCTGCGGGCCAGCTTGACGCCGCCACCCTTGCCGCGGCCGCCCGCATGGATTTGAGCCTTGACCACCCAGACAGGGCCGCCCAGCTTCTGTGCGGCTTCGACCGCTTCCTGCACGGTGAACGCAGGAATCCCGCGCGGCACTGGCACACCAAAATTGCGCAAGATTTCCTTGCCTTGGTACTCGTGAATTTTCATGAAAAACCTTCAGAATTCAGTAAAAAAGGAGTGCAACAGGAATTTGGAAAGAGACTGTTGAAAATACGAAACAGGCCCCGAAACACCATGTTAACGGTCACTGCAGGCAGCAAGATGGAACTGTATCATGCTGCGATGCACAATTATTGTGCGGTTCTTACTTAGCAATTTAGCCCCAGACAGGCGCTCCCGGGCAGTCACCGGTAACCCGTCCGTCCCCCTGAAAGTTCTTATGCCCAAAATTTTTATTGATGGAGAAGCCGGAACCACCGGCCTGCAAATCCGTGAACGGCTGCAAGCCATGCCCCACATCGAGCTGGTCAGCATCGCACCCGAGCTGCGCAAGGATGCGGCGGCCAAGCGCGACCTGATGGCACAGGTGGACCTGGTGATTCTGTGCCTGCACGACGACGCGGCACGCGAATCAGTCGCCATGATAGACGCACTGCCAGGCGACGGGGGCAAAAAACCCAAGATCATCGACGCCTCCACCGCCCACCGCACCACGCCGGGCTGGGTTTATGGCTTTCCGGAGCTCACCGCCACGCAACGCGCCGCCGTGGTGGCGGCGGATCGCGTCGGCAATCCGGGCTGCTATGCGACCGGCGCAATTGCACTGATCCGGCCGCTGGTGGATGCCGGCCTGATTGCGGCCGACTTCCCCCTGAGCCTTCCCTCGGTGAGCGGCTATTCCGGTGGCGGACGGCAGATGATCGAGGCTTATGAGGCGGGCACCGCGCCCCTGTTCGAGGTTTACGGCTTGGGCCTGGAGCACAAACACCTGCCCGAAATCATGAAATACACCGGCCTGACGCGCCGCCCGGTGTTCATTCCGTCGGTTGGCAACTTCAAGCAGGGCATGCTGGTGCAGCTGCCGCTGCACCTGGATCTGCTGCCTGGCAAACCGACGACCGCGCAGCTGCACGACGTGCTGGCCCGGCATTACGCAGGCAGTGAATGGGTGACGGTGGAAGCCGCGCCCGACTCCGGCAAGCTGGATGCCTTGGCGCTCAATGACACCAACAAGATGGAGTTGCGCGTGTTCGGCAACGAAACGTACCGCCATGCGGTGCTGATTGCGCGGCTGGACAACCTGGGCAAGGGCGCATCCGGTGCGGCCGTGCAAAACCTGAAATTGATGCTGGACCTGTAATTTCGCCATTTTGCTATTAAATTAGTAACACACTGCGCAACCGATTCATCGAAAGAAAAAGCAGTTGACCGCTTGCCATCGCTGACTCAATCCTCCTGTCTGAACGCGTCTATGGAGATTTGCAGGCGACGAAGCTTGTCATACAGAGTCTGCTTGGGCAGCCCAAGCGCTTTGGTGGTGTGAGCCACATCACCGTGATGGCGCCTCAGCTCTTCGGTGATCATGGCGCGCTCGAAGTGCTCGACTTGCTCCGGCAGGCTGCTGGACAATGCGTGAGTCGCTGTTGTCAAATTCAGGCAATCCCCCAGCAAACCCAGCACGAAGCGGTCCGCCACATTGTGCAACTCGCGCACATTGCCGGGCCAGGCATAGGCAATCAACTCGGCCAGCTGCGAACTGCTGAGCAGGGGCGCAACCCGTTGGTAGCGGCTCGCCGCCAGCAGCGTGAAGTGTTCGAATAGCAGCGGGATGTCCTCGCGCCGCTCGCGCAGTGGCGGCAGTTCGATGAAGGCCACGCCGATCCGGTAGTACAGGTCGGCACGGAATTTGTGCCTGTCACTCAGGCTTTTCAAATCGTCCTTCGACGCGGCGATCACGCGGCAATCGACGGGGATCGCCTTGTTGGAGCCGATGCGCTCGATGCTGCGTTCCTGCAAGGCGCGCAAGAACTTGATCTGCACGGCCATCGGCATGCTCTCGATTTCGTCCAGGAACAAGGTGCCGCCCTGGGCATGCTCGAACTTGCCGATGCGCACGCGCGTGGCGCCGGTGAAGGAGCCCACTTCGTGGCCGAACAGTTCGCTCTCGGCCAGCGCCTCGGACATGCCACCGCAGTTCAGCGGCACATAGTTGGCGCGGCGCCGGTCACTGTGCTCGTGCAGGCAGCGCGCCACCAGGTCCTTGCCGGTGCCGGTCTCGCCGTAGATCACCACGTCGGCCGACGTGGCCGCCAGGGTCAGCACGGTGCGGCGCACCTGCTGCATCTGGGCCGAGCGCCCCAGCAGCACGGCCTGGATGCCATGCCAGTTCTCCAGTTGGTCGCGCAGCGCCTGCACCTGCAGCGTGAGATACCGCTTTTCGGCGGCGCGGCGCACCACCGCGACCAGGTGCTCCGATGAAAAAGGCTTCTCGATGAAGTCATAGGCCCCCTGGCGCATCGCCTGCACGGCCATCGCGATGTCGCCGTGGCCGGTGACCAGGATCACCGGCAGATCGGCGTCGATGGCGCGAATCTCGTTTTGCCAGTCGGTGCCGCTCATGCCGGGCAGCTTGACATCGCTCAGCACCACGGCCGGCACGCCGGCCCGAATGCGTGCGCGCGCCTCCTCGACCGAGGCAAAGCTGTCGACGGCCAGCCCGGCCAGCTCCAGCGCCTGGGTGCTTCCCAGGCGTACATCGGCGTCGTCCTCGACGAAGATCACCCGGATGGGCTGTGCGTCACTCATGGGTTTCTGTCTCCTGTGGATTGGCCAGTGGCAATTCGATTTCAAAGCAGGCGCCTGCGCCATCCAGGTTGTGGGCCCGCAGGCTGCCGCCGAACTCGCGCACGATGTGCGCCGAGATCATCAGGCCCAATCCCAGACCGGTGCCGGCCGGCTTGCTGGTGATGAAAGGCTCGAACAGGTGCGCCAGGATGTCGGCGCGAATGCCGGGACCGGTGTCGCTGACCCGGATGAGGCAGCGGTCCGGCGCCGGGTCGACCACGCCGGCTTGCACCTGCAGGCGCCGCAGCGGGGACGCCGCCATGGCATCGATGGCATTGCCCAGCAGATTGACCAGCACCTGCTCCAGCCGCGCCTCGTCGGCCAGGGCGGCCAGGGCGGCGGGCTGCACCTGCACCACCAGTTCCACGCCGTTATCGCGCAGGCGTTGCGAAACCAGGAACTGCGCGTTGGCGATGACCTGCTGCAAGGCCGCCGGCACGCGCACCGGGCTGGCTTTGTGGGCAAACGCCTTGAGCTGGTAGGTCAGGCGGCCGAGGCGATCCACGAGGTGCGCAATGCGCAGCAGATTGCCGCGCACGTCGTCCAGCCGATCCTGCTCCAGCAGCACGCAAGCGTTGTCCGACAGCGTGCGCAGGGCGCCCAGCGGCTGGTTGAGTTCATGCACCACACCGGCCGACATCTGGCCCAGCGCGGCCATTTTCCCGGCGTGCACCAGATCGCTTTGCGTGGCCCGCAGATCGGCCTCGATCGCCTTGCGCGCCTCGACCTCCTCGCCCAGCAAGGCCACGGTGCGTCGCAGTTCGGCCGTGCGCACCGCAACCTTGGCTTCGAGGCTGTCGTGTGCGGCCTGCAGTGCAGTTCGGCTGGCGAGCTTGTGATGTATGGCGCGCTGGCGCTGCCACAGCACCATCGCCAACAGCAGCAACACCGAAGTGCCCAGCGCGGCGGTGATGGCGGAATAGCGGGCGCCGGCGCGTACCGGCGCCATCTCGTCGAGCACCACCAGGCGCCAGCCGGACTGGCGCACAGGCCGCGCCGAGCTCAGGTAGCCGATGCCGTCCACGCTGGCCAGGACCGGATCGCCGGGCTGGCGTTCCGCCTCGCGCCAGTCCAGCGGTGCCAGCGTGGCCTCACCGTAGGGCCGCGTGCTGACGATATCGGCCAGCACCTGCGGCGCCAG
The DNA here is from genome assembly GCF_056401235.1 of Polaromonas sp. P4_F9. NCBI lineage: Bacteria > Pseudomonadati > Pseudomonadota > Betaproteobacteria > Burkholderiales > Comamonadaceae > Polaromonas > Polaromonas sp. P4_F9. The sequence goes on along the minus strand of NZ_JBFUJT010000018.1, from coordinate 30,206 downwards.
CGCGGTCAGCGGCCGGAACTTCCATTCTTCGCGCGAGGACAGAATGACCACGCCGCGTTCATCGACCAGCAGCACCGTGCCGGGGAGTTTTTTCCAGGCGGCTTCCGCCTCTTCAAGGTTGACCTTCACGGTCGCCACGCCACGCTGTGGCCCCTGGCGCGGCAAGGCGTAGGACAGGTAGTAGCCGGCGCGCTTGCTGGTGATGCCGACGCCGTAAAAGCGGCCCCGGCCGTGCGCCAGCGCTTCCTTCACGTAAGGCCGAAACGAGAGGTCCGTGCCGACCGGCGTACCCGGATCACTCCAGTCAGAGGCGGCCAGGGCGACGCCCGCACGGTCCAGCACATACAGATTGGACGCGCCCGCCGTGGCGTTGATGCCCTGCAGGTAACGGTTGACCTCGTCGCGCAAAACCGGGTTGCCGGGGGCGGCCAGCAGGGCGAAGACGCCGGGCGTCATCTCCAGCAGCGAAGGCAGGTACTCGTAACGCGCCAGATCGCTCTCCAGCCCCACACCCACCATGTCGAGCCGGTGCCCGGCCGCATCGCGCAGGCGATCGAGCCCGGACCGCATGGCCGCATCATGAGTCGCCTGCGCGGCGGCCGCGATGATCGCGAGCGATACGATCCAGCCCAACGCGCGGATGGGCCAGGTTTTTTTCAAGCCGGTCTCTACCCGGCGCACGCCATTCGGGGTGATGATCGCGGCTCCTTGCAAGAACGGCTCAAGTGTGCCACGAAGCAGTCCGCGTTCATCTAGACAGGCATGCGCGGTCATGCGTACTTGAGCTCGGTCGCCTTGCCGCGGAACACGCGGTACGAGAACACCGTGTAGGCCGCGATCGCCGGCACCGAGATGCATACGCCGAACAGGATGACTTTTAGCGCCGCCGGACTGCTGGCGGCCTGCCAGATGGTCAGGCGGTCGATCACCACATACGGATAGAGGCTGTAAGCCAGCCCCAGAAAGCCCAGCACGAACACCCCGATCAGCAGCACGAACGGCAACCAGCACAAGGGCCCGCGCACGATGCGGGTGTCGAGCAGGCGGCGCACGGTCAGCAGCGCCGCGACAGTGACCAATGGAATGGCCATGAGGGCGATCACTGCCGGCAGCGTGAACCAGCGCTCGCGCACGGTGGCGCTGATCCATGGCGTGGCCAGCGAGATCAGCGCCAGGCCGACGACCATCGGACCCCAGGCGATCTTGGCCCAGTCGATTGCCTTTTGCTGCAGGGCGCCCTCCGTCTTCATGATCAGCCAGGCGGCACCGAGCAGCACGTACGCCATCGGCAGTGCCGCGGCGATCGCGGCGGCAAAGAGGGGGTAGTTCCAGCCCTCGCCGAACCCACTGACGTAGCGGCCGAGCATCCAGCCCTGCGCCACGGCGGCGAGGGTGGAACCGGCAAAGAACATCCGGTCCCACATCGGCTTGTGGTCGGCCTTGGCCTTGACGCGAAAATCGAACGCCACACCGCGTAGCGTGAGGCCCACCAGCATCAGCGCCACGGGCAGGTAGAGCTCGCTGAGCACCAGGCCATGCGCCTTCGGAAAGGCGACCAGCAAGATACCGATGCCCAGCACCAGCCAGGTTTCGTTGGCGTCCCAGAACGGCCCGATCGACGCGATCAGCACGTCCTTCTCGGCATCGTTGGCGCGCGGCAACAGCATGCCCACGCCCAGGTCGTAGCCGTCGCTGATCACGTAGATCAGCATGGCCACGCCCATCAGCGCCATGAAGATCACCGGCAGGAACTCGTCGAAAGTCATTGCATAACCTCCGCCCTGCGGGCTGCGGTGCCATGAGCCTTGGGAGCGGCCCGGCGGCTCATACCTGGCTCCCAGCGACCACCGCAGCCGGCATGTCGGTATCGGGGTCCAGGACGTGCCCAGGCTTCTCGGCCATGTATTTGATGACCGCCACGTAGGCGAGGATCAGCGCGAGGTAGAGCGCCACGTACATCGCCAGCGTCAGCGCGATCATCGGCGCCGGCACGGCGGACGCCACATCGGCGGTGCGCAGCAGGCCGAACACGATGTAGGGCTGGCGCCCGATCTCGGTCACGTACCAGCCGGCCAGGGTCGCCACCCAGCCCGAAAAGGTCATGCCGGCCAGGCCCCACAGCAGCCATCGCGGCAGCCAGTGCGCCTGCCACCCGCAGCGGCGGTACAGCCACCAGCCGGCCCAGCTCACCAGCAGCATCAACACACCCATGCCGACCATCGCGCGAAAAGCGAGGAACATGGGCAGCGCCGGTGGGTGGCGGTCGCGGAATTCGTCCAGGCCCTTGATCTCGCCATCGGCCTCGTGGGTGAGGATCAGGCTGGCCAGCTTCGGGATCGCGATCTCGAAGTGGTTCTTGCGCGCCTCGCCATCCGGCAGGGCGAACAGCAACAGCGGTGCGCCGCGCGCGGTCAGCCACACGCCCTCCATGGCCGCGATCTTCTGCGGTTGGTGCTTGAGCGTGTTCAGGCCGTGCAGGTCTCCGACGAAGATCTGCACCGGGATCAGCAAGGCCGCGAGCGTCAGGCCAACCCGCAGCACCTTCGGGGTCGACGCATTGGCGCAGCCTCGCAGCACCTGCCAGGCGCTGATGCCGGTCAGCAGGAAGGCCACGGTAAGTGCCGAGGCCAGCAGCATATGGGTGAGGCGGTACGGAAACGAGGGGTTGAACACCACGTCGAACCAGCTCTTCACGTGGAACTGGCCGGCGATCACTTCATGCCCCGCCGGTGTCTGCATCCACGAGTTCAGCGCCAGTATCCAGAAGGCGCTGAGCGTGGTGCCGAAGGCCACGAAGAAGGTCGACAGCAGGTGGACGCGCTCGCTGACACGGCCGTGGCCGAACAGCATGATGCCCAGGAAACCTGCCTCCAGGAAGAATGCCGTGAGCACCTCGAAGGCGAGCAGCGGCCCGGCGACATTGCCCACCTGCTCCATGTAGCCCGGCCAATTGGTGCCGAACTGAAAGCTCATGGTGATGCCCGAGACCACGCCCAGCGCGAACGTCAGCGCGAACACCTTCGTCCAGAAGCGATAGGCGATGAGCCAGGCGCCGGCGTGCGTGGTCAGCCAGCGCCAGCGAAAGAACAGCAGCATCCAGCCCAGCGCGATGCTGATGGTCGGAAACAGGATGTGAAAGCTGATATTGGCCGCGAACTGCATGCGCGCCAGGAGAATGGGGTCCATGAGACTTTTCCTTTTCTTAAGGTCACCCCGCAATCTGGCGCGCGACGCTCAACCGCGACGGGCGCGGCCGGCGGCCGCCTTGGCCTGCGGCTGCAATCCCTCGGACATCCCGATCAGCACGCCGCTGACCAGCGACGCGTAGCTGTCCATCATGGCCTGCGTGGCGCTCATGCTGGTGGCGCGGCCTGCTCGCATCGCTGTGCGGGCCTGCTCCACCAACTGTTCCACGGCGGCGCTCGCCTGGTCACCCGTGTCGGTGCCCTTGCCCTTCATGGTTTGGAGCACCTGCTGCCACGGCGCTTGCAGAGAACTGCCGGCGCCCTGTGTGGCCTTGGAGACGGTGGTGAAAAAGACGTCCTCCATCTTCTCCAGATGGGCCATTGCGCCCTTCATCTGCCGGTCCTTCAGGTCCAGGCCCTGGTCGATGAACTGCTGCAAGGCCTTGCGGTGGGCCTCGACGGCCTGCAGCAACGCGCCATCCATGCCCGCAAAGGCCTTGCCCAGCATGGCTTCGACATCAACCGCGTTGGCCGGGTTCTGCGCGGCGCCGGTGGAGGCCGCCTGCGTCACCGTCTTCAGCACCTTGCGGATGTTGTCCAGCGTCAGCTCGCGCCCCTGCAAGGCTTTCAGCGTGACCTCGCTCACGGTCTTGCGCAAGGTTTCGCCCTGCTTGGCGGTGGCCTGCGCGAATTGGGCGACCAGTGCGTCCTGGTCGATTCCTGACTTGATCATGGTCTTGTCCTCATTGCATGTGTTGACCGCCGTTGATGGCGATATTGGCCCCGGTCACGAAGGCGGCTTCTTCAGAGGCCAGATAGATGATCAAACCCGCCACTTCTTCGGGCTTGCCCAGGCGCCCGACCGGAATGTTCGGCAGGATCTTGGAGTCCAGCACCTCCTGCGGGATGGCGGTGACCATCTTGGTGCCGATGTAGCCTGGCGAGATGGTGTTGACGGTGACACCTTTTTTCGCAACCTCCAGTGCCAGCGCCTTGGTGAAGCCGTGCACGCCGGCCTTGGCCGCCGAGTAGTTGGTCTGGCCGAAAGCGCCCTTGGAGCCGTTCACCGAGGACACATTGATGATGCGGCCCCAGTTGCGCTCGACCATGCTGTCGGCGACCTGCTTGGTCATGTTGAACAGGCTGTCGAGGTTGGTACGCAGCACCGCGTCCCAGTTGACCTTGTCCATCTTCTTGAAGGTCATGTCGCGCGTGATGCCCGCGTTATTGACCAGCACGTCGACAGCGCCCAGCTTTTCCTGCACCCGCGCCACCGCGGCGTGGCAGGAATCGATGTCGGCCACGTCGCAGGGTACGGCCAGGATGTCATAACCGTTGGCCTTCATCTGGGCCACCCACTCGGCGTGCTTGGTGTTGCCGGGCGAGTAGGTCACCGCGACTTTATAGCCGGCGTCCACCATCTTGGTGGATATCGTTTCGCCCAGGCCGCCCATGCCGCCCGTGACCAGAACCACGCGTGTTGCTTGTGTCATTTAATTTCTCCTTGTTGAAACTGTGTCAGATGTATCTCGGTCTCGTCCAGCGAACACCGCGGAACCGGCTTTGCCGGGCCGCTGGTGTTGCCCCCTTGAGGGGGAGGCGCCGAAGGCGCTTCGGGGGGAGTCACATTTCTACGGCCAATGCCACACCCATGCCGCCGCCGATGCACAGCGAGGCCAGGCCCTTGCTGGCGCCACGGCGCTTCATCTCATGCAGCAGCGTGACCAGGATGCGGCAGCCCGAGGCGCCGATCGGATGGCCGATGGCAATGGCGCCGCCGTTGACGTTGATCTTGCTGGTGTCCCACTCCATCGCCTGGTTGACCGCGCAGGCCTGCGCGGCAAAGGCCTCGTTGATCTCCATCAGGTCCAGATCCTGCGCCGACCAACCGGCCTTTTTCAGGCACAGCTGCGAGGCAGGAACCGGACCCATGCCCATGATGGTGGGGTCCAGGCCGGCGCTGGCGTAGGCGCGGATCACGGCCAGCGGCTTCAGGCCCAGCGCCGCGGCGCGCTTGGCGCTCATCACCAGCACGGCGGCAGCGCCATCGTTGAGGCCCGACGCATTGCCGGCGGTCACCGATCCGGCCTTGTCAAAGGCCGGGCGCAGGCCGGCCAGGACGTCGGCGCTGGTCTTGCGATTGACGAACTCGTCGGCCGTGAACACGATAGGGTCCCCCTTCTTCTGCGCAATCGTGAAGGGCAGGATCTCATCCGCGAATTTGCCCGCATCCTGTGCCGCGGCCGCCTTTTGCTGCGAGGCCAGCGCCAGCGCATCCTGCATTTCGCGCGTGATGCCGTACTTTTTGGCCACATTTTCAGCCGTGGTGCCCATGTGGTACTGGTTGTAGACGTCCCAGAGACCGTCGGTGATCATGGTGTCGATCAGCTTCCAGTCGCCCATGCGCTGGCCGTCGCGCGAGCCCGGCAGCACGTGCGGCGCGGCGCTCATGTTCTCCTGCCCGCCCGCGACGACGATCTCGGCGTCGCCGCACTTGATGGCCTGGGCGGCCAGCATCACCGCCTTCAGCCCCGAGCCACAAACCTTGTTGATCGTCATGCCCGGCACGCCCTGCGGCAGCCCGGCCTTGATGACGGTTTGTCGCGCCGGGTTCTGCCCGGCGCCGGCCGTGAGTACCTGACCCAGTATCACTTCGCTGACCGCGTCGCCGGGCACACCGGCCTGGGCCAGCAGCCCGCGCACGACATGGGCGCCCAAGTCGGGCGCAGCGGTTTTGGCCAGGGTACCGCCGAACTTGCCCACAGCAGTGCGGGCAGCGGCGACGATGACGATATCGGACATAAAAGCTCCTTCAGGGGTGGATAACGGTGAAAAAATGAACCGGCGGCGTCATGCCGCCTTTTCCTTGACGTATCGGCCCGGTGCGGGCTCGATCACGGGAAACTTGCGTGTGCCGGCCTGCTTGGGCGCCTTGACCTGCGCCCCGGCATGGCCTGCCAGCCAGTCGGTCCAGGCCGGCCACCAGCTGCCGGGGACCGATTGCGCAGCGTCCAGCCAGTGTTGCGGCTCGATGTCGATGTCGCCCACCCAATGGTTGCGCTTGTTCTTGGCCGGCGGGTTGATCACGCCGGCGATGTGGCCGCTGGCACCCAACACGAACGTGGTGTCGCCGCCCAGCAGCCGCGTGCTGGCATAGGCGGTGCGCCAGGGCACGATGTGGTCATCGCGCGAGGCATAGAGGAAAGCGGGGACCTCGATGCGGCCGAAGTCCACCGCCTCACCGCACTGTTGCGTGGCCCCGGGCACCGACAGCTTGTTTTCCAGGTAGGCGTTGCGCAGATACCAGCAGAACATCGGGCCCGGCAGGTTGGTGTCGTCGCCATTCCAGAACAGCAGATCGAACGCCGGCGGCGCCTTGCCCTTCAGATACCCGTTGACTACATACGGCCAGATCAGGTCGTTGGCGCGCAGCGACGCGAACACCTGGGCCAGCTCACGCCCTTGCAGCAAGCCGCCGTGGCCGATGGTGGTTTCACGCATCGCGACGCCGCGCTCGTCCACGAGCTGGCCGATCTCGCCGGTGTCCGAGAAGTCCAGCATCGTCGTCAGCAGCGTCATGCTGGACGCCTTCTGCTGGCCGCGTGCGGCCAGCACCGCCAGCGCGCAGGCCAGCAAGGTACCGCCGACGCAGAACCCCAGGGTATTGACGCGATCGGCGCCGCTGATCGCCTGCGCCGTGTCGATGGCGGCGATCACCCCCAGTTCGAGGTAGTCGTCCCATCCCAAGTGTCCTTGGGCGGCCGACACGTTGCGCCAGGAGACCAGGAACACGGTATGCCCTTGCGCCACGGCATGTGCGACCAGCGAGTTCTCCGGCTGCAGATCAAGGATGTAGTACTTGTTGATGCATGGCGGCACGACCAACAGCGGCCGCGCGTAAACCTTGGGGGTGGCAGGGGCGTACTGGATGAGCTGGATCAGCTCGTTCTCGAACACGACGCTGCCTGGCGTGGTAGCCACGTTGCGGCCAACCTCGAACGCCTGGTCGTCAGTCATCGAGATGCGGCCCTTGGCCAGATCCTGCAGGAACAGTCTCATGCCCTCTACCAGGCTTGCGCCGCCGGAATCCACCGCGAGCTGCAGCGCCTCGGGATTCGTGGCCAGAAAGTTGGCGGGGCTGAGCGCGTCCTGTACCTGACGCAGGGCAAACTGCCACTGCGCCTTGGTCTGCGCGTCGGCCGGTGCGGCATCAAGCCAGAATGTACTCGCCTGTGTGCCCAGGGTACGCAGCGTGGTCTGCTGGGCGCTTAATAGATCCTGGATCCAGGCGCCGGGGTCGCGGGATGGTGTAGTCATGATGGTTGTTTCTCGACGTTGTGCTGCAAGGACAGGTGACGTTCAATGCAGCTTCACATGCGGCTCGGTGCGCCGCACAATCAGGCGTGCCAGGGTGTCGAGCGCGACCTTGGGGAAACCGTGCAAGGCCAATTCATGCATCTTGTAAAGCGAGACATACATCAGCCGCGCGAACAGGCCCTCGACCATCAAGCCGCCCATCATGTTGCCCACGGTGCTGAATTCACCAAGCGAGACGAGCGAGCCGAAATCGCGATAGCGGTATTCGCGCAAGGGCTTGCCGGCCAGCCGGCGCCTGATCTGCCCGGCGATGTGCGAAGCCTGCTGGTGCGCGGCCTGGGCCCGGGGCGGCACAAATCCGCCCTGGCCCTGGTTGGCCTGCGGCCATTCGCAAGCCGCGCAGTCGCCCATGGCGAAGATGTTCTCGTCCCGCGTGGATTGCAGCGTGGGATGCACCACCAGCTGGTTGATCCGGTTGGTTTCCAGGCCCGCGATGTCCTTCAGGAAGTCCGGCGCCTTCACGCCGGCGGCCCACACCACCAGTTCGGCCGGCAGCACGCGCCCATCGGCCAACCGGACACCGCCCGCGTGGACTTCGGCGACCTTGGCGTCGGTGTGCACCTCCACGCCCAGCTTGCGCAGCAGGTCTGAGGTGGTTTGCGACAGGCGCGGTGGCAGCGCCGGCAGCACGCGCGGGGCTGCCTCGATGAGCGTCACCTTGATGTCCTTGTCGGCATCGACGCGGTCCAGGCCGAAAGCCACCACCTGTCGCGTCGTGCGGTGCAACTCGGCAGCCAGTTCGACCCCGGTCGCGCCGGCGCCGATGATGGCGACGTGCAGTTGCTCGGGCCGCAGCGGCGTGGCCTGGGCATGAGCGCGGATGCAGGCATTGACCATGCGGGAATGAAAGCGCAGCGCATCGGCCGCGCACTCCAGCCGCATGGCGTGCTCGCGCACGCCGGGCGTTCCGAAGTCGTTGCTCTGGCTGCCAACGGCCATCACCAGCGTGTCGTAGCCGAACACGCGCCGCGGCGTGACCTGCTGGCCCTCGTCGTCGATATGGGGCGCCACCAGCACCTCACGCCGCTCGCGGTCCAGCCCCACCATTTCGCCGACGCGGTAGCGGAAGTGATGCCAGTGCGACTGCGCCAGGTAGCCAACCTCGTGCGCGCTCATATCCATGCTGCCGGAGGCGATCTCGTGCAGCTTGGGCTTCCAGACATGGGTGCGCGTCTTCTCGATCAGCGTCACCTCCGCCTTGCCACGGCGGCCCAGCGTATCGCCCAGCCGGGTGGCGAGTTCCAGCCCGCCCGCGCCGCCGCCGACGATGACGATGCGGTGCGGCGTGCCGGCGCGGAGAGTGGCTGCGCTCATGATCGAACTTCCGGGAGATCCATCAGCGCGCTGCGGGCAGCGGCATGTTCGGCGCGACCTGGTCGGTGCGCGCGGCCTGGGCCGCCGTGGGCGCCGGCATGTGGTGCTCGACCTGGTCCAGCACGGCTTCCGGCTCTTGGGCCTCGGCTTCGGTTTCGTTATTGAGCTGTCGCTGCATGCGCTGCATGTCCAGATCACCCGTCCAGCGCGCCACGACCACGGTGGCGACGCCATTGCCGATCAGATTCGTCAGCGCACGCGCCTCCGACATGAAGCGGTCGATGCCCAGGATCAGTGCCAGGCCGGCCACCGGCACCCCGCCCACGGCGGACAGGGTCGCGGCCAGCACGATGAAGCCGCTGCCGGTGATGCCTGCCGCACCCTTGGAGGTGAGCAGCAGCACGCCCAGCAGCGTCAGCTGCTGCGTCAGCGTCATCGGGGTGTTGGTGGCCTGCGCGATGAATACCGCGGCCATGGTCAGGTAAATCGAGGTGCCGTCGAGATTGAAGGAGTAACCGGTGGGAATCACCAGGCCGACCACGGACTTGCGCGCGCCCAGGTTCTCCATCTTGGCCATCATCCGCGGCAGCACCGACTCGGACGACGAGGTGCCCAGCACGATCAGCAGTTCTTCCTTGATGTACTTGATGAACTTCCAAATGGAGAAGCCATGCAGTTTGGCGATGAGCCCCAAGACCACGAAGATGAAAAACAGGCAGGTGAGGTAGAAGGTGCCCATCAGCTTTCCCAGCGAGAGCAGCGAGCCGACGCCGTACTTGCCGATGGTGAAGGCCATCGCGCCGAAGGCACCAATCGGGGCGACCTTCATGATGATGCCGACGATGGAGAACAGCACGTGCGAACCCTTTTCGATGAGGTCGAACACCAGGGTGCCGCGGCCGCCGAACTTGTGCAGCGCGAAGCCGAACATCACCGAGAACAGCAGCACCTGCAGGATCTCGCCCTTGGCGAAGGCATCGACCACCGTAGCCGGGATCACGTTGAGCAGGAAGTCGACTGTGCCCTGCATCTTGCCGGGGCCGGTGTAGGCCGCGATGCTCTTGGTGTCGAGAGCGGACGGGTCGACGTTCATCCCGACGCCTGGCCCGACCAGGTTGATGATGACCAGCCCGATCACCAGCGCCAGGCTGCTGACGACCTCGAAATACAGCAGCGCCAGACCGCCGGTCTTGCCAACCTTCTTCATGTCCTCCATGCCGGCGATGCCTACCACCACGGTGCAGAAGATGATGGGCGCGATGATCATCTTGATCAGCTTGATGAAGCCGTCACCCAACGGCTTCATCGCGGCGCCCGTTTCCGGATAAAAGTGGCCCAGCAGCACGCCGATCACGATGGCCGTGATGACCTGGAAATAGAGCGACTGGTAAAAAGGCTTGGGGGCCGTGTCTTTGTCCATGAATATCTCCTTCAGTTATGAGTGATCATTGGCTGGCGCTGGGCGCCCGCCGCCTCGGCCTGCACGTCTGCGTGGTAGCTGGAGCGCACCAGTGGCCCGCAGGCGGCATGTGTGAATCCCATCTGCCGCGCCTGCGCTGCCAGTGCGTCGAATGCCGGTGGTGCCACATAGCGACGCACCGGCAGGTTGCCGGGCCGCGGCTGCAGGTACTGGCCCACCGTGAGCATGTCCACGCCGTGGGCGCGCAGGTCGCCCATCACGGCGAGCACTTCGTCGTCGGTTTCGCCCAAGCCCAGCATCAGGCCCGACTTCGTGAGCACCCCGGGGCGATGCTGCTTGAACGCGCGCAGCAGTTCCAGGGAATGGGCGTAATCGGCGCCAGGGCGGGCCTCGCGGTACAGGCGCGGCACGGTTTCCAGGTTGTGGTTCATCACGTCTGGCGGATCCGCCGCCAGCACGTCCAGGGCCGTCTCCAGCCGCCCCCGGAAATCCGGCGTCAGGATCTCGATGCGCGTGCGCGGCGATTGCCGGCGCACCGCCCGGATGCAGGCCGCAAAATGCGCCGCCCCGCCATCGCGCAGATCGTCGCGATCCACGCTGGTGATGACCACATGGTTCAGGCGCAGCCGGGCCACCGTGTCGGCGAGCTTCAGCGGTTCCTGCGGATCCGGCGCCAGCGGGCGCCCGTGCGCCACGTCGCAGAAGGGGCAGCGCCGAGTGCACAGGTCGCCCAGGACCATGAACGTGGCCGTGCCTTTGCCGAAGCACTCGCCGATGTTGGGACACGCGGCCTCTTCGCAGACCGTGTGCAGGCCCTGCTCGCGCAGCACCTGCTTGACGCCGCGAAAGGTTTCGCTGTGCGACAGGCGCACGCGGATCCAGTCGGGCTTGGGCAGCGCGGGTGCCGCCACCACCTTGATCGGAATGCGCGCGGTCTTGGCGCCGCCGCGCTGGCCCGGAGAGAAGGAGGATGCATCCATGACGTGCTCAGTCGGCGACCCATGTCTTGGCTCGCTGTGCGGCCGCATCGACCGTAGCGAGCGCCGTCATGTTGACGATGCGGCGCACCGTCGACGAGGGCGTGAGGATGTGCACCGGCCGCGCCGCGCCCAGCAGGATGCCACCCACGGTGATGCCGCCGCCGGCCGCGATGCGCAGCAGGTTGTAGGAAATATTGGCGGCGTCGACGTTGGGCATGACCAGCACATTCGCCTCGCCCGCCAGGCCCGAGTCCGGGAACTCGCGATCGAGAATCTCCTTGGACAGCGCCGCGTCGCCGCGCATCTCGCCGTCGACCGCGAGGCTGGGGTCGCGCGCCTGTACCAGCGCCAGGGCTTCGCGCATCTTCAGCGCGGCAGGCGCATTGGAGCTGCCGAAGCTGGAATGCGACAGCAGGGCCACGCTCGGTGTGATGCCGAATCGCCGCACGGCTTCGGCCGCCAGCAGCGTGATCTCGGCGATCTGCCCGGCCGTGGGATCGATGTTGACGTGCGTGTCGCAGATGAACAGCTGCCGCCCGGGCAGCATCAGCATCTGCATCGCGGCAAAAGTCCGGGTGCCCTCGCGCAGGCCAATCACGTCGCGCACATGGCCCAGGTGATCGGCATAGCTTCCCAGCGTGCCGCACAGCATGGCATCGGCGGCGCCCTCGCGCACGAGCATCGCGCCGAGCAGCGAGCTGCGGCTGCGCATCTCGCTGCGCGCGGTGGCGCGCGACACGCCATGACGGCGGGCGAGCTGGTAGTAGGCGTCGGCCGCGCTGCCATAGACAGCGGGGTCCAGCAGATTCACACATTCGCAGTCAGCGCCCGGTCGCAGGCGCAGCCCGAACTGTTCAATGCGCTGGGCGATCACCTCGGGTCGCCCGACCAGCAGCGGACGCGCCAGCCCTTCATCGACCACCACCTGCGCCGCGCGTAGCACGCGCTCGTCTTCGCCTTCGGCATAGACCACGCGCTTGGGCGCGCGCTTGGCTGCCGCGAACACCGGCTGCATCGCGCCACCCGACTGATAAACGAACTGGCTCAGCCGCTGGCGGTAGGCGTCCATGTCACCGATCGGGCGCGTGGCCACGCCGCTGTCCATCGCCGCCTGGGCGACTGCCGGAGCGACGACCTCGATCAAGCGCGGATCGAACGGCTTGGGAATGAGGTACTCGGCACCGAAACGCAGGCCCACGGTCCCGTAGGCCTGGGCCACCACCTCGGGAATCTCGGCATGGGCGAGCTCGGCGATGGCTCTGACCGCTGCCAGCTTCATCTCCTCGTTGATCGTGGTGGCGCCGACGTCCAGCGCGCCGCGGAAGATGAACGGGAAGCACAGCACGTTGTTGACCTGGTTCGGGTAGTCCGAACGGCCCGTCCCCATGATCGTGTCGGGACGAACCGCCAGCGCCTCTGCCGGCTCGATCTCCGGCGTCGGGTTCGCCATCGCCAGAATGATGGGGTCGCGCGCCATGGTCTTGACCATCTCGGGCTTGAGCACGCCGCCGGCCGACAGGCCCAGGAAGATGTCGGCCCCGCCGATGATGTCGGCCAGCTTGCGAGCCGAGGTCTCCTGCGCGTAACGGGCCTTGTTCGGGTCCATCTGCTCCTTGCGGCCCGCATAGACCACGCCGGCGCTGTCGGACACGAACACGTTGCGCATCGGCAGCCCGAGGCTGACGATCAGGTCCAGGCAGGCCAGCGCGGCGGCGCCGGCGCCCGAGGCCACCAGCTTGACCTCCTTGATGTCCTTGTCGACGTGTTTGAGTGCGTTCAGGATGGCCGCGGCGGCGACGATGGCGGTGCCATGCTGGTCGTCATGGAACACCGGAATCTTCATGCGCTCGCGCAGCTTCTTCTCGATGTAGAAACACTCGGGCGCCTTGATGTCTTCCAGGTTGATGCCGCCGAAGGTGGGTTCCATGCGTGCGATGGTGTCGATGAGCTTGTCCGGATCGAGTTCATCGAGCTCGATGTCGAAGACGTCAATGCCGGCGAACTTCTTGAACAGGCAGCCCTTGCCTTCCATCACCGGCTTGCCCGCCAGCGCGCCGATGTTGCCCAGTCCCAGCACGGCCGTGCCATTGGTGATGACCGCCACCAGGTTGTTGCGCGCCGTCAGGTTGCCGGCCTCGCGCGGGTCCTCCACGATCGCCAGGCAGGCTTCGGCCACGCCGGGCGAGTAGGCCAGCCCGAGGTCGCGCTGGGTCGCCATGGCCTTGGTCGGGGTCACCGAGATCTTGCCCGGCGTGGGATAGCGGTGGTAGTCGAGGGCGGCTTCGCGTAAATTGTCTGACATGGTGGTCTCCGTCGTGAGGTTTGGAATTCGAATTAGTGCGTCGCCAGCTCCGGCAAGGGGTGCCCTGCGCGCGGTTCGACCAGCTCGCGCAGCCAGCCGTGCAAGGCGTGCACCAGCGCCTCGGGCTGGTCGGCATGGACCCAGTGCGCCGCATCGTCGATATGCGCCAGGCGCGCGCGGGGAAACAGACGCTCGATATCCGCATGCGAGTCGGCGCGCACATAGTCGGAGTCCGCCCCGGCGACGAACAGGGCCGGCCCGGCGTAGTGCTTGCGCATCAGCGGCTGCGGAAAGCCGCACAGATCAGGCATGCACATGGCTGTCGCCATCAGGTTGATGCGCCAGTCGAAGCGCTCGTCATGACGCCTGAGGTTCTGCATCAGGAAGTCAACCGGGGCGCTGCCCCCCAGGCTGTCCGCGAGCGCCTGTCGGACCGCCTTGCGACTGGTCGCCCCCGCAACGTCCAGGCGACGCATGGCCTTCACGTAGAGCGAGAACTGATCGCCGTAGCGTTCGGGTGCGATGTCAATCACGGCCAAGCCGGCGATCGCTTGCGGGTGTTCCAGGGCCAGGGCCATGGCGGTCTTGCCGCCCATGCTGTGGCCGATCAGAATCGGTTGCTGCAATTGCTCGCGCTCGATAAGTGCCAGCACATCGAGCGCCATGTCGGGATAGGACATGGCATCGGCCCAAGGTGATGCACCGTGGTTGCGTGCGTCGGGAAGGTAGAACCGGTACGAGTGGCCCAGGGCCTGGGCGATCTGGGCCCAGTTGCGTCCAGCGCCGAACAAACCGTGCAGGATGACCACGGGCGGGCCGTTGCCCACAACCTCGAAAGCCAATTTAATGGGCATGGCGGCGTGCGTCCTATTTCTTCTTCTGCGGCGGCAGGTCGGTGCACACACCTTCGAATAGTTCGGCGGCCATGCCGATCGATTCGCCCAGCGTCGGGTGCGGGTGAATGGTCTTGCCGATATCGGCCGGCTCGCAGCCCATCTCGATCGCCAGACAGACCTCGCTGATCAGGTCACCCGCATGGGTGCCGACGATGCCGCCGCCGATCACGCGGTGCGTGGCCTCGTCGAAAATCAGCTTGGTGAAGCCCTCGTCGCGCCCGTTGGCGATGGCACGGCCCGACGCCGCCCAGGGAAACACCGCTTTGCCGAACTTGATGCCTTCGGCCTTGCACTGCTCTTCGGTCTTGCCGGCCCAGGCGATCTCGGGGTCGGTGTAGGCCACCGATGGAATCTGGCGGGCGTCGAACGAGGACGGCTGGCCGTGGGCGACCTCGGCCGCCACGTGAGCCTCATGAACCGCCTTGTGCGCCAGCATCGGCTGCCCGACGATGTCGCCGATGGCGAAGATGTGCGGCACGTTGGTGCGCATTTGCCGGTCGACGTTGATGAAACCGCGTTCCGTCACGGCGACGCCGGCCTTGTCGGCGGCGATCTTGTTGCCATTGGGACTGCGGCCCACGGCCACCAGCACCAGGTCATAGAGCTGCACCTCCTTGGGTGCCTTCTCGCCTTCGAAGCTCACTTCGATGCCGGCCTTCGTCGCCTTGGCCCCGACGGTCTTGGTCTTGAGCATCACGTGGCCGAAGCGCGGCGCATTCATCTTCTCCCAGACCTTGACGAGGTCGCGGTCGGCGCCCGGCATCAACCCGTCGAGCATTTCGACGACGTCGATGCGCGTGCCCAGCGTCGAATACACCGTGGCCATCTCGAGCCCGATGATGCCGCCGCCCACCACCAGCATGCGCTTGGGGATGGACTTGAGCCGCAGGGCCCCGGTCGAATCGACGACGCGATCGTCCTTGGGCATGAAAGGCAGCTGCACCGCCTGGCTGCCGGCCGCGATGATGGCCTTGGCGAACTTCACCACCATCTTCTTGTCACCGCCTGCCCAAGAAACTTCCAGGTGGTGCGGATCGAGGAAGCTGCCGACGCCGGTGAGCACTTCCACCTTGCGCGCCTTGGCCATGCCAGCCAGGCCGCCGGTGAGTTTTTTGATGACGCCATCCTTGAAGGCGCGCAGCTTGTCGATGTCGATCTCGGGCGGGCCGTACTTAATGCCGTGGTCTGGCAGGTTCGCGACTTCGTCCATCACCGAGGCGGTGTGCAGCAGCGCCTTGGACGGGATGCAGCCGACATTCAGGCAAACGCCGCCCAGCGTCGCGTAGCGTTCGACCAGCACCGTCTTCATGCCGAGGTCGGCACTGCGGAAGGCGGCCGAATAGCCGCCGGGGCCGGCGCCGAGGACCAGCACTTCGCACTCCACATCCACTTTGCCCGAATAGCTCCCTCCCCCTCTGGGGGAGGGTTGGGGTGGGGGCACGGCGGCGGGCGAAGGAGTAGCGCTCGGCGACCCGGCCCCCACCCTACCCTCCCCCAGAGGGGGAGGGGAAGATACTCCGGCGGCCTCGACCACCAAGAGCACCGACCCCTCGCTCACCTTGTCATTCACCTTGACCTTGATCTCCCTCACGACCCCGGCATGCGTGGAGGGAATCTCCATCGACGCCTTGTCAGACTCGACCATGACCAGGCCGGTATCGACGGCGATGGTCTCGCCGACCTTCACCATCACCTCGATCACCGCGACATCCTTGAAGTCGCCGATGTCGGGGACTTTGACTTCCACGAGTTGTGTCATGTCAGTTGCTCCAGCGCGCGATGCGTGACCCGCACCGCAAAAAATAAATGTCATTGCGGGCTTGACCCGCAATCCACGGCAGCGCATCAAGATACGACCATGGATCCCGGGTCGAGCCCGGGATGACAAGGCTTGATCGAACCAGTTTCATCCTGGCCCCCTTAGAACATCACGCGCCGCATGTCGGCGAGCAGGTTGGCAAAATGGACGTTGAAGCGGGCGGCGGCAGCGCCGTCGATCACGCGGTGGTCCCAGGAAAGCGAGAGCGGCAAGGTCAGGCGCGAGGCCCAGTTCTTGCCGTCGCCGGAGTGCTGCTTCCAGTAGCTCTTGCACACACCCATGATGGCCACCTCGGGCGCATTGATGATGGGCGTGAAGTACATGCCGCCGATGCCGCCCAGCGACGAAATGGTGAAGGTGCCGCCCTGCATCTGGTCGGGCTTGAGCTTGCCGTCGCGCGCCAGCTTGGCCAGCTCGCCCATTTCCTTGGCGATCTCGGGCACGCTCTTCTTGTCGGCGTCGCGGATCACAGGCACCATCAAGCCGTTGGGCGTGTCGGCGGCAAAGCCGATGTGCCAGTAGTTCTTCATCACCAGCGCGTCGCCGTCGAGGCTGGCGTTGAACTCGGGGAACTTCTTGAGCGTCGCCACCGCCGCCTTAATCATGAAGGGCAGCATGCTGATCTTGACCCCCGACTTCTCCAGCTCCTTGTTCATCTGAACGCGGAACTGTTCCAGGTCGGTGATGTCGGCCTCGTCGTGCGTGGTGACATGCGGAATCACCACCCAGTTGCGATGCAGGTTGGCGGCCGAGATCTTCTTGATGCGGCTCTGCTCCTTGCGCTCGATCGGCCCGAACTTGGCGAAGTCGACCTTGGGCCAGGGCAGCAGGTCCAGCCCGGCGCCACCACCGGCCGGCGCAGCGGCAGCCTTGGCGGCCGACGGCGCTGCGCCAGCCGCTGTGGCCCCGCCCTTGGCGAAGGCTTCGACGTCTTCGCGCACGATGCGGCCGTGCGCGCCGCTGCCCTTGACGCGGCCCAGGTCCACCGAGAGTTCGCGCGCCAGCTTGCGCACCGCCGGCCCGGCGTAGGCCAGCGCGAACGCCGCCTCGTCGATACCCGCCTTTGCCCCCTCTCCCGCAGCAGCGGGAGAGGGTTGGGGTGAGGGTGTCTGCTGCACCTGGCTCGCAGGCGCGCCGGCAGTGGCCGCCCCCGTCGCCAGCATCATGATGACGCTGCCCTGCGACACCTTATCCCCCAGCTTGACGCGGATCTCCTGCACTACACCACCCAAAGGCGCGGGCACATCCATGGTCGCCTTGTCGGATTCGAGCGACATCAGCGGGTCTTCGGCTTTCACCGTGTCGCCCACCTTGACGAAGATCTCGATCACCGGCACATCCTTGAAGTCGCCGATGTCGGGCACGCGCACCTCGGCCAGCCCGGCCGGCGCGCTGACGGCCGCAGGCGGCGCACTGACGCTGGGCTTGGTGGCCTCGGTGGCCGCCACAGCAGCACCGGCCGCGCCGTTGAATTGCATCACCACGCTGCCCTGGCTGACCTTGTCGCCGACCTTGACGCTGATGGCCTTGACCACGCCGCCATGGGGCGCAGGCACGTCCATCGTCGCCTTGTCGGATTCCAGCGAGATCAGCGGGTCCTCCGCTTTCACCGTGTCGCCGACCTTGACGAAGATCTCGATCACGGGTACGTCCTTGAAGTCACCGATGTCGGGCACCGGGATGTCGATGATTTGACTCATGTTGTGTCGTTCCAGTCTTGTCAAACGGTCCAGGGCGCGGCGCGCTCGGTGTCCAGGCCGTACTTGGAGATGGCATCGGCCACCACCTGCGGCTTGATGGCGCCTTCATCGGCCAGCGCCTTCAGCGCGGCCACGGCCACATAGTGGCGATCCACCTCGAAGAACTTGCGCAGCTTGACGCGGTAGTCGCTGCGCCCAAAGCCGTCGGTGCCCAGCACCACAAAGCGCCGGCCGGCGGCCTGCACGTACTCACGCACCTGGTCGGCGTAGCTGCGCATGTAGTCGGTGGAAGCAATCACCGGGCCCTCGCTGCCGTCCAGGCAGCTCTCGACCCAGCTCTGGCGCGGCGCCTCGGTCGGGTGCAGCAGGTTCCAGCGCGCAGCGGCCATGCCGTCGCGGCGCAGTTCGTTGAAGCTGGTCGCGCTCCAGATGTCGGCGGTGACGTTGAAGTCGGTCTTGAGCAACTCCGCCGCGGCAATCACTTCGCGCAGGATGGTGCCGCTGCCCATCAGCTGCACACGCAGGCCCTTCCTGGCCGTCTTGCCGCCATCCTGGAGCTTGTACAGGCCCTTGAGAATGCCGGCTTCGGCGCCCTCCCCCGCCTCGGCCAGGCCCGGGTGCGGGTAGTTCTCGTTCATCAGCGTGAGGTAGTAGAAGACGTCCTCCTGCTGCTCGTACATCCGGCGCATGCCCTCGCGCACAATGACCACCATCTCGTAGGCGAAGGTCGGGTCGTAGGACACGCAGTTCGGGATCGTCGCGGCCAGCAGGTGGCTGTGGCCGTCCTCGTGCTGCAGCCCCTCGCCGTTGAGCGTGGTGCGCCCGGCGGTGCCGCCCAGCAGGAAGCCGCGGGCACGGATGTCGCCGGCCAGCCAGGCCAGGTCGCCCACCCGCTGCAGCCCGAACATCGAGTAGTAGATGTAGAACGGGATCATCGGCACGTTGCTCACGCTGTACGAGGTGGCGGCAACGATCCAGCTGGACATCGCCCCGCCTTCGTTGATGCCTTCCTGCAGCACCTGCCCGTCCTTCGATTCGCGGTAGTACATCAGCTGGTCGGCGTCCTGCGGCTTGTACAGCTGGCCCAACGATGAATAGATGCCCAACTGGCGGAACATGCCCTCCATGCCGAAGGTTCGCGACTCGTCGGGCACGATGGGGACGATGTGCTTGCCGATGTGCTTGTCGCGCACCAGCGTGCCCAGCATCTGCACGAAGGCCATGGTGGTGGAGATTTCGCGCTCACCGGAGCTGGCCAGCAGGCGCTGGAAGGTATCGAGCGGCGGGATGGTCAACGCGCTCGAGGTGCGCCGGCGCTGCGGCAGGTAGCCGCCCAAGGCTTCGCGGCGCGCGCGCAAGTACTTCATCTCGGCGCTGTCCTCCGGCAGCTTGATGAAGGGGATGTTCGGCAGATCCTCGTCGGACACCGGGATCTGGAAGCGGTCGCGAAAGCCGCGCAGCGCATCCTGCGTCATCTTCTTGGCCTGGTGGGCGATCATCTGGCCCTCGCCCGACTCGCCCATGCCATAGCCCTTGACGGTCTTGGGCAGGATCAGCGTCGGCTGGCCGGTGTGCTTGACGGCGGCGGCGTAGGCAGCGAACACCTTCTCCGGGTCGTGACCACCGCGCGTCAGGCCCCAGATCTCGTCGTCGCTCATGTCGGCGACCAGCGCCTTCAGCTCTTCGTACTTGCCGAAGAAATGCTCGCGCACATAGGCGCCGCTCTTGCTCTTGAAGTCCTGGTATTCGCCGTCGACGCACTCTTCCATGCGCTTGAGCAAGAGGCCGCTCTTGTCCTTGGCCAGCAGCTTGTCCCAGCCGGTGCCCCACAGCACCTTGATGACGTTCCAGCCGGCGCCGCGGAAGACCGACTCCAGTTCCTGCACGATCTTGCCGTTGCCGCGCACCGGGCCGTCCAGGCGCTGCAGGTTGCAGTTGATGACGAAGATCAGGTTGTCCAGGCCTTCGCGCCCGGCCAGCGAGATCGCGCCCAGCGACTCGGGCTCGTCCATTTCGCCGTCGCCCATGAAGGCCCAGACCTTGCGCGGCGCGGTATCGGCCAGGCCGCGGCCCTGCAGGTACTTCAGAAAGCGCGCCTGGTAGATCGCCATCAGCGGGCCCAGGCCCATGGAGACGGTGGGGAACTGCCAGAAGTCGGGCATCAGCCAGGGATGCGGGTAGGAGGGAATGCCCTTGCCCTCGGTTTCCTGCCGGTAGCCCAGCAGTTGCTGCTCGGTGAGCCGGCCTTCGACGAAGGCGCGGGCGTAGATGCCGGGCGAGCAGTGGCCCTGGATATAGATGAGGTCGCCGCCGTGCGCTTCGGTCGGCGCGTGCCAGAAATGGCCGAAGCCGATGTCGTACAGCGTCGCCGCCGACTGGAAGCTGGCGATGTGGCCGCCCAGCTCCGAGCTGTCCTTGTTGGCGCGCAGGATGATCGCCATCGCGTTCCAGCGGATGATGGAGCGCAGCCGGTGCTCGATCTCGCGATCGCCGGGCGACTTCGCCTGGTCTTGCGGCTCGATCGTGTTCTTGTAGGCCGTGTTCAGCGAGCGGGGCACGTACACGCCGTCGTTGCGCGCCTGGTCCACCAGTCGGTTGACGATGTGGTTGGTGCGTTGGGGGCCGCGATGCTGCGCCACCGCGCGCAGTGCGTCGACCCATTCAATGGTTTCGATCGGATCGACGTCGTCGTTCACATTCATTTTGTCTCCTTTTGGTCTGGCGTATGTCGCTTCGGATGCCACACGCACGCCAATTGGGTTCGCAATCGGCATGCCAGGGCTCATGGATGGGTTGATTCGCTGCTAAGTCTTTGTTTTGTCAGGACATTCGTATTCCCCGCGGATGAGGCCCTGAACGAAGTGCCGGAATGACGCCATGGGCGGCGTATGGTTTGTCGCGCGTGCGAATGCGGGTTATTACTGAGGCTCCCAGCCCTGCGTTGACTTGAGCGCTCGGCACTACGCCAGATCATCAGTACCGGCGCGGATCTGCGAGAGCACCGAGCTGGCGGTGCGGCTGGACCATTCCGCGGCGCAGTCCACTGAAGCCAGCGCCGACATGTTGACGATGCGCCTGACGGTGGCCGTGGGGGTGAGGATGTGGGCCGGCTGGGCCAGGCCCAGCAGGATGGGCCCCACGGTGATGCCATGGCCCGCAGTGGCCTTGAGCACATTGAAGGTGATGTTGGCCGCATCGAGTGTGGGCATCACCAGCAGATTGGCATCACGCGTGAGTGCCGAACCCGGATGCACCTGGTCCAGCAGCTCCCTGGACAAGGCGGTATCGCCGTGCATCTCCCCCTCGACCTCGAAGCGGGGCTTCAGGGAGCGGATCAGCTCGAGCGCGCGGCGCATCTTGCGCGCACTGGGCGTGTCCTCGCTGCCGAAGCTCGAATGCGACAGCAGGGCCGCGTGCGGCACCACGCCGAAGCGGCGAATGCCGTCGGCCGCCAGCACGGCGATCTCGGCGAGCTGCTGGGGGCTCGGATCGTAGTTGACGTGGGTGTCGCAGATGAACAGCGTGCGCTCGGCCAGCATCAGCATGTTCATCGCCGCCAGTGTCTCGACGCCCGGGCGCAGCCCGATGACAGCGGCGACGATGTCGAGATGGCTGCGAAAGCCGCCCCACATGCCACACAGCAAGGCATCGGCCTCGCCGCGGTACACCAGCATCGCGGCCAGTGCCGTGGGGTTGCGGCGCAAGGCGGACTCGGCCGCGAGCGGCGTGACGCCCTTGAGCCGCGTGAGCTGGTAGTAGTCCTGGGCTGCTTGCGGCAGGCGTGAGTCGGTATCCGGATCGACGAGTTCGAAGTCGCGGCCCGGCGCCAGGCGCAGCCCGTAGTCCTGGATGCGCTGCTCCACCACCAACGGACGGCCCACCAGGATCGGCCAGGCGAGCCCCTCGTCGACGACGATCTGCACGGCGCGCAGCACGCGCTCGTCTTCGCCTTCGGCATAGACCACACGCTTGGGCGCCTTCTGCGCCGCGGCGAACACCGGCTGCATCACCGAGCCGGAGCGGTAGACGAAGCGCGCGAGACCGCCGCGGTAGGCCTCGATGTCGGCGATCGGGCGGGTGGCGACGCCCGAGTCCATGGCGGCTCGCGCCACGGCGGGCGCCACCACTTCGATCAGGCGAGGATCAAAGGGCTTGGGGATCAGGTAGTCGCGGCCGAAGCGAAGGCCCGCGGCGCCGTAGGCCTTGGCCACGGATTCCGGTATCTCGGCATGGGCCAGCTCGGCGATGGCGCGCACCGTGGCCAGCTTCATCTCCTCATTGATGGTGGTGGCGCCGACGTCCAGCGCGCCGCGGAAGATAAAGGGAAAGCACAGCACGTTGTTGATCTGATTCGGATAGTCCGAACGCCCCGTTCCCAGAATCGCGTCGGGACGCGCGGCCAGCGCCTCTTCCGGACTGATCTCCGGGTCCGGGTTGGCCATCGCCAGGATGATGGGGTCGCGCGCCATGGTCTTGACCATCTCGGGCTTGAGCACACCGGCGGAAGACAGGCCCAGGAACACGTCGGCGCCCTCGCAGGCATGGGCCAGGGTCCGCGCGCGGGTTTCCTGCGCGTAGCGCGCCTTGCTGTCGTCAAGCCCTTCGCGGCCGGCGAACAGCACGCCCTTGCTGTCGATAACAAGAACATTGGCCCGCTTCAGGCCCAGGCTGATGATCAGGTCCAGGCAGGCCAGCGCCGCCGCGCCGGCGCCGGAGCACACCAGCTTGACTTCGGCAATGTCTTTTTTCACCAGCCGCAGCGCGTTCAGGATGGCCGCGGCGGCGACGATGGCGGTGCCGTGCTGGTCGTCATGGAACACCGGAATCTTCATGCGCTCGCGCAGTTTCTTCTCGATGTAGAAACACTCGGGCGCCTTGATGTCTTCGAGGTTGATGCCGCCGAAGGTCGGCTCCATCCGCGCGATGGTGTCGATCAGCTTGTCGGGGTCGAGCTCATCGAGCTCGATGTCGAAGACGTCGATGCCGGCGAATTTCTTGAAAAGGCACCCCTTGCCCTCCATCACCGGCTTGCCCGCCAGCGCGCCGATGTTGCCCAGGCCCAGCACGGCCGTACCGTTGGTGATCACGGCCACCAGGTTGTTGCGCGCCGTCAGGTTGCCGGCCTCGCGCGGATCCTCCACAATCGCCAGGCACGCTTCGGCCACGCCCGGCGAATAGGCCAGGCCCAGGTCGCGCTGGGTGGCCATGGCCTTGGTGGGGGTCACCGAGATCTTGCCCGGCGTGGGATAGCGGTGGTAGTCGAGGGCGTCGCGCTTCAGTGTGTCACTCATCGCAGTCTCCGTGGGTCAGGCCAGAAAGCGGCACGCCGACGCGGCGGAGCGCGTGTCCATGTTGCGGCCGCGGTTGAGGTGATCGTCGATCTCGGCCGCGCAGCCCAGCATGCGGGCGTACAGGAAGATCGTGAACGCCGCCGTCTCCAGCGCATCGGCCTTGATCGTGCCGGCGCGGTACGCCGGCCACACGGTCTTGAGCAGCAAGGCGGCGATCACCGCGTCGATGTTCACGCAATACACGTTGCGCGACACGCCCTCGTCATAGAGCTTTTGAACCAGCGCGCGATAAAACTCGTGAAAGACGTTGTGCTCGCCGCGCCGGGCCATCAGCTCGGCGATGAAGACTTCGCGCGGATCGTGATTGACCGGCTTGTCCTTGAACACGGGATGGTTCACGCCGGGGATTTTCTGGATGTCGAGGTTGCCGCTGGTCTTCTTGTCGGCCTTGTAGCGTGCATAGGACTCGACATAGCGCGCCGCCAGCGCGCCGACATCCGCGCCGTGCGACGGGCTGCCCGGATCGGTCAGGCCGCTGTCCTTGAACTGCTCCAGCAGGAAGGCCACGCCTTCGTAGCCGTTGCCCCCGTGCGCGTAGCCGCAATGGGTGAGAAAACCGATCATCCCCTTGTTGAGCTGCACGCGTTCAGGCTGCTCCGGCCCGTCGGACGACACCGCCCCTTTGGCACCTTGGGCGGAGATCGTGCCCGGGCCGTTCGACAGCAGGAGGCCCACCAGCGTCTGGAAGGCGAACAGGTCCCCCGGGCGCGGCTGGGCATGCAGGAGCGCGACGCAGGCGACTTCGGTGAGCGAGCGGGCACCCAGCAGATCGGCCTCGGAGATGCCGCAAAAGCGCGTCGGCTCGTGCCGTGACGCCTCGACCGAGGCGCCGATCGACGTGCCGAACAGCTGCATCCACGCAGGCAGGCATTCCACTGTCAGGCGCGACACGCGCTTGCGCATCAGGGGGCCCCAGCCCAGCGTGGTGGTGATGGCGGCCAGCACGGCATCGGCGGTGGGGTAGCCCCCCAGACGCTCGAGAAAGCGCACGAACACCGAGCGCGCACCACGGGCGCGCAGTCCGTCGAGCATCGCCTGGGCGCGCGGGTCGGGTGTGGTTCTCACCATACCCGCCGCTGGGCTCTCCAACAGCCCGCCAAGGGTGAAGCTTTCGTCGAGCGCGTCCTTCAGGCCCGCCGCCGAGAAGCGCGCGATTAGCTCGTGCGCGATCGCACGGGCCGGCTCGGTGCGCCGCGGCCCCACGATGGCGAGAGCCGCGGCCAGCACGGCGTTGGGCGCATTGCCAGCTTCCCGCGCGGCCTGCGCCGCCGCCAGCGTCGCATCGCCATGCAGGTTGAGCCAGGCGCCCACCGCCACGCTCACCAGCTTGCGGTCGTTCTCGCCACCGGGCTCCTTGAGCAAGGCCAGCCCGACGTTGCCCTCCAGCGTGTACTGCGCCGCGTCGAGTACCGACACGCCGTTCAGGCGAGTCACCTGTGTCTTGGCGTCCATCTGCGAGACGCCCGAGGCGTCCTTCAACGCCTCGCGTGCGAACGTGGCGCCGACCTGCAGCGCCAGCGACTTGACCTGCGCGTCGTACGGCGCCACCGCGCGCACCGTGGGCAGGTCCAGCTCGGATGGAATCTTCGCGCCCGCGTTCGAGCCGAACCAGGCCTTCAGCTCCATCGTGCCTTCCGGCGCGAAGTCGGGCTTGACCCCGTTGGCGGCCATCACCGCGGTCAACGCAGCCGGAATGTCGGCGATGTTGGTCACCACCGCGCCCTTGGCCGAACAGACCGGACGCTCGGGCGTGTACAGCGCATCCACGCCGAACTTCTCCATGAACCAGCGCTCTTTCGAGGCCGCGTCATCGCCGCCGCCCGACATCGCGCCGGCATGGCCGACGGCGCGCGTGAGCTTGCTCTTCCAGCGCCCCACCACGCAAGCCACCACGGGCTTGGTGAACTCGGCGTCGAGCTCGTAGTAGCCGCCGGGCTCGCAATACAGCACCGCTGCCTTGCTGCGATCGTCGTTGCCCAGCGCGAAGGCGAACTCGGGCGCGGCGTAGTGGATGTAGACGTCCTTGCCCGACGACACCAGCGTGGTGGTGCCCCAGCCGCCCATGCGCAGGTACTGCGCGATGGTGGTGGTGAAGCCGCCCGAGTTGGACAGGATGGCGACCGAGCCCTTCTTCAACGTGTCGCTCGGGCTGTCGCCACCGAGCGCGCCGCCGATGCGAACCTGGTTCCACGAATCGGCCACGCCCAGGCTGTTGCCGCCAAAGATGTCGATGCCGCGCGCCTGCGCCATGGCGCGGATCTCGCGCGCGTCGTGCACGCTCATCTTCTCGGTGGGAATGAAGATCTTGGTGAGCTCGGGATTGACGCGGATCAGCTCGACCACGCCGTCGTCCGCCGCGCTCGGCGGCAGGTAGACCACGCCGCAGTTGAAACTGTGGCCGGCTTCCCGGCCCTCGCGCACGTTGTTGAAGACCGGGATGCTGCCGTGAGGCGTCTCCAGCACCTGGCCGCCTCTGCCAGGCGAGGTACCGAACACCACGTTGCCGCCGCTCCAGGCGTGGCCGACCGGCGTAACCTCGCTGGATTCCCCGCCCAGGATGTTGAGCACGCACACACGGTCCTCGCGGGTCGCGATCTGGGCCAGCGACTCGATACCGGTGAAGTATTTGAAACCGCCCACGTTTTTTCTGAATTGAGTCATGTCGCTCTCGCTTTCGTTCGCTTTAGTGTCCGCTTCGGGTCCGCTTTCGCGGTCATTGAGTTGCTGGCTCCAGCCCGCTCTTGACGATCGGCGGTACCGCCGCCGGCGCTCTGAAAAAGGCGATCAATTGCCGCGCCGCTTCGGGCTCACGCGCCTTCACGGTGATGCCGACGGAGAACACGGTGACTCGTTGCACCTCGGGCGGCAGCACGCCGATGAACTGGATGCCTTCGATGGGCAGCAATTCGCTGACCTGCTGCAGCCCGAGCGCCGCGTCGCCCCGCGCTACCACGGTGCCGACGCGCTCGCTCAGAATGCGCCTGCTCTTGGGTAACACCCGCTCCTCGATGCCCAGCCGCTTCAACAGCTCGGTCTCGTAGTACACGCCGCTCGCGCTCGCCGAATAGGCGACCGACGGCGCGTCGAGCAATGTGCGCTTGAGCGCTTCGACGGTGCTGATGTCGGGCTTCGGCGCCCCGGTGCGCACCGCGAAGCCGATCAGGGAGCGCACCAGATCGACCTGGCTGCCCGCCACCACATGGCCCTGCGCCACGAGGGCGTCGAGCGCGGGCCGGGCGAGAATCACGAGGTCGGCCGGCTCGCCGCGCCCGAGCCGGCTCGGGATCGAATCCGCCGCCGCGCCCATCGACGCGCCATAGGCGGTGTTCACCTTGTGCCCGGTGTCGCGCTCGAACCGTGGCACGAGTTCGTTGTAGGCCGCGGTGAAGCCGCCGGAAGTCATCACATGGAGGGTCTTCGCCTCAGGCTTGGCAGGCAGGCCGCTGCAAGACGCCAGCGCGAACGCAGCGAACAGGAGCGTGGCGCGTCGAAAGAGGGACATTGGCTTCAACCTCAGGCGGCCAGGTTCATCGCGGTCGCCACCTGCTGGCGCCCGCCGGCCTTCATCCAGGCGTCTACCCGGCGCGCGTAGTCGACCACTTCGCTCATCGCCGAATCGAAGCCGAAGATCCGGTAGGGGATRCCGAGCGCATCGCAGGTGTCGCGCAGCACACCCATGCCGCGCACCAGGTTCGGCCCGCCGCGTCCCACCACCAAGTACAGCGGCTGCGGGCCGTATTTGCCGAAGTGCTCGCGCAGCGCATCGGCCATGGCGCGGAAGGTCTCGAAGATGTCGGTGTTGTTGCTCTTGCCGCCGATGATGAACAGCACGTTCGACTGCTTGAGCCAATGCTTGAAGCAGATGCGTGCCACCGATTTCATCTTTTCGTACGGTGGGTTGCCGCCGAAATCGGACGAGATGATGGCGTCGTCCCCCAGCATCTGCGTGACCAGCGAGTTCGCACCACCGCCGAACGTGGGCGCGAGGATCGTGCCCTTGTCGTTGATGATGTAGACGTCGCTCTGGCCCTGGTAGGTGCGCAGCTGGTTGATCTCCTGCTCGAAGTCCGAATAGTCGGCGGCGAACAGGTCGGTCGGCAGATCGAGCCGCTGCCAGCGCGGGTCGTCGCGGTCGAAGCCGCACTTGAAGTCGCAGGCCACCGGCGTGAGCCGGCCCTTGGCGTCGGGCCGCAGGCGGATCGGGTTCAGCTCCAGCGTGGTCATGCCGTAGTCGTGGAACAGGTCCCACAGGTTCGGCAGGTGTTGAACCAGCGGCGAGATGATCTGCTTGGGCGCCTTCAGCTCGGACAACGCGTTGGCCACGACAAAGGCCTTCAGGCCGGTCAGCGGGTTGAAAGGCACGCTGACGATCTGCGTCTTGTCCAGCTCCTCGATGTCCACGCCGCCGTGGTGCGTCAGCGTCATCGTCGGCGCGCGAAAGCGCGTGTTGTCGGTGAGCGAGAAGTACACCTCGTGCTCGGCGGGAACGCCGGCCTCGAAGGTGACGCCGTTGGACTTGGCGAACTGGTGGCCGTGGCGGTGTTCGCAAAAGTACAGCCGCTCCTTCTCCGCCAGCGCGGTCTTCAGGTCGGTGGCCCGGCCGATCAGCCCGGCCTTGCCCTTTTTGCCGACGCCGCCCTTGAAGACCGGCTTGATAAAGACTTGTCCGTGTTTGGCGATCAGCGCCTTGATGGCCGACTCGCTCGCGTCGGGGCCCAGGATTTCCGGGGTCGGAAAGCCCGCCAACTTGAGGAGACGGGCGCCGTGCAGCATGCCGGTGACGTTCATTGCTGTCCTTCGTTGTGAGTGGCTCGAATGTGTAGCGAATGCTAGGAGGCGGCCGCGCCGGGCCGCTTTCGAAACCCTTTCATCGCACCCTATCGATTACCCGATTGGGGAAACCACCGAGTTCGCCGCGCGCAATTTGAAAGCGCACCGAAAGCTTGGCGCTGCGGGCCGGCAGCAAGATCGGCCGCACCTTTCAAGGAGACAAGCATGCGTCGCGATGAATTCATGAAATCTTTACTGGCGCTGGCGGGAGCCGGCGCATGGCCGCTCGCAGCGCGGGCCGGCGTCAACCTCAAGATGATGATTCCGGCCAACCCCGGCGGTGGCTGGGACACCACGGGTCGCGCCCTGGGCAAGGCAATACAGGAAGCCAAGGCTGCCGACAGCGTGAGCTACGACAACAAGGGCGGGGCCGCGGGCGCGCTGGGCCTGGCGCAGTTCATCAACAGCAGCAAGGGCGACGCGAACAGCCTCATGGTGATGGGCGCCGTGATGCTGGGCGGCATCATCACCGGCAAGCCGCCGGTGAGCCTGTCGCAGGCGACGCCGATCGCGCGCCTGACCAGCGAGTACAACGTGTTCGCCCTGCCGGCCAGCTCGCCCTTGAAGACCATGGCCGACGTGGTCGCCCAGCTCAAGAAGGACCCCGGCAGCGTGAAGTGGGGCGGCGGCTCGCGCGGCTCCACCGAGCACATCGCGGCGGCCATGATCGCGCGCGAGGCCGGCGTGGACCCGGCCAAGATCAACTATGTGGCCTTCCGCGGAGGCGGTGAAGCCACGGCGGCCATTTTGGGGAGCAACGTGACGGTCGGCGGCGGCGGCTACAGCGAGCTGGCCGAGTACATCACCAGCGGCAAGATGCGGGCGATTGCGGTGACGTCGGGCGAGCGCCTGAAGGGCATCAACGTGCCCACGCTCAAGGAACAGGGCATCAACGTGGAGATCGGCAATTGGCGCGGCCTGTACGGCGGGCCGGGCATCAGCCCCGCGCAGCGCAACGCGCTGACCGACATGGTGCTGGCCGCGCTCAAGACCAAATTCTGGGCCGAGGCCCTGGAGAAGAACAACTGGACGCCGGCTGTGTTGAGCGGCCCGGCCTTCGACAAGTTCGTCGACGACGAGTTCGCCAGCATGCGCGTGACCATGGTCAAGTCGGGCATGGTCTGACGCGCAAAGGAGGAAAGACAATGACACGACAACAGGCATCCGGCAATTCGCTGCCGCAGACGTTGGTCGGCGCAGCCATCGGGCTGATCGGGGTGGCGCTGGCCGCAGGCGCGGTGTCCATCCCCTCGGCCGCCGGCTACTCCGGCATCGGGCCCAATTTCCTGCCGTGGCTGGTGGCCGGCGTGCTCACGCTGTGCGGCGTGCTGATCGTCCGCGAGGCGCGCATGGGCGGCTATCGCAATATGGGAGAGCCCTCGGGCGCCGAGCAGGGCTATCGGCCCGGTTTTGCGTGGGTCTCCGCCGGCTTGCTGGCCAACGCGGCATTGATCACCACCCTGGGCTTCATCCTCAGCTGCACGATGTGCTACGTGCTCGCGGTGCAGGGGCTGCGCCGCGCAGCCGGCCAGCCGGCCGGCAAGCCGCAGACCGTGGCGACAGACGTGGCGACGGGCCTGGCCATTTCAGCGCCGGTGTTCTGGACCTTCACCCAATTCCTGGCGATCAACCTGCCGGGCCTCACCACAACGGGTTGGATATGAAAGCCGAAATGAAACCGACCCCATCAAGCCTTGTCATCCCGGGCTCGACCCGGGATCCATCGTGGCGTCCAGGCGCGCTGCCGTGGATTGCGGGTCGAGCCCGCAATGACATCCGTTACCTGAGTCACGGGTCGCGCGCAGCGCGGTGGAGCAACTGACATGGCCCTCCTGCACGCTCTTTCGCAAGGCCTTGCCACGGCGATTTCGCCGGCCAACCTGCTCTGGGCCCTGGTCGGCTGTGCGATGGGCACGGCGGTGTGCGTGCTTCCGGGCTTCGGCCCCGCCGTGGCGGTGGCGATGCTGCTGCCGATCACGGCCAAGGTCGTAGTCACCGCTTCGATGAACTTCTTCGCGGGCATCGCCTACGG